>JAJYWM010000146.1 GCA_021791455.1 bacterium | reverse complement strand
CTGATCGTCCCCTGCGGGATCGAGGGGCGCGCCGCAGCCTCTCTGGAGCAGTGTGGGGCGACAGCCGACCTTCGGGTCGAGGCGCTGGCCGATCTGGTGGCGCCGTTTGTGGCCCATGCCTTGGGGCTTCGGCCCGAGACGGGGGCTCTTGCCGATCTGAACTTGGGTGCCGCCGTTGCCTGATGGCCTGGACGGCGCAGCCTGCTTAGGCGCATCATTACCGGTTACTGACAAGTGGTGACCGAGAGTGAGCGACAACGAGGAGAGCGGCTGAGGGTTGCTGCCCAGCTGCACTGGCAGGAGGAGCCGGGACAGGTCCGGGAGACCCGCCGTTCAAGGCTGATTGAGCTCGATCAGGCTCTGGAGGTTCTGGAGGAGCTCAACCTGTCCGGGGAGCGCCACGTGCCGGAGTCGGTGCGTGGCCGCCTCAAGAAACTGGGAATAGCGATCCTGCCGAAGGAGACCCCGACTGCGGTCCTGGAAAGGGTGCTGGTCGTCCAGGAGGTGTACCTGCTCCACCCAGAGCAGATGAAGCCGGACCCAGGGCGGAGAGCGGGACGTACGCCGGAGTCGTTCCTGGGCGAATAGCTCAGTGGTAGAGCGCCTCGCTTACACCGAGGATGTCGCAGGTTCGAATCCTGCTTCGCCCACCGTTCCCCAACCGGTGACGAATGGGGCAGAGGGGGGTGACGGCGACCGGTGGAACCGCCCAGTCCGCGGTGGCTCGCGCCTGTTTCTGTGCCAGGTAGCGGAGTGGGCCTTGGCCGGCGTCGGCTGCCACGGGCCGGGGGCATCTCGGGACGCCCCCGGATAGTCCCACCCGGATTAGGCTCCCGGGATGCCGCCCCGAGCCCGTCGTGGGGCCGCCAGGGGTGGAGCCTGCTCCCTCTTCGAGACCAGGGAGCGCCGAGCTCCCAAGTTTGGGAGAGCTGATGCCCTGATCCCTGTGGCGGTCTCTTCCTGACCTGTCGCGGCCAAGTCGCCTCCCGGTGGCAGTTAGGTCACCATAGGCTGGATCGAGTCCATGGGGGTGATCGTTGGCTCCATACTGACAAGCGCCGCATGGACCCGTCCGTTGATCCAGGAGGCCTGAACATGGCGACGGTCGGCAATCCGGCCGAGAGTGAGCTTTCGTCGTCGTCGAGTCGGACCGTGGCCGCCGAGCGGCGCGCGGTGCTGCTGCGAGGAGCAAATCCCGTGGTCCGCCTCGTGCGCACCCTCAGACTGCCTCTCCTTTTGCTCGCGCTCGGGACGCTAATTCCCACCGAGCTGCACTTCTTTTCGCTCTACACCTTGGTCGGGAGCGCGATACCCGACGTCATTTACCTAAGCCACGGCGCTCTTGGCTTGCTGCAAGGGCACGTCCCATATCTGCCCGGGTTCATGAGCTTTCCGGATCAACGGCTCACCTACCTCTATCCGCCCCTGACTCTGCTCATCACCCTGCCTCCGGCGTTGGCAGGCAGCTACTACGATTTGGGCTTCGCCATAGAGATTTTGGTTCTCATCGGAGCTGGCTCGGTTGTTCTCGGAGCGTGGGCCCGCCGACTCGGCGCCGTGGCTCCAATCGGCATGTTGACAGCCGTCCTTTTGCTGGCGATCGGCCCCACCCTCCTCACTCGAGTCGACGGTATTCAGGGTCTTCTGGTCGCCGGGTCAGCCCTGGCACTGATTGACCGGCGCAGGGTTCTAGCCGTGGCCCTGGTGGCGCTGGCCGTACTTGTGAAGGAGACCGCCGTCTTAGCCGCGGTGCCGGTAGGACTCTGGTGTCTGCTTCCAGATCCGGACGACCCGGCGACGCTCCGTGAACGGCTCCGTGAATTAGCTGTGGGGGTTTTCCCGGCACTCGTGGTGTTCTTGATATTTCTGGTCTGGTCGCGCGGGGCCGAGGTAACGGGAGCGTTGGCCAGCGTCCACCGAGCCATGGAGATCGAGAGCCTTCCCGCCAGCTTCGCGATCCTCCTCAGTCACCTGGTGCCGGTCCACCCCTATCTGGGCAAGCTCGCCTCCTGGGAGATCGCTGCGCCGGACGCCTCCGTGATAGCCCTAGTGGCAACGCTGCTCGGAGCGGCTCTGGTGCTCGGCAGCTCGCTCCTCTTCGCCTGGGATCGCAAGTATCCGGCCACCGCGATCGCCTGCGCCGTGGCCGTAGGATTGTGTGCGACCCCGGTCCTCTCCCCCCAGTATCTGCTGGATCTGTTGCCGGTGTTGGTCGTCGCCGCGTGCTTGGAGGTGCCCAGCCGAAAGGGCGCAGCGCTGGTCCTCTTGGGGCTGCTCGCGGCCCTGCTGACGCAGGCGGAATTCCCCTATCTATTTGCCTCGGTGTCAAGACTTGCTCCGCCGGGGTTGATCGTCCTTCTCTTCCGCAACCTGGTGCTGCTGCTGATCGCCTTGGCACTGGTCCGGCTCGTCCCCTTGAGAGCGGCGCTGCTGCGGTTGCGGCACACTTGGCGGGGAGGCGGCTTGCTCGGATGGTTGGCGACCGGCCCTAGAGCCGGCCGTCTGCCGCGCGGCGGATGAGACAGGAGTGCTGCGGCGGCCGGAGGCGAGAGCGCCGCACCTGCATGGCGGCAGCAACGCGTTTTGAAGCCGCTGAGTGACAACCCCGACGGGCACAGTCGGTTGGTAGCAATAGCGGATGGACGCAGGCCATTTCCTGTGGGGTGGACTAGGAGCTGCGCCCCGGGGCCTGGATCCTTTCCTCTTTCCACCGGCGGGGTTGGGGCGGATGGTCGGATCCGTGCCATCGGCCATGGACCCCGAGGGAGAACCACCCCTCCGGCAGGGCGCTGGACAGTCATCGGCGTCCTCTTGAGGATGCCGGGTCCCACCGTGCTGGCCGCGCCGGTCAGGATCAGCCCTTGACGGCGGCGGTGCCCGAAGCAGCGGACGGTTCCGCTGCAGACCAGGGCCGCAGGCGACAGTTGGACAGTCTCTCGCCACGGGCCTGGCAGGGGCTGGCCGCCCTGCTCCTATGGCTGGTCCTGGGCGAGGTCATCACGGTCGTCGTTGTCAAGTTCTCTCTGCCTGCCTGGCTCATACCAATGGAGCCAGTCCCGTCGCTGATCATGGTGGCCAACGCCCTAGGGCCAGACCCGTGGTGCGGGCGCGTGAGATTCACACTGAGCCGGCAGTCCCGGCGCCTGCTCCTGCTGGCCGCTCTTCTTCTCGGCGCGTCCCAGCTCGGCCTGAGCTTGGCCAGCACGAAGATCCTTGCGGACCAACCGTTGACCATCACCTGTGCCGCCCGCTCCCTGCTCCATGGAGACAACCCTTACGCCCTTTACGAGCCGCAGTGCGCGGCCGAGCTCGGCAGCAGGACCGGCTACCTGACTCCGCTCAAGAGTGGTCCGTTCGCCCGGCTCCGAGTGGTACCCCCACCTGCGGTGATGCGACCCGTCGAGATCGCCGATCAACGATCGGGCTCCACGGCAGGGTTTCCGCCGTATGGCTATCCTCCCGACGCCACCCTTCTGGTGGTTCCGGTCGCCTTCCAGGGTTGGACCGCCATCTGGCTCTGGGTGATGACCGTGTGTCTCATTCTTCTGGCTCTGGCTTGGCGCGGCAACAGGCCTTTAGGGTGGCAGGCCCTACTGGCGTGGCAGGTTCTGGCGTTGGGAACGCTGAGTTACACCTTCAGCCTGGGCTGGGATCCGGAGTTGATCAGCTACCTCTTGCTGGCCTTGGCATTCGCTCAGATCCAGCAGCGACGAATCAGTGCCCTGGCGCTGGCGGCGGCGATTTGCACCAATCAACTGACCTGGATCGTGGCCCCGGTTTACCTGGCGATAGTCGCTCGGGAACCGCTGTTGCGTCAGCGGTTGGCATGGCTCGCCGGGGGGACCCTGGTGGGGGTTGTTCCCTGGTGGATCTGGGACCACGCGCTGTTTGCGGAGATAGTCCATTTCCTGACCCTCCCCTATTTTCCGGAGGGGAGTTCGCTGGCGATCGCATTTCCTCTGGCAGCGCCCTGGTCGCACGTCTATCTGGTGGCTCCACTTCTGGCCGTGCTGAGTTGCGCGGTGGTGGCCTTTAAATTCCCCAGGTGGCGCTGGGCGATGGCTGGGCTTGTGTGGGGCAGCCTGATTCTCAGCACCCGGGGGTTTGACTACTACTTCGCCGCAGCCTTCTGGCTGGGCCCGGCCATCCTGCTGGGCGCCTGGCGCCTGCAGGGGGGCGGGTCCAGCGTTGCGGCGCCGCCCACTGCGGCGAGCGGCGTCCCAACCCCGGGGTGATCCAGTTACCGGGCCCGGACCCCGGTGACGATCGCTGGAATTCCAGCAAGGAGCCGGAACACCGGTGCCCATGCCACCACGGGCGCCCTTCGAGACCGCCAGCAGACCACGAACAGGAGCCGCTCAGCAAGGAGAGCAGCTGATGAGCGCGCGATGACAATGTGGGCCCTGGTACACCGGGCCGGACGTCGTCGCTTGGTCGGGTCCACCGGCCGAGTCGACGGGTGGGCGCCGGCCGGCGGCCCTGGGTTTAGAACCCACGGGCGTGTCGGGCCGGTGCTACTGTCTCTCTGATGAACAGCGCTCCCGGGCGCGGTCACCCCGACCCATCTCCCAGCGAAGTTGGTGGTGGGAGCCAGCAGCGGACCAGATGGCTACTGGCTGGGGGGGCCGCGGTGGCCCTCGTCGTTCTCCTGGCCATCGTGGTGCTCGGCACCCAGGCGCACTACCACCAGCAGCTGCTTGCGCCCGCCGCCAAGGCGGCGGGCCAGAATCCGCTGACCGGAGCGTTGGGGCAGGTCTTTGTGATCGGCCTGCTCGGTGCTGTCGAGCTGCTCTTGGTGCTAATGCTGGTCTTCTTCCCCTGGCGCGACTTTCGCACCATCGGCAAGCCCGGGAGCCCGGCCGTGAAGATCGCAAGGAAGGACTCCCTCAAGCTGGTGGCGCTGGCCTTCGGGCTGGTGATCGCGCTGGTGGTGTTCCTAATTCTTGGTCTGAAGCGCAGAAAGAAGCCATTCCACGGCATATCCCCGGGGACGACCGGAGCCGAGCACGCGCCCCATCCGGTCGTCAACGGCTCTGTGCCGGTGGGCTCCGAACTCGTTTTCGCGTCTGTCATCGTGGCCGTGCTGGTGGTCATCGTCGCTGGCCTCTACCTCCTGCGCAGGAGCAGCCGGTGGCGGTCGCAGATGGCCGGGATGACGCTGCCAACAGGGATGCCCGAGGAGCTTGTCTTCGCGATGGATGGGGGGTTGGAGGAGCTCTCCGCGGGCGGCGACCCGAGGCAGGCCGTGATACTCGCATACTCGCGCTTGGAGCGCTCGCTGGCGGAGCGGGGGCTCGTGCGTCAAAGATTCGAGACTCACCTCGAATATCTGGAACGCGCCCTGGCGGGTATGAACCTCAACCGCGCGACCCTGGCGCGTCTCACCGAACTCTTCCACACCGCCCGCTACTCGGACCACGAGGTTGATCTCGGGATGCGCCAAGAGGCGGAGTCGGCCCTCTCGACGCTGCGCCGCGAGCTCCTGGCCAATTAGCCGCGGCGACCCGGTTGATCCGCTGGTTGGCCCTGTATCCTGAGGCGCCGGGGATCCCGGTCACTGCTGTCGACTTTGAGGCGGCCGAAGGAGGGTGCACCATCACCGGCGAGCGGGCGGAAATTTGAGACGGCACGTAACAGGGGCGATCGAGCTCTTGGTGCTCGCCACCCTGGCTGCGGGGGCGCTCTACCTCCGGGGGGTCGGGCCCCGCGAGACCGTGGTGCGAGCGTACGTCCTCTTCTGTTGCGCGGTGGTGGTGTTCTTCTTCATCCAGCTGATCAGGGGGCTGGGGGACCAGGTGCCACGCCGGCCCCGCTCCGCCAAGCGCAAGGGCGGGGCTGAGATGCCCAGCGAGCTGGTGGCGGTCGCCGACTCCCTGCGCGCGGGGAGCGCGAGCAGACCAGATTTCGATCGCTCGGTGCGCCCGATGCTGCGCGAGATCACGACCGATCGCCTGGCCAGGGCGGGAGTGGACGTGCGCCGCGAACGGCAGCGGGCGGAGCAGCTCCTGGGCCCGAAATTGTTCGAGATGGCGCTCCAGGAAGGCCCCACCCATGCCGGGGTCCAGGAGCGGGGCCCGAGGCGCGACGAGATCGTGGAGCTGCTGGACCGGCTGGCGGAGCTGGCGCGTTGAGCGATCTGCTGGAGTTGCGCCAGGGCTCTCAGGCACTGCTCGACGAGGTCGAGCGAGCGGTTGTCGGAAAGCGCCCGGTCTTGGAGCTGGTGCTGCTCGGGCTTCTGGCCGATGGCCACGTTCTATTGGAAGATTATCCCGGTCTGGCCAAGACCCTGATCGCGCGCTCCTTCGCCATGGCCAGCGATCTGCAGTTCTCAAGGATCCAGTTCACTCCGGACCTGATGCCTTCGGACATAACCGGGTCCTCGATCTTCAATCAGAGGACTGGCGACTTCGAGATGCGCAACGGTCCGATATTCGCCAATCTCGTGCTCGGCGACGAGATCAACCGCTCCCCTCCGAAGACGCAGGCCGCCCTGCTGGAGGCGATGCAGGAGCGCCAGGTCACGATCGAGGGCACGAGCCAGGCCCTGCCCCACCCATTCCTGGTCCTGGCGACCCAGAACCCGATCGAATACGAGGGCACCTATCCGCTCCCCGAGGCCCAGTTGGACCGCTTCCTCATGCGCATAGGGGTGGGCTACCCCTCCCGTGACGAGGAGCAGCGGATGCTGGACAACCGCCGCCGCCGGCGGGCCGATGAGCTGCAACTGCGTGTGGTGGTCGGCCGCGACCAGCTCCTGCGCATGCAGCGGGCGCTCGAGGAAGTGCATGTGGACCCTGATCTCGAGTACTACATGGTGGACATCGTGAACGCGACCCGCAGCCACCCTGGAGTGCAGGTGGGAGCGAGCCCGAGGGGGTCGCTGGCCCTGCTCAAGCTGTCCAGGGGCAGGGCCGCCCTGGCCGGGCGGGACTTCGTTACTCCGGACGATGTGAAGTCGATCGCGATCCCCGCACTCTGTCACAGAATCAGCCTGCGCCCCGAGCTCTGGGTCCAGCGCGTGAGGGCTGAGGACGTCATCCAGGAGTGCCTGGAGCGGGTGGCCGCACCCGCAACCGTCGCTCGCGCGCCCACGGTGGCGGCCCAGGACCCTTGACCGCCCGGCCGACCGCCCGGCTCTTGAGCTACACGGTCCTGGTCGGGGCGGCGCTGGTCGCCGCCCTCGTGCTGGGAAGACCGGCGCTGGTGGCGCTGGCGGCTCCCTTCGCGCTCTGGTTGGTGGTTGGGGCGGCACTGGCCACCAGGCCCGGGCTCAAGGGCAGCGTCGGCGCCGCCGAAGGGCGGCCCACCGAGGGGGAGCCGGTCGAGGTGGAAGTGGAGCTGACCGCCACCTCTCGACTCGGGTTTTTGCGGGTCGACCTCGATCTTCCAGAGGGGCTCGCATCCCACGATGGAGGCGCCAGTCGAAATCTCCTGCCCAACCCGGGTCGCCGTGCCTTGGTCCAACTGCAGGTCCTGGCACCGCGCTGGGGCGTCTACCGCATTCCGCCCGCCCGTCTCACCGCCCACGATCCCCTATCGCTGATCCGGTTCACGGGGGAGGTGGGACAGCCTCAGCGGTTGCGGGTATATCCGAGCTGGGAGCGGCTGCGGCGGCTGGTCCCGCCCCGGCGTACTCAGGTGTACGCGGGCAATCGCACCGCCCGTCAGCACGGCGAGGGCCTGGAGTTCGCCGACATCAGATCCTTCGTGCCCGGAGACAGGGTGCGGCGGATCAACTGGAGAGTCACCGCCCGGACCGGGACGCCATTTGTCAACGACTTCCATCTGGAGCGCAATGCGGATGTGATCCTGTTCCTGGACAGCTTCAGCGAGCTCAGCTCCGGCCGGGAGTCCGTGCTGAACCTCGCGGTCAGGGCCGCGACCGCCCTCGCCGAGGGTCACCTCAGGGAGCGAGACCGGGTGGGGGTGGTGGGCTTTGGGGGCCTCCTGCGCTGGCTTCTGCCGGGCATGGGGCAGCAGCACCTGTATCGGGTGGTGGAGACCCTACTGGACACCGAGGTGATCGCCAGTTACGCCTGGCGTCAGATCGACGTCATCCCAGTCAGGGTCCTGCCTCCGGCGGCCACCGTGATCGCGCTCACCCCCCTGCTGGACCCCCGCAGCGTGGGGGCGCTGGTCGACCTCCACCATAGGGGCTTCGATCTGGTGGTGTTGGAGATCTCCGTGGAGAAATTGCTGGGGCCTGCCGCTCTGGCCGTGGATGAGGTGGCATTCAGGGTCTGGACCATGCTGCGCGAGGCCCGGCGCAACCGGCTGATCGGAGCTGGGATCCCGATCTCGCCCTGGAGGGCCGATCAGCCCCTCGAGGCGGTTCTCGCCCAGGCCAGGGAGTACCGAAGATTCGCCCCTCGATCCATCGCCTGACGACCGGCGTTGGGAGCCTGCTGCTGGCCGGTGCCATCGTGGGCTACACCGCGACCCAAGCCGGGACGCTGCCCCTGGACCTCCTCCTTCCCGCTCAGGGTTTGGGCATGCTGCTGCTGCTGACCGGGCTCTCGCTCAGGTGGCAGAGTGTGACCGGACTGGCGATCTTTCCCCTGGTCATCCCCGCGGCCCTGGTGTTGGTGGAGAGAGGCCCCCTGCTTGCAGCCCCGATGCTGGGGGTCGCGACGCTGGCTGCGGCCGAGCTCTCCTTCTGGTCGATCGATGTCGGCGTTGCAGGCTCCACATCCCCGGCGCTCATCCGGTTTCTTGGCCTACGCCTGGCGGCCATGCTGGTTGCCGGCCTCCTGCTGGGGATGGGGATACTCGCCCTCGGCGGGGTTGGAGACGCCGCATCCCTCGACCTGACGGTCTTCGGGTCACTGGCTGCGGTGACGGTGATGGGGCTCACGGCCTGGCTCATCCGGAGCGGTCTGTGAGCTCTCAGGACCCGCGATCAGGAGTGGCTGGGGAAGCTTGGGGCATGAACTGGCGGGATGAACAGCAGCAGTGCTGACCCGGACCTGCCCAGGTGACGCCGATTTCCCTACTGCGCTACGACGACGGCTGGCACGGTCGATACGCGCAGCTGGCTGAGGCGATTCGCTGAGAGCAGAGATGGCGCCGGGCCAACTCTGGGAGCAGCGGGATTTCAACTCTGCACTGCGCCAGGCCTTGGCGCTCATCCGATGGCGGGGCGCCCAACTGTTACGGGAACAGTCATCGAGACCATAGGGCGCTAGGACGGCGGTGGCGAGTCGGGCCGCCAATACCCAGCATTTCGGGGCCTCCATGGACCGCGCAGAGGTCGACATCGGTGGCCGCTTGGTGGATGCAAGCGCTGTCGCTTCCCCGGAATTGTTGCACCGAGCGCATCTGAGCCGGCTCTTCGGGCCCACCGCAACTTCGGCCATCGATCCTTAGGGGGATGGTTTTCGCGCGGGACTTCTGCTACCATCCGCGAATGCTGAGGGTGCGGGGGCATTCGGCGGGCTGGAGAGCACATCTGCCTGCGGCGGGCCGTCTGGCCACCGTGGTATTGGCGGCTGCGCTGCTCATGAGCGCGTGTGGCAACAGCGCCACAGCCCACACCACCCATGGAGGCACCGTCACCTTCGCCGAGTTGCCTGCCGATACCCCAACTTACATTTTCCCGATGATGCCTGGCGCCTATTTTGGGAACCAGAATCTCTACCAATTCTCCAATGAGTTCTTCCTGCCTCTCTACTGGTTCGGAGACCACGGCCAACCGGTACTCAACCGCCAGCTCAGCATTGCGAACGTCCCCACGTTCAGCGACGGCAACACCGTGGTGAACATCTCCCTCAAGCATTGGCAGTGGTCGACGGGCCACCCGATCACGGCCCGGGACGTGGTCATGTGGCTGAACCTTCTCAGCGCTGCCACCGATCCCCAAGCGCCGGTGATCGGGAGCACGACCTCGCCGGGACCGGGCTGGGGAGCGGCCGTCGCCGGTGGTTTTCCCGAGAATGTGATCTCCTATGCGGCCACCGGTACCTACAGTCTGACCATGAAGCTCAACGCGTCCTACAACCCAACATGGTTCCTCTACAACGAGCTGAGCCAGGTATTCCCGTTGCCCCGCTTCGCCTGGGACAAGCTAGCTGCCGGTGGCGCGGTCGGCAACTACGACGCCTCGGCTGAGGCTCGTGTGCTCGCGCCAGCCTCGGCCGGCCTGCCCGCCAACTCGTACCTTCCCGCCAATCCGGGCACCGGCACCAGTGGGGCCCTCGGGGTCGCACAGTTCCTGAACAGCCAGTCTGAGAACTCAGCCAGCTACGACACCAACCCGCTGTGGCAGGTGGTCGATGGCCCCTTCCACCTCAGTCAGTACACATCCTCCGGCTATGTGAAGATGACGCCCAACAAGAACTACTCTGGCAGCCCCAAGCCGACAATCTCTGCATTTGTCGAAGAGCCGTTCACCAGTGACACGGCGGAGTTCAACGCCCTGCGCACAGGTAGCCTGACCATCGGCTACATGCCCGTGCAAGACCTGCCCCAGAAGGCTTCGTTGGAGCGCAGCCAAAGTTATTCCTTTGCGCCCTGGTACGGGTTCGGATTCGTTTACATGCCGCTCAACTTCACCAATCCCACCAGTGGGCCCCTACTACGCCAGGCGTACTTCCGTCAGGTGCTGCAGTCGCTCATAAACCAACCCCAGGACATCAAGGACTTCGATGCGGGGTATGGCAATCTTGAGAACGGCCCAGTGCCCACCTACCCCCCGGGCAATGCCGATGAGAGTCCCCTCGAGGCCAAGAGCTTGATCTATCCGTACTCTCCGACTGCGGCAGTCACCCTGCTCCGCGAACACGGCTGGAACGTGGAGCCTGGTGGATCCAGCTACTGCGCCCACCCGGGGACGGGAGCGGGTGAGTGCGGGGCCGGAATCAGCCTGCGCGAAACTGCGAGCCTACCCTTGCTGGTGACGAGCGGGAGCGTCACCACTACCAACGAAATGGAGGCGCTCCAGTCGACCTGGAAGCTTCATGCGGGAATCGATGTGACCATCTCGCAGGCTCCCTTCAACCAGGTGATCAGCACCATGTTCAACAGCTGCAGCTACGTCAATCCCTGCCGGAGTTGGACCATGGTGGCGGGTATCTCCTGGACCTATTCCCCGGACTACCTTCCCACCGGCGGCGAACTGTTCGCCACCGGCTCCTCCAGCAATGGGGGAGACTACTCCAGCACCATCAACGACGCCAATATCCATGAGACCCACGTCGCCGGCTCCGCCGCATCGGAGACCAAGGCGCTGTTCAATTATCAAGACTACCTAGCCCGCAACCTTCCGGTCCTCTTCCTCCCGGACGTGCCGCTGCAGTTCACCATGTACAAGAGCAACCTCAAGGGCCTGGTCCCGCAGGATGTGTTCGACATCATTTACCCGCAGGACTACTCCTTCGGGAGTTAACGACGATGGGCCGCCGCTTAGGGTTGGCAGTGTGGGTCTCGGGCTATCGACGCGGGCGGACTTGCCTTCGCTAGGGCGCCACTGGCGGAGCGAAGACCGGCCAAGGGGTGTTAGCCGGAGTGGTCCACCCGGTGAGAGACCTCTCGGCGGGATCCCCCGCAACCTCACGCAGGGTCGCCCATAGTCGGGAACTGGGATGCCCTAGCCAGCGGCGCTTGGCCAGACTGAGCCAGTACGGCTGTTCGGCTTTCGTTGCCAAGGGCCGGGCTTGGACGCCCGGGCATCGTTCCACGGATGCGGCTGCGGCCGCGGCGGCTTCGCCGCAAGCTACTCCTTTGCTGGCCCCGATGGGAGTCCGTGTCAACTCACTCAGCGGCGGAGCCTCACCTTTGCCGCGTTGTGGTGAGGTGGCCCTACTGCAGCTTGCCGGTGGCGGACGGCTCAGGGTTGCCAACCCCAGGCTCTACCACCTCTCGAACTTCTTGCAGCTGCTGTTTCCGTCACACCCCCAAGGTCACCGAGCGCTGGCTCCAGTCCGGCCCCGGGCCTCGCGGGTGGACCACCCGAACGGGGCTACCTGACCCTGGTCGTGCGGCGCACCTGGACTGGACCGAGGGCGGCCAGCCCCTCACTGGCACCGGGATCTCCGACCATCACGGTGGTCACCTCGGTCGGCGCCAGATAGCGCCTGGCGGCTTGCATAACCTCGCCCGCGGTCGTTGACTGCAGCTGCTTGGAATAGCGCTCCAGGTAGTGGTGATCCAGGCCGTGGACACGGATCTGGGCGAGGGAACTGGCCAGTCCAGCCTGGGTCTGCAGCATGATGACGCGCACCCCGGCCAGGTAGCTCTTGGTCGTCTCCAGCTCGTCGGCCGGTACCTCCGACGTGCAAAGCCGCGCCAGCTCGTACAGCAGCTCGGCGTAGGCGGCGCCGGTCACCTCATTGCGAACGTCCATGGTGGCCGTGGCCAGCCCGTCTCGGAGATGGTTCTCGAGACGGGCGTGGGGGCTGTAGGTGTAGCCCTTGTCCTCGCGCAGGTTGTTCATCATCCGGGAGGTGAAGCCCCCTCCGAGGACGGCCGTCGCCAGGGTGAGGGGTACGTGGTCCGGGTGCCCATGGCTGGGTCCGCTGCGCGCACTCATCACGACTGTCTGGACCGATCCCGGCCTTTCGATGAACTGCAGGTCGCCGGCTGGGAGAGCGCGCACCCGTGGAGCCCTGACCACGCGCTTGGGGCCGCTCCAGTCCCCGAAGGCTCGCCGCAACCGCGCCACGGTGCGTCTCTGCTCCACCGCCCCCACCACCGTGATCTGGGCAGCCCACGGCGTGAAGCTCTGGTGGTGGAAGTCGAGCAGTGCCTGCCGCCCCGTCCGCCTCACCGCTGTGTCTCCGGGCTCGGGCCTTCCATAGGGGTGGTCCCCGTACACCGCGTGCTGCAGCGCCTCAGAAGCCGGGAAGTGGGGTGTGGCCCTGGCCATACGCAGCCCCTCGAGCAACTTGGCCCTCTCGGTGGCCAGATCCTCTGCGGGGAAGGCTGGTGCCTGGACCACCTCCGCCAGCAGGGTGTAGAGATCCTCCTCCGCCTCGGCCAGCGCAGCTGCCTGAACGACCAGGCTGTCCTGGTCCTGGTGCACCTGAAGCGATCCGCCGAGATCTTGAATCCGCTCCGACAGCTCCGCCTGGTCCATGGACGCAGTGCCCAGCGGGAGTCCCATGGCCAGCAGCTCGGACACCGCGGCGGATGGGCCGAGGGCGGCGCCAGCCGGCACCGTCAAGCGAAACTCAAGGCGCGGGACGCTGGGCCTGCGGACCACCATCAGGTCCACCCCGTTGTCAAGCCGGGCCCGGGAGACCCCGCCGATGTGCAAGGGGGGCACGGAATGCGGCTTCGGCACCTCCTCCGCCAGCAGAGGCACCTGGTGTTGGCCGTTCACCTTCCCGGTCCCCCGCTACCGGAGCACTCCCAGTGCAGGACGCTGGAGGTCTCCTGGCGCAACCAGGAGCGGACGGAGCGAGCCACGTCCTCCGGGGTCACCTGGGAGAACCTCTCCGGCAATTCGTCCACCAGTTGGGGCGCGCGGTGCACCGCCGCCATGATCCCCAGCTCGCGCAGCCTGCCGAGCCTGCTGTCGTTGTTGGCGTGGTAGGCGCTGAGCTCCCGCCTCCTGGCCCGCTCCAGCTCCGGGTCCGAGGGGCCCTGGTCCGCGAGCTTCGCCAGCTCCTCGTCCAGAGCGCTGACCGCCTCATCGGTGGACACCCCTGGTCGCGGCGTGGCTTCGAAGGTGAAGAGCGCTGGCCCGGCGAACTCGAAGGAGTCTCCGATGGGGTAGTGGGGCCCCCCGCCGATGTGCAGGAGAAGCTGCCGCTCTTGAACCAGCGCTCGCTGCAGGCGCGAGGACGCGCCGTCGGTCAGCAGTCGGGCGGCGAGAGCCAGGGGCAGGTGGTCCTGGTGGCCGAACGGAGCGGTCGGGTATCCCACCGCCACCTGGGGCGTGGGGGCTAGAGGATCGGTGTGGTGGAACTCCCGCCTGCTCTGAGGCAGGGACTCGTCCAGGGTCGGGTGATGGGGTCGCTCGCGGCTCTCCACTGGGCCGAGGTGGCGTTGCACCAGTTCGCGTGCCACCGTCTCGTCGAAGTCTCCGACCAGCACCAGGGTTGCGTTTCCGGGCCCGTACCAGGTCCTGTAGAACTCTCGGGCGTCCTCGACCGTGGCCGCTTCCAGATCCGAGAACTCGCCATAGTAATTGTGGTTGTTGGGGAACGTCGAGTAGGCGTACTGGGAAAGCCAGAGCCAGGAGAAGCCCCCGTACGGCTGGTTTAGGACATTGACCCTCACCTCCTCCTTGACCACGTCCACCTGGTTGCGCAGCGTCTCGTCGTTGATGTCGAGGAAGCGCATCCGGTCCCCTTCGAGGTAACACGCCATCTCCAGGGCGGATGAGGGCAGCACCTCGAAGTAGGCGGTGTAGTCGTGGCGGGTGAAGCCGTTGAGCAGGCCCCCCGCGGAGTTGATCAGATTGCCGAAGTGGGGCTTGGGCACCTTGGAGGTGCCCTGGAACATGAGGTGCTCGAAGAGGTGGGCGAACCCCGTGCGCCCCTCGGGCTCTAAGCGAAACCCGGCTCGGTAGAAGACTCCCACCCCAATCGTGGGAGAGGACCGCTCCGGGCTCAGGACGACCTCCAGGCCGTTGTCCAGGAAGTAGGTGGAAAGCGGGGGCGCCTCAGCGGCCAGCGAACCAACCCCGGCTTCACCCTTGCCCATGTTCATGATCCTATCAAGCGGCATCCCCATGCCCGGCCCGGGAGAGGCGCCGCGGGCGTCGCCGTGCCGGCGCCCCGCTCCGGCCCTGAGCGCTGTCACCACCTGTCACAGCCGACTGAAGTCACACTTGAAGACGAGAGCGTGGGTCGCCGGCGGCAGCGTTCATGGGTCTACTGGCCCGTGGCGGCGCAGGCGACGAGCGGCTGAGATCGGATCCCGGCTGTGGTCGGGCGCGCCCACCCTTCCACGGGTGTGGCGGCTCACTTTTCTGTAACTATCGAGTTACGACGTCTACAGGAGTTCGCCGCCCCTCTTCACACGCTGTCACGCACCGGTTACAGTAGCTTCACCGTGAATCGGCAGGATCTGGTTGCCCCGAGTTGGGTGAGGGCTGCCGAGGAAGGTCGGTGATCCCGGGCTGGCCCTGGCCCCAGCGGGGCGGGGCTCAGGCGGGGACCGTGTACAGCGGGGCAGGAATCCAAAGGAACCCAAGGATCGGAAGGGAGTGCTGGGTCGGCCGGGAAGGAGCGGCTCAGCACATCAAGTGTGGAGGAGACAGTTGAGACAACGTGAGCGGACTCAGCGCGGGTTGATGGCCCGGGGCCGCCGCCTGATCGGGTGGGTGGGGGTCGTAGGGGCGTTGGGCCTCGGGGCCGCCATGCTGGCCCCCGTGGTCGGTGCCTGGGACTACGCGGTCTCGACCATGTCCTACACGGCGACCGGGATGCCGAGCGCCTCCAACCCGGGGACCCAGTCGAACGACGTGATGGCGGGGCAGTACGCCTACGACACGGCGACCATGACCGAGCACACAGCGGGGTACTACGTCCTCCCTGGGACCGTCACCTTCGGCCTCTACCAGGGAACCTCCGCCTACATGCAGATGTGCTCCAGTCAACAGTCGGCCGGAGTGACGGCCAACCTCACTCCCGTATTCACGGCCACCGTGCCGGTCGCCAGCGAGCAGACCACGGGCAGCCTGACGGAGGAGGTGTCGTCGCTGGCAGCCTCGGACGGCGCCTACCAGGTGCCCGCCACGACCGCCGCCGGCACCACCTACTTCTGGATCGCCACGTACAACTCGCGGCAGCCCGACAACGGGCCCGCGATCGTCGACCAGAGCAGCTGCACCAGTGAGGAGCTCTGGGTGGTCGCGCCGCCGCCCTCGGTGAACACGACCCCGACCCCGAAGACCGCGGTCGAGGGGCAGCCCCTGTCCGACTCGGCCACCGTGGTGAACGCTGTCGACGCCTGGCCGTCCGGGGACTCCGGGACGCCGTGGATCCAGTTCTGGCTGAACGGCCCCAACGACCCGACCTGCCAGGCGAGCACCGCCATCTTCAGGTCGGTGGAGATCCCCTACTGGAGCAACACGGGGACGATCCACTTCACCCCGTCATCGGAGTACACGGTCACGGCTCCCCCCACCACCCAGCCGAACCAGGTCTGGAGCAAGTGGAACCCGAGCTGGGACATGACCCCGGGGACCTACCGCTGGGTGGTGGACTACTACTACGCCGACCCGCAGGCACCGAGCGGAATGGTGACCCTGCAGAGTGCCTGCAACGCCGAGGAGGTGACCGTCAACGCTCCTACGATCACCACCACCTCCAGCCCCAGCGTCGGACCGGTGACCGGGACCTTCTCGGACAGCGCTATGGTGAGCAACGTGCCCGACACGACCCCGGCGCCGACCGTCACCTTCAACCTCTACCAGGGCACCAGCTGCACGACCACTCCCTACTACACGAGCCCTGACGAGACCATCACTCAGGGGATGGCCAAGTCTCCCGCCGTGACCCTGCCGGCCTCCGGCCCCTACGAGTGGCAGGCGACCCTCAACGATGGCGCGATGCCGGCTGTCATGAGCGCCTGCCAGAGCGAGCAGGTGGCGGCCGCGGGAACCCCGTCGATAACCACGGTCCCCAGCGCGGGAGGCGTGGTCGGAACCCACCTCAGCGACACGGCGACCATCACCGGGCTCTACTACGACCCCGCGATGAGTGAGCCGGCGCCGGCGGACACCGTGAGCTTCGCGCTCTACCTGCAGCCAACTGGGACAACCGGTCCCGCCTGCACGGCCGCCAACCTGGTGGACAACCTGGGCAATGGGACCCTTGGCACCCCGACCATGACCAACGGGGCGGAGACCTGGACGGTCACCTCGCCCGGAACCGGCTTCGCGCCGACCGCGGCCGGAACCTACTACTGGGGCGTCACCTTCACCGCGACCAACGACCAGTACAACAACTCGACAACGACCTGCGGCGAGCCCGTCACGATCACCCCGGCGGGTGGGGTGCTGGGTGCGCACACAACCGGCCAGGGATCGGGCGGGGTGCTGGGCGCCAGCACACCCAACACGGGAGCGGACCTCTTCCTGCCCGCCCTTCTCGCCGGGCTGGCCGTCCTTCTCGGCGGCGTGATGCTGGTGGTGGGCACGACCATGAGGCGGCGCTCCATCGCCTGAAGTGCCTTAGTAGACTCTTCTAGCGCAGAGATACAACCCCCGGCAGGGATGGGGGGCCAGCTGGTCCCCCATCCTCCGGGGGTTTTGCTTGGAGTGAGCCGCAAAGGGGGCAGCATGCCGGACACCGACCCGACCTTCTTGGAACTGCCGTTGGACTCGCTTGCCGACGCTGCGATCGCGGCGATGTCCTCGGTCCCAGGGCTTGAGTACGGCGACATCAGAGTCCACCGCGACCTGATCCAGGCGATTCACGTTCGGGAGCACGACCTCATCTCGCTGAGCGAGTTTGAGCCTCGCGGCTTCGGGGTCCGGGTGGTGGTGGACGGGTCCTTCGGTTTCGCCGCCTCCAGCGAGCTCACCGCCAATGCCGTCGCGGCAGCGGTCGGGCGGGCTAGTGGGATGGCCCGCGACCTGCGTCCCTTGCTCGCGGAGCGCTATGAGCTGGCGGAGGAGCCACCCCACCGGGACACTTGGGTCGCCCCCCACTCGGTGAATCCGATCACAGTCTCCAACGACGAGAAGGTGGGGCTCATGCTCGAGGCTTGTGACGCCGCCCTGGCGGCGGGTGCCCGCTTCGCGGAGTTCTACAGCCTGCAGGTGCAGGAGAATCGGTTTTTCGTCAGCACCGAGGGCTCGCGGATCCTACAGCAGAGGGCCCGGATCCATCCCGTCCTCGAGGTCGGAATCCCAGACGAGGAGGGCTCTGGGATGGTGGAGACGATGAGGTCATCGTCGCGCCCGGTCGGCCGCGGTTTCGAGTACTTCACCGAACACGACTTCAAGCGCGAGGCCCCCATCTTGGTTGACCTTCTGCGCGAGAAGCTGGCGGCGCCATCCGTCTCCCCCGGTCCCAAGGACCTGGTGTTGGACCCCTCCAACCTCTGGCTCACCATTCACGAGTCGGTGGCACATGGGACCGAACTGGATCGAGCCCTCGGATATGAGGCCAACTTCGCCGGCACCACCTTCGCCACCCCGGACCTCGTCGGTTCCCTGCGCTACGGATCCCCCCTCATGCACGTGACCGGCGACCGGGTCGAACCGTTCGGCCTGGCGACCATCGCCTACGACGACGAGGGGGTGTCCGCCCAGAGCTGGGACATAATCAGAGAAGGAGTTCTGGTCGGATACCAATTGAATCGTCAGATGGCGAGGAGGTTCGATCAGCCGCGCTCCAACGGATGCGCGTACGCGGACAGCTTTGCGCACGTCCCCCTGCAGCGCATGCCCAACGTCTGCCTGCAACCGGATCCCGAGCGCGACACGACCCTGGAGGAGCTGCTGTCTCAGGTGGACGAGGGGATATACATCTGGGGGGACAAGTCCTGGTCGATCGACCAGCAGCGGTTCAATTTCCAGTTCACGGGCCAGCGCTTCTACCGGATCCACAAGGGCCGCCTCGTAGGCCAGCTCCGCGATGTCGCCTACCAGTCCCGGACGCCCGACTTCTGGGCGCGGATGGCTGGCATCGGAGGGCCATCGAGTTGGCGCCTCGAGGGGGCTATGAACTGCGGCAAGGGGCAACCGGAGCAGGTTGCTCCCGTCTCGCACGGCTGCCCGCCCGCCCTATTTCGGCAGATCAACGTGCTCAACGTGCGCGGCGAGGCCGAAGGATGAGGCTCGAAGAGGTGGTGGGAAAGGGGCTGGATTCGGGAGCGGCCGTGGTGCTGGCGAGTCATGCCAGCTCCACCAACTGCCGGATCGCCAACAACACCGTGACCACCAGCGGAAGCGAGGACTCCACCTCGGCGGCGTTGGCGGCAATCACCGACGACCGGGTCGGAGTCAGGGCGGCCGACGTGCAGGCTGCTGCCGATGTGACTCGACTGGCGGAGGAGGCGGCGAAGGGCGCGGAGTCTTCGCCCCCCGCGCCGGACGCCATGCCTCTGCTCGGTCCGCTGGAGGCGGCGAGCCAGGCTGGCATACAGCCGCCGGTGGAGGATGAGGGCATCTCGGCCGTGATCCCCGCCCTGGAGGCGGCCCTTGAGGCGAGCCGGCGCGATGGGCTCGAGCTCTACGCGTATTTGCAGTCCTCCGCTCAGACGGAGCTGCTGGGGACCAGGACCGGGGTCCTCCTGCAAAGTGGGAGGACGACGGGGTCTCTCAGCATGACCCTCAAGACCAAGGACCACCTCAGCAGCGTGTGGAGTGGCGGGATGGCCCGATCCCTGAACGATCTCGACGCGGCCCGGATGTACTCCCGCCTGGCGGCGCGCCTCGGATGGACCAAGCGCAGGGTGGAGCTTCCGCCGGGCCCCTACGAGGTCATCCTCGAGCCGTCGGCGGTGGCGGACATGCTGATCCGGCTCGGTTGGGAGATGCACGCGAGGGGGTCCGACGAGGGCCGTACGGTCTTCGCCGCCGGGGGCGCGTCCCGGGTTGGGGAGCAGATGTACTCCCGGGAGGTGACCCTTGAGAGCGATCCGGGAGATCCAGAGATGCCAGCTGCGGACTTCGTGAGGACGGTGCGCTCGAGCGAGTACAGCTCGATCTTCGACAACGGGATGGCGGCGCCGCGCACCAGCTGGATCGAGCGAGGAGTCCAGCAGGACCTCATCTGCCCCCGCCGCTGGGCCCAGGACCATAACCATCCGGTGCGCGCGGACGCGGAGAACCTGTTGATGCGGGGCACCGACACCAGCCTGGAACAGATGATCTCCACCAGCAGGCGATCTCTGCTGGTCACCTCGTTCTGGTACATCCGGGACGTCGACCCATCCTCATTGCTGCTGACCGGGCTCACTCGGGACGGGCTCTTCCTGATCGAGAACGGGGAGGTTGTGGGGGCTGTCAACAACTTCCGGTTCAATGAGAGCCCGGTCAGGGTCCTGTCCAGGACAACCGAGATCGGAAGGGCGGAACTCGCCCTCTCCCGCGAGATGGGGGACTCGGTCTACGTCAAGGCCCCCCCGCTGCGGGTGGACGGCTTCTTCATGTCCTCCCTCTCCGAGGCCATCTGAACCGATGAGCAGCCGACCGGGCACCGACTCACCCGTCGAGCTCTTCGTGAAGGCCGGCGCGGTCCGGCTCTCCTGCCGAGTCTTCGAGGGCACTGACCGCCCGATCCTGGCGCTCCACGGGTTGGCCAGCAACGCCAGGTGGTGGGATCTGGTGGCTCGGCATCTGTCCCCGCCCCACCGGGTAATCGCCCCCGACCTGCGCGGCCACGGCAGAAGCGATAAGCCGCCGAGCGGCTATTCCTTCGCCGAGGTGGGCGCGGACCTCGTCTCGCTGGTCAAGGCATTGCACGTGAGAGAGCCGCTGGTGGTGGGGCACAGCTGGGGGGCGTCCGTCGCCCTCTGGCTGGGATCCCACCTGGAGGGGGTGGCCGGGGTCGTGTGCGTGGACGGCGGGGTCGCCGACCTGCACCAGGTCTTTGGGGACAGCTGGGCGGAGGCTCGCGAGCGCATGCGGCCACCAACCGCGGACGGCCTTTTCCCAGAGGAGCTGCGCCAGCTGGTCGCCGCCTCCGAGATCTCCGAGGAGGTCGGCGAGGATGCGGCGCTCTTCGCCATCATGGGCAACTTTGAGGAGGGTGAGGACACCAGGTTGCGGCCGCGTCTGGACCTGAACCGTCACATGGAGATAGCCGAGGCGCTTTACGACTTCGACCTCGAGCACGCCTGGAAGGAGGTGCGCTGCCCAGTGCTCTACCTGCTGGCCGACGACGGCTCCCGGGGCACCTCCACGAAGCGGGCCCGCGCGCTGCACGCGCAGGCGGCTGCGCCCGCGGGCGCTCGCGTGGCCTTCGTCAACGGCAGCCACGACCTGCCCGTGCAGCATCCCTCGGCGGTGGCGGAGAGTGTCCGGGAGTTCCTGGGCGAGATCGGCTGATCAGCCGGCGCTAACCAGCCAGAAGGCGACGGGCCTGGGTCGCCACCTCCAGGTCCTCGCGGGCCCGCACCATCAGGATGGGAGAGGAACGGCCTTCAAGCTCGATGCGGGCACCATCGGGCGGCTCCTGATTGCGCCGCTCATCGATCGCCAGCCCGAGAAAGCCGAGCCGCCCGACCGCCAGCCGCCTGATCGCCTCTGAGTTCTCCCCGATTCCCCCTGTGAACACCAGGGCATCCAGCCCTCCCAGGGAGGCGGTCATGGAGGCAATGCCCTGCACCAGGTGATGCAGGAAGACACCCTGCGCGAGCGAGGCTGCCGGATCGCCCTCGGCGGCCCGCTCGACCACCTCCCTCATGTCCTTCGTCCGCGCCAGCCCCAGCATCCCTGATCTGTTCTCGAGCGCGTCGGAGAGCTCATCCGCGGAGATCCCCTTCTCCTGTTCGAGCCACAGCAGGAGCCCCGGGTCAACGCTTCCCGACCTGGTCGCCATGGGGATCCCCTCCAGGGGGGTGAACCCCATCGTGGTGTCGACGGAGCGTCCATGCCTGATGGCCGCCAGTGAGCTTCCCGACCCCAGGTGGCAGGTTACCATCCGCAGGTCCTCCGAGCCGAGGATGCGTGAGGCGGTGCGCCACGAGTAGGAATGGGAGAGGCCGTGGAAGCCGTGCCTTCTCAGGCCCCAGCGTCGGCGCCAAGCGGCGGGCAGCGCATAGGTCCTGGCCGCCTCCGGCATCCGGGCATGAAAGGCCGTGTCGAAGCAGGCGACCTGGACCGCTTCGGGAAAGGCCATCCGCGCGGCCCCAATCCCCCTTAAGGCTTGCGGCATGTGCAGAGGGTCGAGGGAGACCAGCTCCGCCAGGCCGGCCAGCACCCCATCGTCGATCACGACGGCCTTGGTGAACTTGGAGCCACCCTGCACCACGCGATGACCGACCACCTCGGCCGGCCCCATCGTGGCCAACTCCCTGGCCAGCTCCTCCTGGGAGCGGTCGGCCTCCTGAGCGGGCACCTCTCGGTCGGCGAGCAGGGCGTCGTCTTGGCCCAGCACGCTCAGCTTGAGGCTGCTGGATCCGCCGTTGCAGACCAGGATGCGGGTGGGGATCAACTCACTGCGGCCAGGACCACTCCTGAATCTCGGGGGGGTCCTCGCCGTGCTCTCTCGTGTAGGCCCTGGCCGCGAGCCGCCGATCCTCCATCAGCTGGCGCACATGGCCCGCACGCGAGCTGAGATGGGGCACCCGGTCGATGACATCCATCACCAGGTGGAAACGATCCAAGTCGTTGAGCATCACCATGTCGAAGGGCGTTGTGGTCGTGCCCTCCTCCTTGTAGCCACGGACGTGGAAGTTGGCGTGATTGGTCCGCCGATATGTCAGGCGGTGGATGAGCCCCGGGTATCCGTGGTAGGCGAAGACCACCTGTCGATCGGTCGTGAAGTAGGAGTCGAACTCCGCGTCCGACATTCCGTGGGGGTGTTCCGTGCTGGGCTCCAACCGCATCAGGTCCACCACGTTGACAACCCGCACCGCGACGTCCGGTAGGTATTGGCGCATCAGGTCCACCGCCGCCAGGGTCTCCAGGGTGGGCACGTCTCCACAACATCCCATGACCACGTCGGGCAACCCCCCCTGGTCGTTGCTCGCCCAGTCGAAGATGCCGAGCCCCTTGGTGCAGTGCAGGACGGCCTGCTCCATCGTGAGCCAGTTGGGCTGGGGCTGCTTGCCGATGACCGTCACGTTCACATAGTGGCGGCTGCGCAGGCAGTGGTCGGCGACCGACAGCAGGCAGTTGGCGTCCGGTGGCAGGTACACCCGAATGATGCTGGCCTTCTTGTTCACCACATGGTCGATGAACCCGGGGTCCTGGTGGGAGAACCCGTTGTGGTCCTGGCGCCAGACGTGGGAGCTGAGCAGGTAGTTGAGGGATGGCAGAGGCAGCCGCCAGGGGATGTCGCGGGTCACCTTCAGCCACTTGGCATGCTGATTGAACATGGAGTCGACGATGTGGGCGAACGCCTCATAGGAGTTGAGCAGGCCGTGTCGGCCGGTGAGGATATAACCCTCGAGCCAGCCTTCGCACAGGTGCTCGGAGAGGACCTCCATCACCCGGCCATCAGGCGCCAGGTGATCGTCGCCGGCGACTAGCGATCCATCGAAGGCCCGGTCGGTCACCTCGAAGACCGAGTTGAGCCGGTTGGAGTTGGTCTCATCGGGCCCGAAGAGGCGGAATGTGTGCGGATTGCGCGCGATGATGTCTCGCAGAAAGCTGCCCAGGACCCTGGTCGCCTCGGCGGTGGTGGCTCCCGGGGCGGGGACGGCGACCGCGTAGTCGCGGAAGTCCGGCATGTCCAGGGCCCGTTCCAGGCCGCCGCCGTTGGAGATCGGGTTGGCACTCATGCGCCGGTTGCCCCGGGGGGGCAGGTCCGCCAGGTCGCTGCGCAGGCGGCCACTCTGGGTGAACAGCTCCTGGGGGCGGTAGCTGCGCATCCAGTCCTCCAGCTGGGCCAGGTGCTGGGGGTTGTCCCGCACGTCGGGGATCGGCACCTGATGGGCTCGGAAGGTGCCTTCCACGGGCACTCCGTCGACGGCCTTGGGGCCCGTCCACCCCTTGGGGGTCACCAGGACGATCATGGGCCACGAGGGTCGCTCCCGCGCGCCCGTGCGGGCGCGCTCCTGTATGGCCCGGATGCCCTCAATGGCTCTGTCGACAGCCGCCGCCATCAGCTGGTGCATCGTGGCGGGGTCCTGGCCCTCCACAAAGATGGGTGAGTGGCCCATCCCGACCAGCATCGCCGTCAGCTCCCTCTCGGGGATCCTGGCCAAGACCGTGGGATTGGCGATCTTGTAGCCGTTGAGGTGGAGAATCGGGAGCACCGCCCCGTCCTGGGCCGGGTCCAGGAACTTGTTGCTGTGCCAGCTGGTGGCGAGCGGTCCAGTCTCAGCCTCTCCATCGCCGACCACGCAGCAGACCACCAGATCGGGGTTGTCGAAGGCGGCGCCGTAGGCATGGGCGAGCGAGTAGCCGAGCTCGCCGCCCTCGTGGATCGATCCGGGCGTCTCGGGCGCGACGTGACTGGGTACGCCTCCCGGGAAGGAGAATTGCCGGAAGAGCCGCTTCAGACCCTCCTCGTCCTGCCCCACGGCCTGGTAGACCTCGGAGTACGTTCCCTCGAGGTATGCGTTGGCGACCAGGGCGGGACCACCGTGGCCGGGTCCTGCCACATAGATGGCATCGAGGTCGAACCGGCGAATCGCACGGTTCATGTGGGCGTAGATGAAGTTGAGCCCGGGCGAGGTCCCCCAGTGGCCGAGAAGCCGCGGCTTTATGTCCTTGGGGGTAAGCGGTCGGCGCAGCAGAGGGTTGTCGAGGAGGTAGATCTGCCCCACTGACAGGTAGTTCGCGGCACGCCAGTAGGCGTCCAGCAGATCCAGCTCCGCGGCGGTCAGGGGGCCCTCGGCGGCGGTCACCGTCCTCTCCTCAAGACAGGCATCATCAACTCTCCACGGTGATGGCGAAATCCACTCCTATCCTCTCCAGGGTAGATGCCCCCAACGGTTCGTGCCCGCGTGGTTCTACCCACGGGCGAGGCGGTGAATGCCCCTTGGGTTAGTCTTGGAGTGTGCCCGGGTTTGCCGCTGCCGAGCTGGAGGCTCTGCCATGGACGAGCTCTCGAATAGCTGGCCCATTGTCGTCGGCCGACCTCTGGGTTCGAGCGGCTCGGCCGCCTTCTGGGGCGCTCCCGCACTGGCCTGCACCGCCCCACGGCATCCGGCGGACCATGGGTGGCGGAGACTCAGCCACACCGCCGCCATCGGCCGGCGCGGAAGGTGAGAGGTTGCGGGCCGCCGCCCAAAGACCATCCCGACCTGGCTGCGACGAGGAGCGCTGTGGCATCGCGGGCTCGCCAAGGTCGCCGCAGGCCGAGCAAGCAGAGGAGGAGGCATGACCGAAGATCCCGAACTGGTGCAGAGGGTGTCCCGGGCCGCAGACCGGCTCTGTCACCTGATGTGGCTCTTCACGCGCTCCGAGCCGGAGGTCCGGAGTCTGGCTGAGACCAGCCAGTCGCTCGGGTTCCCCCACTACCTCACGAGCCGGCTTGGTGTCATCGAACCAGACCTGTGGGCGGATGAGGTCTATGTCGCTCCGCGCTCCTTGATCGACCACCTGTTGCCGAGATGCATTGCCCTTGACCCTCCGGCCTACGTGGAGAAGGCCCTCACCGCAGCCGGGAACGCCCTCCGAAGACTCGCCCCCAACGCTCCTCTCGGCGCCATCTCGACCCTGGCCGACCGGATCGAGCCCGAGGGGGCCCTGCCCAGGGGCTGGGCGCGATGGCCGAGGTTGGGGGACGCTCCCCGGGATGCGATCAGGGATGCCATGCTTGTCCGCGAGGACCGCGCGCTCGGGCACTACCGCGCCGCGGCGAGCCTGGGATTGACCACTCTCGAGCTGATGGCGCTCACAGCGGTCTGGCGCGGTCAGAGTGTGGCGTTTCTCTCCAAGGGCTTCAAATGGGAGGAGTCGGAGGTGCAGGCCGCGGTGGAGGAGCTGCAGAAGCGGGAGATCCTCGACTCGATGGGACTCCCCACCGACCAGGGCAGAAGGCTTCGGGAGGTGGTCGAGCAGCTGACCGATGAGTGGGCCGGCCGGTACCTGGATTCAGTCGCAGCCGGCAGTCGCTTCGGGCTCGGGTCAGAGCTGGCGGAGCTGGCCGAGGGATTGGCCACATGACCAACGCGGCAGCGTTACCTCTGGGCACTTTGCGGAGTTACAGCACTGGGATGCCGGGCGGTCATCGAGCCGCTCTGCCGAAGCAGGAGATCTGATGCGAAGGGCTGGGCGGGTAGCAATCGGGGTGGGTGTGTGTCTGGTGGTGGTGGCGGCGGCGGACCTGCCCCTGGCCTACCACGGGTCGTCCAGCCTCAAGCAGCAGAAGCAGGAGTTGATCAGCCAGCTGGCGAAGGAGCGGAGCGAAGGCCTGCCCGCCAAGACGGCCGACCAGCTCCTGGCCAAGGTCACAGCTGTCAACACCGCCACCTGGTGGTCTCCCACCTACCTCCTGTCCGGGCAATCCCAGGCCATCGGCACCATTCGCAAGACGGCCAGCCAGGACTGGGCCAACGCGCTGCGCCAGGCGCGTGACCAGGCCAGGACCTATCTCACCAGCTATCAGGAATTCGTCAAGAAGAACACTGCCTGGCTGGGCCAGGCCACGTCTCACCAGAAGACCACATGGTCTGCTCAGGTGGTGTCCGCGAGCACGCCCGGGGCCCTGGAGTCGCTGGTCTCGCAGATCCAGCAGAGCCTCAGCCAAGTCCAGTCACAGGTGAAGGCGGCCCAGGCCAAGGCGGCGTCCAACGTCAGCGTAGCCAGCGCCCCGGGCGGGCTGCTTCAGGAGGCGGCGCAGCTGGAGGCGATCGCCAAGAGCGACAACCTGTCGGACCTCCAGGTGCCGGAGGATGCCACCGCCCTGCGCCAGGCGCTGTCCCTGAACCAGGCGGGCACATCGCAGACCGCGGCTCTCAGCTCCGCTTTGACCCAGCTGAGAGCCGAGATCGGGCTCAATGACCAGCTGATCTCGCAGTCGCTGAGCGCGATGGACGTCGTGGATCAGGCGGCCGCGGAACAGACGCCGAATTCCGCCACCTACCTGGCCGCTTACCAGGCGTCGCAACAAGCGCTGGACGCGGCTCAGACGGCTTCGCAGCTGGCAGCCGTCCAGCAGACCCTGAACACGGTGGAGCAGGAGACCCAGCAGAGTCTGGCCTCGGACCAGTGCGGGCACACGACAATCTCGGGAAAGTCCATCTACATCTCGCTTTCCCTGCAGGAGATGGTGTTCTACGACAACGGCTGCGCCGTCAGGGCGACTCCGGTCACAACCGGCCGGGCGCAGCTGCGGACGCCGACGGGGACCTTCCACATCTTCGACAAGCAATCGCCCTACGTGTTCATCTCCCCCTGGCCTCCGGGGTCCCCATTCTGGTACCCGACCAGTCCCGTCCACTGGGTCATGGAGTTCGACCAGGGTGGCTACTACATCCACGACGCGCCCTGGGAGCCGACCTCGGTCTATGGGCCCAACTCGCAGAATGGACCGGACGCCAGCCATGGTTGTGTCCAGACGCCCGAGGCCACCATGCAGTGGGCCTACACCTGGACCCCCATGGGCACGACCGTCGTGGTCGCCAGCTGAACTGAGGAGGACACGGCGCGGCAGTGAGCGCAGAGGGGCCGCCCGGCCCGGAGGTTGATCGCCAGCTGGTTGAGCAGCTGGCCTTCCGCAGTCAG
Source organism: bacterium (assembly GCA_021791455.1). The sequence goes on along the minus strand of JAJYWM010000146.1, from coordinate 9,614 downwards.
CTGAGGTACATCTTCCGCAGGGCGCTGACCGCGTTGGACAGCACGGCTGGTGAATTCGGCCTGAGTCCCATGGGGTATCACGCGGTACTTGTACTGGGCGGTGCCGGGCCCGGCGGCCTGGCGGAGCAGGAGTTGGTCGACCACCTGGCCTCCAGCCGGGCCCACACGTCCGTGTTGGCCAAGGCCTTGGTCCAGGCGGGCCTGATCGAGCGCTGCCCCCTGGGCGAGGACCGTCGGCGGGTTTCGCTACGGCTGACCCCAGAAGGGTGGGTTGTGGTTGAGCAGATCGCGGAGCGCCACAGGGAACGGCTGCGGGAGTTGGTGGAGGGGTGGGACCCCAGTGCCTTCGAACACCTCCTGGAGCGGATCATGTCGGTGTACCTGGGATTGGAGGGGAGGGTCAGGGTCGAGCGCCTGGAGTCCTCGCCCCCCAGCGGCTGACACCAGGGTCGGCTGCAGGCCACGATAATGGCGGCCGGACTGCTATATGCAAACGGCTCCCGGCAGGCGCCCTGCGGCGTCCCGGTCGCAGCGGAGGAGTTGCGATGACCAGGCCTTCGATTCCGCCCCACCTGAGGGCTCAGATGAACGGCCCCGCCTACCTGGGCCCGACCACCTTCTCCAAGGTTGTCGGCATATCCGAGGAGGCTGAGCTGGACCAGTGGCGCCCCGACGTGGCCATCCTGGGGGCCCCCTTCGACGACTCCACAACCTATCGCCCGGGGGCCAGATTCGGCCCGCGAGCGGTTCGAATCGCCAACTACCAGATCCCGGAGTGGCACCTTGACCTAGAGGTGGCCCCCTTTGAGGAGCTGACGGTCGTCGACTATGGCGACGCCGTCTGCCCTCCGGGGCAGACCATGGAATCCCACCAGGCGATCTACGACAGGGTCAAGCAGGTGGCTTCTAGAGAGATCATCCCCGTGATCATCGGGGGGGACCACTCCATCACGCTGCCCGCGGCGACGGCTGTAGCCGACTGTGTCGGGCGGGGCAAGCTCGGCATCGTCCATTTCGACGCTCACGCCGACACCGCCGCGGCCAGCTTTGGGAATCCGCTCTCCCACGGCACTCCGATGCGGCGGCTGGTCGAGTCCGGGGCGGTGCCGGGTCGGAACTTCGTGCAGATCGGCCTGCGCGGCTATTGGCCCCCCAAGCCGGTCTTCGACTGGATGCGCGAACAGGGCCTTCGCTGGCACCTGATGGAAGAGATCTGGAGACTCGGGGTGGCCGAGGTGGTCCGCCGGGCCGTCGCCGAAGCTATGGACGGACCGGAGCTCATCTACATATCGGTCGACATCGACGTGCTCGACCCGGGGTTCGCCCCGGGTACCGGGACCCCGGAGCCCGGGGGCATGGACCCCGCCGACCTGCTGCGCGCGATACGCCAGGTGGCGCTCCACACTCCCGTCGTCGCCATGGACGTGGTCGAGGTGGCCCCGGCCAACGATCCCGCGGAACTGACCGCTCAGAACGCCAACCGCTGCATCATGGAGCTCATCTCGGCCATCGCCGCCAAGCGTCGCGGGGTCCGTTCCATCGCAGCCCTGAGTGAGCCGGCGGGAAGCACCCGGCGCTAACCGTCTCGAGATCCGTCAAGGAGCCGTGCTACCGCCGCCGGCTGCGGTTGCTCAGCCCCCGCGGTGGCGGCGTCGTCCTCGCACGCTGCGCCGTACCCCTGAGAGGTGAAAGCCCCGGGACGCTCTAGTCCCGGGGCTTTCGACGGCGAGGTTCAGGGAGCGGTGTGTTCGCCCAGGCTGGCCAGGGCGGGAACCAGATTCGCCGCATCTGGCGTCCCGAGGCCGGTCACGGGGTCCCAGCCGGTGCTGGCGGAGTATCCGGGGATTGTGGGATCGGTCTGGTTGTTGCCGGTGGTCACGTCGTAGAAGTACTTGCCGTAGTTGGGCCCGCTGGCCAATTGGTAGAGGGACACGTTGACCAGTCCGAGGTTCGTGCCCGCGTCCTGGTCCGCCAGGGCGACCATGGCCGCGAACTGCGGTGACGCCGCCGACGTCCCGCAGACTCCGTAGTAGCCGGGGGTGAAGCCGGTCGCCGAGATGTACTCCCAGACAAAGGTTGAGCAGGAGGCATCCCAGGCGATGTCAGGCACGCCGCGCATGGCGCCGATGGGGGTCGACCCGGCCGGCAGGCTGTCCTGGTACGCCGGCTTGGCGAAGATCGAGCTGAAGCCTCCCCCAGAGCCGTTCCAAGCCACGTCGTGCTGGGCCGGCGTCAGGTTGTCACACGGCGAGGTGCCGGTCGTGTTGTCGTCGATGCCGATTCCCGTGGCCGGATTGGTGCAGAGGTTGGTCCCTCCTGCGGCCGTCACCAGCGGGTCCGATGCCGGCCAGTTCACGGTCGGGTAGGGGATCGTGCCTCCGCCCTTCCCCACGGGCGCCTTGGTCGAGTTGGCGGTGCCGGAGTCACCGGCGGCGCCCACGAAGGTGATCCCCTGCTGGGTTCCGCTGATGAAGGCGTGGCGCAGGTTGAGCAGGGACTGCACGCTCGAGAAGGACTCCTCGCTGGCGGCGAAGCTCTGGGTCACCACGTTGGCGAGGTGGTTGTCGACGACGTACTGCTCCGCATTCATCATGTTGGGGAAGCCCTGCACCCCAAGCGTCTCGGCGGTGGGCACAACCACCAGGAGGATGTTGGCCATCGGGGCTATGGCGTGCGCCCACTGGGTGTCGAGGGCGACCTCGCCCACCCAGCCGCTGCTCTGTTCCTGGCTCCGCCCGTAGGGGTTGCTGTTGGAGCTGCTAGTGGGTGCCTTCACCTGGTGGTTTCCGAACATGAGAACCTTGAAGGAAGGCATGCCCGCGGTGCAGGAGACGCCCGGCATCCCGCACATGAGCGGCAGGTTGTAGCCCTCGGAGAAGGTCTCGAGGTCGGCGGCCACCTGCGGGTAGCCGAAGGAGTCGACGATCGCTATCGTCTCGCCCTGACCCTCAAGCCCCTGCTGGTAGAGGGGAGTCAAGTCGTAGGACGCCTCCATGGAGTTGGGGGCGAAGGCCCGGGCCCCGAAGTAAGAGCCCCCAGGCGGACCCTGGGTACCAGCCTCGAAGGCTCCCTGGAACTGGGCCGACAGGGGGGTGGGTGCGGGATACTCCGTCTTGGCCGTCACTGTCCCCGCGAGCGAGCCGATCGCCAGTACCGCCAGGCCAGCGAGGCCTGCCATGGCGACCAGCGGCCGCCAGGTGTGCGGCCGAAGCCGCGCTCGGGTTGTCATTCGATGCTCCTCCCATGAGAGATCTTCCCTGCGCGCTCCCCTTGGCCAAGATCCGCCATCGCCCCGGGTTGCCCACAAGGCCCTACGTCATCCCTAACGCCGGAGCTGCCACCGATACTCAGAGGCCGGCGAGCAGCCGACCTCGGGCGGGAGTTGACGGCCCGAGGCCCGAATCCGCGGCTCCAGCACCGGCCGCGCGCCACCGATGCAAGCGCGGCCGCCCCCGCGACGTGCGGCACGGCGCTCACAGCATGCCTTTCGCACCGGGGACGTTTGGTCCTGGGAGACGTCCTCAGGCGCGCCACCAAGGGTTCGGCGCAGAGCACGCCGCGCCCAGCGCTTCGGGGCCCCTACAGCCCGGGCGCTCAGCGGCTGCGGAAGATCCCCCGGAGACGCTTCCAAAGGACGCTGAAAAGGATCCCAAGCATCCCCACCGACTCTGGCTGGGCGCTGTTGACAGGCGGTGGGGCGGCTTCGGGCGGGGCCGAGCCTTGGGGGGACGAGGGCGTGGGCGGTTGCGCTTCGGGAGGTGCCGCCAGCGTGCGCTCCATGCACTGGGCGAACTGGGTCAGAAGACGGTCCGCCACGTCCTGCATGAGGCCGCGGCCGAACTGGGCCACCCTCCCGGTGATGGCGACGTCGGACTGGATCGTGCCGATCGAGCCTCCGCTGGGGCCGGGAAGAATGGTCATGGTGATGGTGGCCTTGGCGTTGCCCGCTCCCTGGGGGTCTCTGCCCTCGCCACGCATCACCATCCGGCGCGCTTGGCGGTCCACCTCCAGGATGGTCATGGTGCCCTCGTAGCGGACCGTCACCGGTCCGACCTTCACGGTGACCCTCCCCTTGTAGCTGCTTTCGTCCACCCGCTCTGTGATGCTGGCGCCGGGCAGGCACGGTGCGATCCGCTCTAAGTCCTCCAGGAGTGGCATTAGCTCGTCGGGCGGCATGGCCAGCTCCAGGGAATTTTCCAACAGCATCGGCGAACACCTCCAGCAACCGGGTGGAGCCGCCATGATCGCATTCCTGCCCCGCCGCTCGCCGACGCACCTGGGCCCGGGGTCCGGCGCCAACACCGGCTGGAAACGCGCGCGATCAGAGGCCGAGGCGGTGGCGCTCGAGGTCCTCGATCGTGTCCACATCTGCCGGGTTGCCGGGGCACTCGATCTCCACCACCATCTCCGGATGGGCCCGCATCAACTCTCGGGCTCCGAAGTCTTGGTCTCTCGGGAGGAGGTCCCACACCTGCTCTGAAAGTCTCACAGGGTGGCCGCGCCGCCCCTGATAGGTTGCTGCCACGATGGCGGCGGCCGGTGCGAGCCTCACCGCATCCCAGGCGGACGAGGTGACCAGCGGCTGATCCCCCAGGCCTACCAGCGCCTGAGAATGACCGCGGCTTTTGGCCCAGGCCAATCCCATCTGCAGAGAGCTGGCCTGCCCCCTGGCCCAGTCCTGATTGTGGAGCAGGGTCAGCTCCGGGAGCAGAGCTGGGCTCAGGTCGATCGCTCCGTCCACGACCGCGACGTCATCGCATCCGGAGTTGGAAGCGGCCAACATGGCCCACTGCACCAGGGGGCGCCCTCGGAACTCGGCCAGGAGCTTGGATCCAGGAGCGCGAAACCGGCTGGAACGCCCGGCCGCGAGCAGGATCGCACAGCTGGTCATGCTAGCCGCCAGCCGCAGCCTTGCCGCCCATCTGCTGCCAGCCGCCGCGGTGAATGGCGCCCGCGCCATCCCGCAGGAACGGCGCCGGCCTGCCGGTGCGCAGGGCGATTATCTCGGCGCAGATGGAGATCGCCGTCTCCTCCGGGGTGCGCGCTCCGATGTCGATCCCGATCGGCCCCATGATCCGGGTCAGGGCATGCTCGTCGACGCCGGCGTCCACCAGCGCTCGACTGCGTTCCTCGTGGGTTCGGCGGGAACCAAGAGCTCCCAGATATCCAGCCCTGGTGGCGAGGGCGGACCGCAGGGCGGGGATGTCGAACTTGGGGTCATGGGTCAGCACGCAGATGGCGTCGCGTTGTTCCAGCGGAGGATGAAGGGAGTCGAGGTAGGTGTGGGGCCACGAGCAGACGACCTCGTCGGCCATCGGGAATCTGGCCGTCGTGGCGAAGGTGGACCGGGCGTCGCAGACCGTGACCCGGTAGCCCAGAACCTTGGCCACCCGGGCCAGGGAGGCCGTGAAGTCGACCGCCCCAAAGATCACCATGCGGGGCGGGGGCGCGAACGCCTCCACCAGGACGGTCACCGACTCCCGCTGGGCCTCGCCCGCGAGCCCGTAGTGGCGAAAGCCGGACTGCCCGCTGGCCAGGGCCCCCGCGGCATCGCGGGCCACCACCCGGTCCAGGTCCGGGTTGCCCAGAGAACCGCGCACGCCGTCGTCGGGTAGGACCAAGATGGATGCTCCGACGCCGGTGCGCCCTCCCCTGATGGGGATGGAGGCGCCCTCGGCCAGTTCCACACCTTCCCCGCCCTGCTCCAACCTGACCACCGTCGCCAGGGCCACGGGATCTGCGGCAAGCAGGGCGGCCCTCAACTCCTGGTAGGAGGGGGGGATGCGGGGGTCGACCAGGATGTGGATGGTGCCACCACAGGTCAAGCCAACCGTGAACGCCTGAGCGTCCGAGTAGCCGAAGCTGATGACCCGGGGTGCGGCGTCGCGCTGCAGCGCCTCCAGGGCGGCTTCCACGACCGCCCCTTCCACACAGCCACCCGAGACCGACCCGGAAACCTCCCCGTCTTCCGAGACCGCCATCGTCGCGCCGGGGTCCCTCGGCCCGGAGCCCTCCACCCCCACCACTCTGGCCAGAGCGGCTCGGCGCCCGGTGGCGCGCCACCTGTCGATGTCCTCGATTACTTCCCTCACCGGCTGATCCTGCCGCCTCGAGCGCAGGCTCCAGGCGACTCAAGGTTGGACGCGGCGAGTGCCCCGGGGAGGGTGGGGAGGCCGTGGCGGGCGAAGGATCGCACCCCAAAATCCCCGCTTCCCCTGGACTCGTGGCGGAGAGTAGACTCACCCACATTGCTAGTCTAGGCGCTCGACGATAAGGAGGGGATATGCAGACACCCGCTCCGTTTGAGTACAGCCGTGCAAGCAGCGTCGAGTCGGCGCTGGCCCTGCTAGAGCGGTACGGCCCGGACACCCGCCTGATCGCGGGAGGGCACAGCCTTCTTCCGATGATGAAGTTGCGGCTCGCCCGTCCTGAACGGCTGGTGGACATCAATGACATTCCGGACCTGGACCACATCCGGCTGGACGGCGGCGAAATCGCCATCGGGGCGATGGCCCGCCACGCGGACCTTCTGGCCTCCCCGCTTTTGGGAAGGAACCTGCCGATCTTTGCGGATGCGGAACGTGTCATCGCCGACCCCATCGTCCGCAACCGGGGGACCATCGGCGGCTCTCTTTGCCAGGGAGACCCAGCCGAGGACCTCGCCGCGGTCGTCTGCGCCCTGGGCGCCGAGTTGGTCGTTCGCTCCTCTGGGGGCTCGCGACGGGTGCCGGCGCGGGAGTTCTACCAGGGACCTTTCGAGACGGTTTTGGGTCCCAGCGAGATGTTGACCGAGGTCCGCATTCCGCTGCGCCCTGGCCAGGGCAGCGCTTACGAGAAGGTCGAGAGGCGCACCGGCGACTGGGCGGTCGCGGCCGTGGGATGCTGCGTGACCCTAGACGGCGACCGCATCTCCCAGGTGGGGATCGGCCTGGCCGCGGTCAACGCACGTCAATTCGCCGCCCCGGAGGCGGAGGCCCGTCTCATGGGTCGGCCCCCCAGTTCGGACGATCTGGCGACCGCTGCTCAACTGGCGGCGGAGCACAGCCGGCCCCAGACGGACCAAAGGGGCCCGCAGGAGTACAAGCGCTACCTGGTGGCGGAGTTGACCAAGAGATCGCTGGTGCGGGCGGTGGACCGGGCACGAGCGGGAGGGCTGGGGGCATGAAGGTGACCATGACCGTCAATGGAGAGTCCGTTACCGGCGAGGTCGAGCCCCGCCTCCTGCTCGTCCATTTCATTCGCGACAACCTGGGCCTGACGGGCACCCATTGGGGGTGTGATACCTCCAACTGTGGCACCTGCGTGCTCTGGATGGACGGCAAGCCGGTCAAGAGCTGCACCGTTCTGGCGGTGATGGCGGACGGGCGAGAGGTGCGCACCGTGGAGGACCTGGAGGGAGCCGCTGGCCTGGACCCGGTTCAGGAGGGATTCATGCAAGAGCATGGCCTGCAGTGTGGATTTTGCACCCCAGGGATGATGATGACCGCCCGCTGGCTGCTGGACCGCAGCCCCGACCCCACTGAGGCCGAGATTCGGGAGGCCATCTCCGGGCAGATATGCCGCTGCACCGGCTACGAGAACATCGTTCGGGCAGTGAGGTGGGCGGCCACCCACCAACCCCAGGGGGCAGTCCAATGACAAGTGTCGCAGCGGCGCCGACCAGTCCCGCCGGAAACCCGATCGGCTTCGGCAGGATGCTGCGCAAGGAGGATGCTCGGTTCCTGCGCGGCAAGGGGAAGTACCTGGATGACATCCAGCTGCCCGGGATGCTGTACGGGGCGATCCTGCGCAGCCCCCACGCGCACGCGCGCATCGTCTCCATCGACACCTCCTTGGCTGAGGCCCACCCGAAGGTGCGCGCGGTGATCACGGGGAAGATCCTGGAGTCACTCAAGCTCGCCTGGATGCCAACCCTCTCCCACGACGTCCAGGCGGTCTTGGCCACCGACAAGGTGCGCTTCTTCGGCCAGGAGGTCGCCTTCGTGGTGGCGGAGGACAGGTACTCCGCCAGGGACGCCCTGGAGCTGATAGCGGTCGAATACGAGCCCCTGGACGCGGTGGTCGACGCCCGCAGGGCGCTGGACCCAGGCGCTCCCGTGATTCGTGACGACATCGAAGGCAAGCGGGACAACCACATCTTCGATTGGGAGGCGGGCGACCGCCAGGCGACCGACCGGGTCTTTGCCGGAGCCGACGTGGTGGTGGCGCAGGACATGCTCTACCCCAGGGTCCACCCAGCGCCGATGGAGACCTGTGGAAGCATCGCTTGGATGGACAAGGTGAGCGGCCAGTTGACGGCGTGGTCTACCACCCAGGCACCTCACGCTCACCGCACCCTCTACGCCCTGGTGGCGGGGATCCCGGAGCACAAGGTGCGGATCATATCTCCCGACATAGGGGGTGGATTCGGCAACAAGGTGGGCATATACCCCGGCTACGTCCTCGCCGTGGTCGGTTCGATCGTCACCGGGCGTCCCGTCAAGTGGGTTGAGGACCGCTCCGAGAACCTCACCTCCACCTCCTTCGCTCGCGACTACCACATGCATGGGGAGATAGCGGCCACCAAGCAGGGCAAGATTCTGGGGTTGCGGGTCAAGGTGCTGGCCGACCACGGTGCCTTCAACGGCACCGCTCAGCCCACCAAGTTCCCGGCCGGCTTCTTCCACATCTTTCCCGGGAGCTACGACCTGGAGGCGGCCCACTGCGAGGTCACGGGCGTCTACACCAACAAGGCACCGGGGGGCGTGGCCTACGCCTGCTCGTTCCGAATCACCGAAGCCGTCTATCTGGTGGAGCGGATGGTCGAGGTCTTGGCCGATGAGCTGAAGGTGGATCCCGCCGCGCTGCGCCGCCAGAACCTCCTGCGCCCGGAGCAGTTCCCCTATGTGAACAAGACCGGCTGGGAGTACGACTCGGGAGATTACCGGCGGACCCTGGACCTGGCCCTGGAGAAGGCGGATTATGAGGGGTTGCGCAAGCGCCAGGAGGAGGGGCGCCGCCGCTGGCGGGAGGCCGGCGGCTCTCCCGAGCACCCGGAGGCCGGAGGCGAGCACCTGATGGGCATCGGCTTGAGTTTTTTCACGGAAGGTGTCGGGGCCGGCCCCAAGAAGCACATGGACATCCTGGGGCTGGGGATGGCCGATGGCTGCGAGTTGCGGGTCCATCCGACGGGCAAGGGTCAGCTCAGGCTTTCGGTGCAGACCCAGGGGCAGGGTCATGAGACCACGTTCGCCCAGATCGTGTCTCACGAACTCGGCATCCCGCCCGAGGACATCGAGGTGATCCACGGCGACACCGACAACACCCCGTTTGGGCTCGGGACCTACGGCTCCCGCTCCACGCCGGTCTCGGGAGCGGCGGCGGCGGTCGTGGCCAGGAGGGTTCGCGACAAGGCCCGGATCGTGGCCGCCGCAGCCCTGGAGTGCTCGACCGAGGACCTGGAGTGGGAGCTGGGTCGCTGGCAGGTGAAGGGAGATCCCGGCAAGGGCAAGACCATTCAAGAGATAGCGATGCTGGCCCACGGGACCCTGGAACTGCCCGACGGAGTGGAGGGTCACCTGGATGCGTCCGTGGTGTACGACCCGCCGAACCTGACGTATCCCTACGGAGCCTAC
>JAJYWM010000060.1 GCA_021791455.1 bacterium | reverse complement strand
ACCTCGTGGAGGTTGGCGGGGTCCAGCGCGAACCGTTTCGCGGTGTCGGCCAGCACCAGCCACTCGGACCCGCCGGGGTGACCGGCGAGGGCCTCGAGCAGCGACTCGCGGTAGTCCTCGAGAAGCCGGCGCCGCTCCTCGGCGCTGCCCGGCCCATCGGCGATGTCATCGGCGCCGCGGCAGAAGCGGTAGACAGCGTGCAGGCCCCGCCTCTTGGACCCTGGCAGCAGCATGAAGGCGTAGTAGAAGTTGGCGGCAGAGGAGCGCACCTGCCGGGCGCAGACGCGATAGGCGTCGGCCAAGCTGAGCTCCGGGACCGCGTTCACCGGCTGCGTGGTGGGGTCTCGCCACGCCAGGCGGCCAGGGAGTGGATGAGCACCCGCCGCCGCTGGCGGCTCCCGATTCGCGCCTTCTCTCGAAAGACCAGGTCCCCCGCCTGGACGACCGCGTCAGTGGCGGCAAGTCCTGAGAGGATGAAGGTCGCCATCTCCAGGCGCATGAGACCCGGGGTCTCCCGCACCAGGGGCCAGCCGTCCCGGAGCAGCCTTCGGGCCCGGCCGACCGCATGGAGCAGTGCGGCTCGCGCGCCGGGCGAGGGAACCCCGCTCTCCCACTCCTCCTCGCTGACCCCATGGTCCCGGAGCACCTCCAGGGGCAGGTAGCGCCGGCCCCGCTTGCGATCCGACGCCACGTCCTGCCACATGTTCGCCAGCTGTAGTCCGGTGCATATGGAGTCGGAGTGGGACACCGCGGCGCGGTCGCGGATCCCCTCCAATTCCAACACCAGCTGCCCTACCGGGGTGGCGGAGAGGGTGCAGTAGGTCTCCAGCTCCTCCCAGGTCGCGTAGCGATTGACCTCCTGATCCTGGAGGTTGGCCTGGATCAGGCGGAGAAAGCAGTCGCGGTCGAGCTCGTGGCGCTCGATCACCGGCTGGAGTCGGGTGAAGACGGGATGAGAGGGGTGCCCCGAGTAGCAGGCCTCCAGCTCCTGGCGGCAGAGTGCGAGCAGGGTTGCGGGGTCCCCCAGGCCCTCGTCGCCGATGTCGTCCACCAGCCGGCAGAAGCCGTAGATGGCGGCTCGCGCCTCGCGTCGTGAGGGCCGCAGCAGCCAGGCCGCGATGGGGAAGTTCTCCGCTCTCCTGGCACTTTCTAGCTGCCCGCGCGAGTAGTCGGGGAGCTCGGTGGTTGCGGTCGGCAGCATTCGCCGGCTCAGTCGCTCGGACTCAGGGCGCGACCGGGATCGACCAGTCGTGCCAGCGCCATCACCGGGAAGATGGTCGCGTACAGCTCGTAGCGGAGATAGAAGGCGCGCGGGAATCCCGTGCCGGTGAAGTGCCGGTCCGTCCAGCCACCATCCTTCTGCTGGTGCGCCAGCAGCCAGCCGGCGGCTGCCTCGGCGGCCCTGGTGAGCCTCCCGTCCCCATCGAGGTCCAGGGAGGAATGCAGGGCGGCCTCCAGGGCGATCAGAGCCCAGGCGGTCTGTGAGGGCGTGGCCGCCCCTCGCCCGATGTGCTCAGCCGCGTGATAGGAGAGAACCGACTCCCCGAACCCGCCGTCCTCGTGCAGATGGTCCGACACCCATCTGCCCAGCCGAAATAGCCGACCCTGGTCGGCATGCTCATCCAGCGTCGCCAGCGCTGTCGCCGCCGCCGCCCCTCCGTACACGTAGTTGACCCCCCAACGCCCGAAGTAGGCTCCCTCGCCCTCCTCAGAGGCGCGCAGCCACGACACGGCCCGCCACTTCGCCAGGGCCAGGTCACGGCCACCGCAGCGGACGAACGCCTCCACCACGTGGGCGGTGACGTCCGGGCTTGGAGGATCCAGCACCTCGCCGAAGTCGGAGATGGGGAGCCGTTCAACCCAGCGCCGGTTGTTGTCGACATCAAAGGCGGCGTAGCCACCGTCGGAGCCCTGCATCGAGACGAGCCAGTTCAGAGCGCGGCTCATCGCGGCTCCCGCGGGTGTGCCGTCACCGCGTGAGTGGCCGGCGGCCGAGAGGGCGCAGAGGACCACCGCCGTGTCATCGGTGTCCGGGTACTGGTCGTTGTAGAACTCGAATGGCCAGCCGCCAGGGGCGACATCCGGGACATGGACGGCCCAGTCGCCGGGCTTCTTGACCTCCCTGTCCACCAGCCAGTCCACTGCTCTGCGGATCGCCGGGTCGTCTCGCGGCACCCCCGAGTCGAGCAGGGCCCAAAGGGCCAGGGCCGTGTCCCACACCGGAGAGACGCAGGCCTGAAGGCGGAATCCCGCCGCGTCCTCTATGCCAAAGGTCTCCAGCGCCTCCAGGCCCCGTTTGACGGCTGGATCCGTGAGCCTGTGGCCCCGGGCCACCAGTGCCATCAGCCCGTAAACCCATGGCGGCTGGATTCCCGCCCAGGAGCCGTCGGCCTCTTGGTGGTCCAGGATCCAGCGCTCCGCCTCGGCCATGGCCAGGCGGCGCAAGCCGACCTTGGGAAGCCGTCCGTAAATCCGCACCAAGCGCTCCACGGACTTCCAGGTGAGGGTTCCCACCGGGGCCACCGGGGGCCCCGCGGGCAACTCTCCAGGATGGGGCGTGTCCAGGGGGAAGACCACCTCCATGGAACGCAGGATCGCGAGCGGAACCGTGGTTGCCCGAGCCCAGGAGGCCAAGTCGTAGATGCTACCCACGCTCTTGCCTGGGATGAGGATCCACTCCGGGGGCACAACCGGCAGAGCGCTCCAGGGCCAGAGACCTCCGAGAGCCATCCAGATGCGGGTGAAGACGCGGGTCGCGTTGACGCCCCCGTGCCCAGCCACAAATGTGCGGGCGCGGGCCACCGACGGGTCGTCCAGGGGCAGCCCCACCGCCCGCATTGCGACGAACACCTCCGCCGTGATGCTGACATCTCCCTCCACCTCGGGAGCTATGCCGAAGCTGCCGTCGTCGCGCTGCTGGCCGCGCAGGTAGCGCAGGGCGGACGCCTCTCGAGCGGGGTCGGCCGTCCCCAGGAAGCGGCGCATCAGGAGGTACTCGGCAGTGATCGCCGCGTTGCTCTCCAGCTCCCCCATCCAGGAGCCATCCGCCCGCTGACGCTGGAGCAGGTTGGCGACCGCGCGGTCCAGCGCCGGGCGCAGCTCTTCGTGAGCCCTGAGGCTGGGGCGGGACGGCGACTCAGAGGCGAATTCGAGAGTCAACTCCAGCGTTCTCCGAGCCAGCGGCACAGACGCTCCACCTCGTCCCCGATTGGAGCCGACAAAGGGAGCTTGGCCGCTGCGCCCAGCGCCCTCTCGGTCCAGGTGGTCGTCAGTCCCTCGCACCGAGTGGCGATCCCGGAACTGCGCATCAGATCGACTGCGGCATCCAGCGTGGACAGCGAGATACCGTCGGGGGCCAACCAGGAGTGCGCGGTGCGACTCAAATCCCCTTTCAGATTGAGCGCCAGCAGAAGGGGAAGCCCCTGCTTGCGACGAAGCAGGTCGTTGCCGACCGGCTTGCCGGTCTCCTTCGTATCTCCGAACACACCCAGGGTGTCGTCCCTCAGCTGAAAGGCGATGCCCAGGGTTCGCCCGAACCGCTCGCAGGCGGTCACCACCTCTAGGGATGCTCCGGCCGCCACTGCGCCCATGGCGGTCGCCGCTCCCATCAGGGCCCCGGTCTTCAGCTCCACCATGCGGAGGTAGGCGGTCAGGTCCGATGGCGGCTGCCCGGTTGCGGCGATGTCAGCCTGCTGGCCCCCGACCATCTCCAGGGTTGCCGAGCCCAGGGTGTCGGCCGCCAGCCGACTCATGCTGGGGGGCACCCCGGAGCGGCTGATGGCGAGGAACGCCGCCGTGAGCAGGGCATCCCCCGTGTTGAGGGCGGTCGGCATCCCCTCCCTGACCCAGAGCGCGGGCTGCCCGCGACGGGCGCGGTCCTCGTCGACGATGTCGTCATGCACCAGCGAGAAGTCATGGATTAGCTGGACCGCCACTCCAAGGTGCTGGGCCCACTCCGGGTCCCCGTCCAGCCCCTCCGCGATCAGCATGGTGAGGGTCGGTCTCAGCGCCTTCCCGGGCCGCGCGCCAGGCTCCAGCCCCAGGTGGTACCGGGCGGGATCGCAGATCTCGATCGGTAGGTACTCGATCGAAGCTCGCAGGCCGTCGACGATCCGCTCCTGGTACCGTCCCAGCACGCGGCGGGCCGTGGCGCCGACCGACTCGATCGCGTCTTCGGCCTCGCTCACCTCCAGATCGTCACGCTCAGAGAGCACGGCACGCCTCCTCAACCTCGTCCACCACCCATCCGGGGGTGGAGGTCCCGGAGGTGATCCCAATTCGGTGGCCCTTCTCGAACCACTCCGGCCGCAGCTCCGCGGCGCTCTCGACATGATGGGTGGGACGGTGGCTCGAGCAGGTCTCGGCCAATGCCACCGTGTTCGCGGAGCCCCGGCCCCCGACCACAATCACCACGTCGACCCTGGCGAGCATATCCGAGAGCGCCTCTCGCTGGCGCTGATTGACGACCGGGCAGGTCGTATCCCGAACCTCCAGGGACCCCGTCCTGGCGGCGATGTGGTTTGCGATCTCGCGGAACACCGGCTGCGGGAAGGTGCTCTGGCAGACCACGCCGCGCCGCTCCCGGTAGGGGAGAGCGTCGGCCTCAGAGACGGTGGAGACGATCTCCACCTCCGCTCCGGAATCGCCCCCCGCCCATCCCGCCACCCCGACAACCTCCTGGTGGGTGGCGTGCCCAACTATCACGACAGGCAGGCGCTGCTGGTGCAGCTCCTCCGCGTGGCGCTGCACCCTGCGCACCAGGGGGCAGGTGGTGTCGACCAGCTCCAGCTTCCGGGCGGCCGCCTCCCGCAGCAGTCCTGGAGTCGCCCCGTGAGCCGTGATCACAACCGGAATCCGGTTCTCCCGAGGGAGCTCGGGGACCTGCCTCAGTCCTCGGGCCTCCAGCTCCAGCAGCGCTTTGGAATTGTGCACGACCTGCCCCAGGGCGACCGCTTCATCGCTGTGGTCCAGCGCCTCAGCCGTGAGCGCCAGAGCGTCGCGGACCCCAAAGCAGAAGCCTGTATGTCGTGGCCGAACAGTCTCCATCAACCCTCACCATGCCGACCATCAGTTACACAACCTAAACTAATATCTCTCTGAACGCTACGCCACCGTGATCTCACGTGCCGTTATGCGCCGAGAATCTAATGTCACCAAAGCGTTATCTGAGCGCCGGCCTCACGAGCGGCGCGACTAGGAGGTGGTCCGGATGCTGGCCCTGGTCTTCGACCCGAGCCCGGTCCGGTTGCCGGCGGCCGGTGTCCTCTCCAGGGTCAAGCCTTGGCTTCCCCTGGCCGCCCCGGGGCCGCTGTCCCTCAGGGAACTTGAGGAGACCCAGAGGCCCGGGCCCGACTGGACTCGGCTGGAGGTGCTGCGAACAGGGGTCTGCGGCTCCGATGTGAAGCAGGCGACCCTGCAGGCGAGCAGCGACAACCCCCTCAGCGCCCTGATCTCATTTCCCCATGTGCCCGGCCACGAGATCGTGGCTGCCGTCGCGGAGCCCAGACCGGACCTCGGCTGGGAGTTGGGTCAGGCGGTTGCGGTGGACCCCTGGCTGGGATGTGCCGCCAGGGGTTACGGCAACCCCTGCCCCGCCTGCAGGGCCGGGTTTCCCCCCCACTGCTCGCGGGTCCTGAACGGGGGCCCGTGGGGAACGGGCCATGGCATGCACCTAGGGACGGTGAGAGGACTTCCCGGAGGCTTTGCACAGTTCATCTTTGCCCACAGCTCCCAGATCCACCCCCTGCCCGATGGCCTCGACCATGGTGTCGCCGTACTCGCCGACCCCCTGGCGGTCGCCTTGCACGCGGTGGCCCAGGCCCCCGAGGGCGGCGATGGGCCGGTCCTTGTCATCGGCGCCGGGACGATTGGACTCAGCCTGGCCCTGGCGGCCACGACCCGGTGGCCCCAGCGCTCGGTCTTCGTGACCTGCGCCTGGGATCTGCAGCGCTCCCTGGTGGCATACCTTGGCGCCCAGCCCCTTCCGGCAGGTGCGGAGGCCGTGGTCCTGGAGATGGCGGCGGTTTGCGGCGCCGCGCTGGCGCGGCCCTGGCGGGGCGGGCCGTGGACGCTGGGGGCCGGCACCCCGTTGGTGCTGGACTCCATCGGCACCCCCGCGACCACGCAACTGGCCCTTCGGGTCCTCGCTCCAGGCGGCACCCTGGTAACCGTCGGGGTGGGCCGCCCGGCCCGGGCTGAGACCACGCTCACCTACTACAAGGAGGCCAGGATCTTGGGCTCGAACGGTTACGGAATCGCCCATCCGGGAGGCCCGCACCTGCTAGATTCTGCGCTGCGGCTGCTCATCGAACGGGCCGACCTGGTCTCCTCCTGGCTCACCCATCTGGCACCGATTCGGGGATGGCGCGAGGCTTTCATGGCGGCGGCTAGGCCCGATCGCAGCGGCGCGATCAAGGTGAGCCTATCGCTCAGGGAGGACTAGACCATGATGATCGCCGAGGCGAGTGTCCTGGTGGCGGCGCCTCTGGACCGGGTCCGCGAGGCGGTGCTGGACCCCGATGCCTACATCAACGGAGACACCAAGATCCAGGAGATGTTCGTGGAGTCGCGGGACCAGGACCAGCTCGTCGCAAGGATCAACGGTCACCTCGGCCCCTTCCGGTCCCACATCAGGGCCCGCTACACGGTGGGCCAGAACAAGGTCGACCTGCAGATGCTCTGGGGTCGCCTGCGCGACTTCCACGCCGTCTTCCTGATGGAGCCCACACCGCAGGGGGTTCTGCTCACCCATCGCGAGGAGTACGACTTCGGATACGGGCCGCTCTCACCGCTGTTGGACAAAGGACTCAAGCATTGGGCCACGGCCAGCGTGCGCGCGGAGGTGGAGGCCCTCAAGCAGGCAGCCGAGCGCAAGCAGGTCTGACCGCGCCTTCGAGGAGTTTGGTCGCCCACTGCTTGGGGGCAGACTCCACTCGGGACCGAGGCGCTCCTCCGGCCCGCCATCCAAGACCCACGGAGTTCAACTCTTGAGCGAAGACAAAGCGATCTCATCTTCCGACACCCCCTCGAGCGGCGGCCGACCGTTCCGGCCCAAGGTGGAGACCCTGCCCCTGGTGCCTCTGCGGGACAACGTGGTCCTGCCCCACCAGCTGGCCCCACTGGGTGCCGGGCGCGAGCGGTCGGTCAGCAGTCTGGAGGCCGCAGTAGCCGCCGAGGGCCGGGTCGTCCTGGCCGTCCAGCGCGAGAGCGACCGCGACGATGTCGAGCTGGCTGATGTCTATCCGGTCGCCACCATCGCCCAGATCGGCGCCTTCCGGCGTGGCACGGGAGGGGCTCAGGTTCTGGTGGAGGGACAGCACCGGGTCCGCATCCTGGAGCTGGAACAGGGTGAGCAGTGGACCGCCAAGGTCGTGTCCCTTCCCGAGATCGAACCCGAGGGGACGGCGATCGAGGCCCTGGTCGGCTCGGTACGGCAGCTCTTCGGAGAGTACGTCGCCGCGGGGGCCTCGGTCGCCCCGGAGTTGGCGGTTGCCGTGGCCCGGGCCAAGGAGCCGGGCAAGGTCGCCGACCTCGCCGGGACCGCCCCCGACCTCGATCCCAAGGACAGGATCGCGCTGCTTCAGGAGGATGACGTAGAGCGCCGCCTGCGGGGCTTGGTGCCCCTGCTGGCCCGGTTGTTGGAGGTTGCCCAGCTGCGCAGCAAGATCCAGCAGGATGTGGCCCAGACGATCAACCAGGGCCAGCGCGAGGCGATCCTGCGGGAGCAGCTGAAGGTGATCCGCAAGGAGCTGGCGGACCTCGGTGGAGAGTCCGGTTCTGAGCAGGACCTGAGGGAGCGCATCGAGGCGGCTGGCATGCCGGAAGCGGTTCTCAAGCGGGCCCTGAAGGAGCTCGACCGCATGGAGGCCACCCCCAGCGCCTCCCCGGAGGTGGGGATGATCCGCAACTATGTCGACTGGCTGGTGGATCTGCCCTGGGCGGACGCCGGGCCGGAACGAGTCGATATCGCGGAGGCGGCCCGGATCCTCGATGAGGACCACTACGGGCTGCCCAAGGTTAAGGAGCGCATCCTAGAGTGGATGGCCGTGCGCAAGCGGGTCCTGGAACGACGGGCCCAGCAACAGGCGGCGGGACCGGCAGCCGCCGAGCCAGCGCCCCTGCAGACTCCCATCCTCTGCTTCGTGGGGCCTCCCGGGGTTGGCAAAACGTCGTTGGGCCGCAGCATCGCCCGCGCGCTTGACCGCAAGCTGGTGCGGGTCTCGCTGGGAGGCATCCGCGACGAGGCGGAGATCAGGGGCCACCGGCGCACCTACATAGGGGCTTTGCCAGGTCGCGTCATTCAGGCCATGAAGCAGGCCGGATCGCGCAATGCGGTCATGATGCTCGACGAGATCGACAAGGTGGGCCTGGATTTTCGAGGCGACCCCTCGGCGGCCCTGCTGGAGGTGCTCGACCCAGAGCAGAATCGGGAATTCTCCGATCACTACCTGGAGGTCCCCTACGACCTCTCCCAGGTCTTGTTCATCACCACGGCCAACGTCATCGACACCATCTCGCCACCCCTGCGGGACCGGATGGAGATCATTCGCATGACGGGATACACCGAGGAGGAGAAGCTTGGGATCGCCAAGGGACATCTCCTGGCCCGGCAGATGGAGCAGCATGCCCTGACCGCCGAGGAGGCAACCCTCTCCGATGACGCCCTGCGGGCTCTGATTCGCAGTTACACAAGGGAGGCCGGGGTGCGCGGCCTGGATCGGCAGATCGCCCAGGTGCTGCGCAAGGTACCCCGCAAACTGGTCGAGAACCCGGAGCTGGCAAGGGTCGACATCGGCCCGGACGACCTCATCGAGTACCTGGGTCCGGCGCGTTTCGACGGCGTCGAGACCGAGGCAGAGGACAGGGTGGGAGTGGTCACCGGCGTTGTCGTGTCCGAGGTCGGCGGCGACCTGGTCACGGTGGAAGCCCTGGCCATCGAGGGGCGTCCGGAGCTGCAGCTCACCGGGCAGATCGGGGATGTGATGCAGGAGTCGGCCCGGGCGGCCCTGTCGTGGGTGCGGGTGCACGGCAGTGAGCACGGAGTGCCGGGCAGCTTCTTCGATGATCATGCGGTCCACATTCACGTTCCTGCCGGGGCGATACCCAAGGACGGTCCCTCGGCCGGGGTGACCCTGACGACCGCCCTGGTCTCCGTCGCCAGCAACCGGCCGGTGCGACATGACCTGGCGATGACCGGGGAGGTGACCCTGCGGGGCAGGATCCTTCCCATCGGCGGGGTCAAGGACAAGCTTCTGGCCGCCCATCGAGCCGGCATTCGCATCTTCCTCCTACCCGAACGCAACCGTCGTGACCTCCACGAGATAGACGCTTCATTGCTGGACGGAATGGAAGTTGTCTTCGTCCGTTCCCTGAGCGAGGTGCTGGAGCGCGCGCTGACCGATTCGGTTGCACGTCGTCCGGACCGTCGCGCGGTCGGCTTCGGCAGCCACCTCCTGGAGTCCGTCCCGGTCGTGACCACTCAGCCCATACCCCCGCCGGCCTGATCGTGGGGCGGCGACCGGAGGAGGCGTCGGAGGCCGAAGATCAGGTGGTGGGGGGTGCCCCCGCCACCTGCTCACCCAGGCGGCGGCGCAAATCGTCCACGATGATCCCGGTCGCTCCCCACACGAAGTGTCCCTGGTAAAGGTAGCCGGGAACCCGGAGTTCACCCAGATGGGTGGTGACTGGCCGGGTCTCGATGGTGACGATCCCGGCGGGTCCGCGCAACGGCATCCAGAAGTAGCCGTCCACCTCCTCCGCCGCGATCGTGACTTCAAATCGCGAGAGCGCGGTTCCGACCACAGGAGCGATGAGGAACCCGGTGTGCCGGACCCGCACCTCGGGCGCGTATCCCAGCAGATGGACCTTCGCCGGAGGCACACCCAACTCCTCCCGGGCCTCGCGTAGGGCGGTCTGCCAGAGCGGACCGTCGGCCGTCTCGTGGGCGCCCCCCGGCAGGCCGATCTGACCGGGGTGGTCCCGCAGCTGGGGGTTGCGCCGCAGGAGGAGCAGCGGGAGCGAGTCCGAGTGGGGGTCGATGAGCGCCAGTACCCCGGCCCTCCTGAGCTGAGGACTCTCGGGGAGCTCTTCGTCCAGGGGGCGCAGGCTGTTCGAGAGCCCGTTCAGCGCCACCTGCCGGTCGCGGCTTGGAGTGCTCAGAGGTAGAGCCTGCCGGTGACGGAGAGAACCAGCAGCACCAGGGCCAGGACGACCAGGGCGGCGAGCAGCACGATCCCACTTCGACGGCGCAACTCCGGCGCCATTTCGTAGGGCTCCAGCGGCACCAGCGAGACCAGGCTTCGCGAAGAGGCCTCCGGCTCTCTGAACGGCTCCGGTTGGGGCGTCAATTGGACCGTCCCGGCGAATTCCCCAGCGCCGCTGGGGCCCGTCGGCCGATCGGGCCGACTGACGCCCGCATCCTGGTGGGCGCTCTGCGGAAAATTCGCCTCCGGCCCAGGGGGCGCGGCCCCGGCCGAGGGTGCCCTTGGGGTTGCTCCCCGCGCCCTCAGCGCGGCCAGGAACTCCTGGGCAGACGAGAACCGGGCATCCGGATCCGTGGAGAGGGCGCGCATGACGGCCTGGTCCACGTGCTCGGGTACCTCGGGGCGCGCCTGGCGCGGAGGGACGGTCGCCGTCCCCCCAGCCGGTGGTCTGCCGAGGAGCAGGTAGTAGGTCAATGCGGCAAGACCGTAGAGGTCGTCCGCCCTGGTACCCGGCTCCGACGGGTTTGCGTTGGGAGGTCTGAAGCCTCGCGACAACCGCAGCCATTCGGCGCCGGGGTCGAGGCGGGCCACCACCCGACGCACCGCGTACCCGACCAACATGGGGTTGCCGCTGGACTCAACCGCAACCATGGCTGGCTGGACGTCACCGTGCACAAGCCCGCGCTCATGCAGCTGGTCCAGGGCCCGACCCACGCAGGCCGCGGTCGTGATCACCCCCGGCGCGCGGCCACTCTGCAGCAGTGAGACCAGAAAGCCGCGCCCGGCATCCTGGGTGACCATGTACACGAGAGGAAGGGGCACCTCCGAGGTGCCGATCTCCAGCACCGACGCGAGCCCTGGCACGCCCGCGGCGCGACGGTCACCGGCAATTCCCTGGAGGGCTTCGAGGAAGCCTGTGGCCTCGCAGTACGGAGCGGCGAACGACCACAACAGAACGGGACGGCCGTCGGCCATGACCTGAGCGCGATGGATGGTGGCGTAGGGCAGCACCTCGGCCCGGCCGCCTAAGCGGTACCGGCCGATGATGTTCCCGGTCAACTGGTCAACCTGCATAGAAGATCTCCCACGGGGTTGAACCGCAGCCATTGCCACCCGCACTGCCCTTGGCCGCGGCCTCCGCCCGGCCGGTGGGCCGGGACGCGGACGCGGCCCCCCAACGGGTCCCCCGCTGCTGACCATCTTAGGAGGGGTGGCAGCGGGGCTGCCCAAGGCCGACGTCGGCGCCTTACCCTGGTTGCGCGATGATCCAGCCTCTGACCGAAGTCGCGACCGCATCCTGAGATGGGACCGGCCGAGCTCGCCGCCCTGCCCCAGTTGCCACGGCTTGGCCGCTGCCGCTGCGGGCAGACGGCTCGCCGGAGCCATCTTGAGTACCTGGGCCGAGGCCAGAGTGTGGCGATCCACCTGTGCCCGGGATGTGGGCAGGCCTACCGGGCTGCGCCCCCAGCCCGGGAGGATCGAGCCCAGAAGAGGTCGAGGAAGCCGCTTCCCGATGGGGGCCACCCCGAGAACCCGGTGCTCGACCCCGACCTAGCGGCCAGGATTCGCGAGCTCACCAGGTCGGATTGAGATCCTCGCTCAGGGAGCTCCTACGAATCTCTCCAGCCACCTCCCGGCCAGGTCGGCAACCTCGTGCCGGTCGATGTCCACACTCATCCCGTGCCCGGTGCGCTCAAACCTTCTGTAGGCTCGGATGGGGGAACTGGCGAGAGCCAGGATCTGGTCGGCATTGGCCGGGTCGACGACACCGTCACGGCCCCCATGGAGAACCAGCAGCGGTCTCACCACAGCCGGCATCTCCGACCTGACCAACCGTCCCAAACGCACCAGCTCGAGAATCGCTCGGGTCGGTCGTCGGTCGTAGCTGTGGAGATCGTGGAGCCCCTCGAGCCGGTACAGGTCCACCTCGTCTGAGGGCACCTCCCACCGCACCAGACCTTGGAGTGCCGGTAGCAGTCGCAACCGCCAGTCGGTGAGGTAGAGGAGACCTGCCTGTGAGACCACGGCCTCGATCTCCGGCCTGGTGGCTGCAAGGTGCAGGGCCAGGGTGGCTCCCATCGACTGCCCGGCGACCCCGACGTGGGGGCAGCGCTCCAGCAGGGCATCCAGTGCCCCGTTGGCCGATCTGATCCAGTCCCAACGCCCGGTCTTCGCCATCTCCTCCGGAGTCGTGCCGTGCCCGGCCAGGAGGGGGGCGTAGGCCACGAAGCCTCGCGCCGCCAGCCACTCCGCCAGGAGCCTCAGCTCCGGTGGGGTCCCCGCGAATCCGTGCAGCAGCAGGACGCCCTTGGAGCCGTCCCCGAGCCAATACGGTCGGGCGTCCTGCTCCGCGATGGTTGGGGAGCGACTAGCACACATGGTCGACCACAGTGGGCTAGGTTACGCGAGACAGGGTGAGCCGGAGAACGGTGGCTTAGACTCCATGCTTGCAATGGGAGTAGAACAGCCGCTCAACCTTGAAGTGGGTTCAGTCCTGGAGCAGATGCTCTCAGGCTACGACCTCGGCGTCTCCCTTTCAGAGCGCCTCGGGGATGCGCTGATGGAGGGAGCCCTCAGCTCAGCCCAGGTGGGCGCGCTGCTCGCCGTGTGGCGCGCGAAGGGCGAGACCACCTCCGAGTTGGTCGGCCTTGTCGGGTCGATGATGGCCCACCGCGTGAAGGTGGAGCTGAGCCTTGATGCGGTCGACACCTGCGGGACCGGTGGCGACCGGCGGGGGACGTTCAACATCTCCACCGTCGCCGCCATGGTGGTGGCCGGCGCCGGATTGCCGGTCGCCAAGCACGGGAACCGGGCCGCGAGCAGCCGCTGCGGCAGCGCCGACGTCCTGGAGGCGCTCGGGGTCACCGTATCCCTGCCTCCCGCGGGAGTGGCGGCTTGCGTGGAGGAGGCGGGGATGGGGTTCATGTTCGCGCCCGCCTACCATCCCTCGATGCGCCACGTCGCCGCCCCTCGCAGTGAGCTCGGGATCCGCACCGTCTTCAACATCCTGGGTCCGCTGGCTAATCCCGCCAACGTCCCCTACCAGGCCCTGGGAGTGGCGAGCCCGGATCTCGCGGAGCGGATGGCACACGTCCTCTCCCGGCTGGGAAGAAGGCGTGCTTTGGTCTTCTGTGGACCGCACGGCCTGGACGAGCTGGGGCTGGACGGCCCGTCGCTACTGTGGACCGTGGCCGGGGGAGAGGTTGCCGGCAGCACGGTCGATCCCGTAGGGCTCGGGCTGGAGCCCGCGCCGAGCGCGGCCCTGGCCGGCGGGGATGCGGCGGAGAATGCCGCCACCGCGCGCCGCATATTGGAGGGGGAGGAAGGCCCGATGCGCGATGTCGTCCTGCTCAATTCAGCGGCCGCCCTGATCGCCGGGGGACGTGCCTCCACATTCGAGGATGGGATCGAGATGGCTAGGATGAGCCTGGACGGCAAGGCCGCGCTCGAGGTGCTGGAGCGTCTCATATTGGTTTCGGCAAAGGTGGCGGGTTGATCGCGGTGACCAGGGCGCGCCTCGGGAAGAGACTCCAAGCGGTCTTGAATCTGTGCCCCCAAGACGGTCCGGTGGCCGATGTCGGCAGCGGCCACGGGCGGCTGGCCCTGGAATTGGCGGCACGGGCACCCGGGCTGCGAGTTTTCGCCACCGAGCTGCCGGGCGGCCCCGCCGGCGAGCTCCGCCGGATGCTGGGAGCCACTTCCGGAGTCACGATCCTCGAAGGTTGGGGGTTTAGGCCGCTGCTCGGCCTCGGCTGCCGCGGGGCGGTGATCGCGGGCCTGGGCGGGCACACCCTGACCACGATCCTGGAATCGGACTGGCATGTCGCGCGCCAGCTCTCCTGGCTCTGCCTGCAGCCGATGCAGAAGGTCGATCGGGTCGTCGGCTGGGTCTCGGCCCGAGACATCTGGAGCGTCCGGCGTTCAGTCACGGTCGAGCGCGGCCACGTCTACCACTCGCTCCTCCTGGTCCGCCGATGACCGTGGCGGAGCTCCTGGCCGCGCTGGAGGAGTCGGAGGCTCGCATGGACAAGCTGGAGCAGGAACGGGTCGCCATCGCGTCCCGAGCCGAGGGGGACCCGACCCTTGATGGGCTCCTCTCCGACCTGGCGGCTGCCGAGGCGGCGCTGCGGGCTCACACCTCCGCGTTGCGCCAGCTGGAGTTGGAGGTTGGCGAGATCCGAGAGCGCGCTGGTAGCCACGAACGGGCCATCTACGACGGCAGCGTGCGCAATCCGGCGGGGCTGGAGCGACGCCAGCACGAACTGGCGACCCTGCGGCGCCAGATCGCTCAGCTGGAAGACCTCGAGTTGGAGCACATGGGCCTGGTTGAAGCCGACGAGGCCGAGGTGAGCAGGTTGAGGAGGGCCAGCGAGGGTCGCCGGGCCGAGCTGGTCGTCGTCCGGGCCCGGGACTCGGAACGTCTGAGCGCCCAGGTGGCGGAGCGGGCCGCGGCGGAAGCCGCCATCCGGGACGCACTGGCCGAGATTCCGGAGGCCACCCAACGCCTCTACCGGCGCATTTCGGCGAGACGACAGCCCGCCGTCGCCCGGGTTGTGGGGGGCAGCTGCGGCGGCTGTCGACTACCGCTGCCGCACCGCATCCTGGAGGAGGTGCGCGGTGGACAGGTGGTGACGTGCGAAAACTGCGAACGGATCCTGTTGCTTTGAGCGCCCCCAGCGAGCGGCAATGGGTCCCCGCATACAGTGACGGCGCCTGCAGCGGCAACCCCGGGCCCGGTGGGTGGGGCTACCTCATCCAGTGGCCTGACGGGGTGGAGGAGGGGGCCGGAGGAGAGGCTTCCACCACCAACAATCGCATGGAGCTGGTGGCGGCACGCGAGGCTCTCGCCGCCTTCTCCCGCCGGCGGAGCCCCGACCAAGGGCTGCTGCTCCACGTGGACTCACTCAACGTGATCGGCTGGCTCAGCAAGGGTTGGAAGCGCAACGCCAACAGAGATCTGTTCCCGCCCATCGACCGGCTCCTGGAGTCGCTCGACGGGCATGTCAGGTTCGCCCACGTCAGGGGCCACCAGGACTCCGTGGGCAACAATCGGGTCGACCATCTGGCAGTCGAGGCCAGCCGGGAGTTCCAGCGCCGTTGAGGGGGGGCGTCCGGTCCACGTCCGGCCCCCAAGCGCCAAGGGTGGAGGTCCGCTGATGAAATTGCTGGGGGACATCTGAAGATGGACGGTGCAGTGCTGGTTGGGCTCATTCCCCTGCTGCTCATGCTCGCCGCGGCTGCCTGGGGGTTCCTATACCTGCCCCCTGGAGCCAGGATTCCACTCGACTTCCATTTCGGGCTCAACCGCGCCGATCGGTGGATGGGCAAGACCCTCGGGCTGCTGATCTACCCCGGCATCGGGATTCTGGTGGCCGCCTTCGAGCTTGTGGTCGCGGCCACGTCTGGGGCTGGAAGCAAGTCGGTGGCCGTGCCGATGGCGGTCATCCTCCTGATCCTGCTGGCGATTCAGGTTCTGGCGCTCCGGCGGGCCCGAGCGGCGGCCCGGCCCTAGCGGGCTGTCCGCGACCGGTCACCCTGCCCTACGATGGGAGTGGTGGCGGGCAGATGGTCGCGGCCGGAGACACCGGCCGAGGAAAGTCCGAGCTCCGCAGAGCAGGGCGCCGGGTAACACCCGGCGAGGGAAACCTCAGGGAGAGTGCCACAGAAATGACACAGCCGGCGTCGGGCCGGCGAAGGTGAAATGGTGGGGTAAGAGCCCACCGGCGGCCGGGTGACCGGCCGGCCAGGCAAACCCCGCTCGGAGCAAGACCCGGCAGGGTGCGGGTGCAGGCACCCACGGACGGCTCGTCCGCAGGCACCCGGGTGGGTCGCTGGAGGCGACGGGTGACCGTCGTCGTAGATGGATGGCCATCGCCGCTGGGGGGGAGGCCCGCCGCGCGGGCGGCCCCAGCGGGCACAGAACTCGGCTTACCGCCCGCCGTACCACCTCCCCGCAGGGGGGCCGTCGCCCCCCTGCGCCGATCCACCCACCGTTGGCCACGGCCCATCTGGTCAGGATTTCAGGGCTGAGGTGGGTTTGAATCCCCACCACG
This sequence comes from bacterium, assembly GCA_021791455.1. Next base: position 20,990 of record JAJYWM010000060.1, on the reverse strand, counting down.
TCGGAAGTCACGCGTGGGGAAAATACATGCCCAGCGATGTTGACCTGCGGCCCCAGAACTGATACAGTCCCTCCATTCGAGAAATTGGTGGGGAGAAGTGGTGATCAACTTCGCGGAGTGCATGAGCCATGGGATCGGGAGGTAGCGGCCGTCCATGGCCTTCTACGGGTCCTACGTGCACGCTCTGGACGAGAAGGGCCGAGTCGCCGTGCCCGCCAAGTTCCGCGACAGCCTGCTGGGAGGGGTGGTCACCAAGGGCCCGGGGTTCGCTCTGGTGATGTATCCCCCGAGCTACTGGGACAAGCTGGTGGGAGAGCGCGACTACTCCGACGTCGCCGATCAGGACTATCGCGACTACCTATTTCACTTCTTCTCGTCCTCACAGCAGGTCAACTGGGATGCTCAGGGCCGTCTTCTGCTGGCGCCCCAGCTCCGGGAGCACGCCGACCTCTCCCGCAACGTGGTCTTCGTGGGGCTAAACCAGGCGGTCGAGATCTACTCTGAAGAGCACTTCGCGGAGCGCTCTAAGCGCATCGAGCCGGAGTCGTGGGAACGAATCCGGACCAGGGCCGCGCAGGTGCTGGGCCAGGGATCGATCCCCACTTCCGGGGCCGAGGTGCAGGCATGACCGTCATGCTGGGCTCTGTGAGCACGACTCAGCCGTCCAGGCGTCGCCATGCGCCAGCAGCGGACGTCCACAGGTTAGCCCCGGGCCACCACCAGCCGGTCCTTCTCGCCGAGCTGCTGCAAACCCTTGGTCCCCGCCCCGGGCAGCAGGTGATCGATGCCACCCTCGGCGGAGGGGGAACCTCGGCCGCATTCCTAGACAACGTCCTCCCAGGCGGCCGGGTTCTGGCATTGGACCGGGACCCGGTCGCCGTCGAGCGGGCCCGGCAGAGGTTCGCCTTCGCCGGCGACGCCTTCCGCGCGCGCCATGCCCGCTTTTCGGACCTCGGGCGGATCGCGGCCGAAGAGGGCTTGCTGGCCGACATCGTGGTCATGGACCTTGGCATCTCATCGATCCAGCTCGACGACCCGGAGCGCGGCTTCAGCTTTCAGGTCGAGGGCCCCCTGGACATGAGGATGGATCCCCTGTCGGGTGGCAGGACAGCGGCAGACATCGTCAACCAGGTGGACCGAGATGAGCTGGCGCAGCTCATCTCGGACTTCGGCCAGGAGCGCCACGCCCGGGCGATCGCGAGAGCCCTTGGGGAGCGGCGCCAGCTCAAGCCGATAACCACGACCACAGAGCTGGCCGCAATCTGCGCCGGAGCCATCCCGAGGCGGTTCTGGCCGCCTCGCATTCACCCTGCCACGAGGACCTTCATGGCCCTCCGGATCGCGGTCAACAACGAGCTGGAGGAGCTCTCGACTGGGCTCTCCGCTGCCATTCAAATTCTTCGGCCCGGTGGGCGTTTGGGGGTCATCTCCTTCCACTCGCTTGAGGACACCACTGCAAAACGTCTTCTCCACAACCTTGCAATGAATTGTGTATGTCCTCCCCCACAGCCCATCTGCACCTGCGCTCACCGGGCCTCCCTCTCCCTGCCCTCCCGACGGGCGATCAGACCAAGTCCAGAGGAGGTGGCGAAGAACCCGAGAGCGCGCTCCGCGCTGCTTCGCACCGCCGTCCGGCTGCCCCAGAACGCCACCTGACCGACCTCGCCACCGCAGCCTCGCCGCACCGTCCCAATCCACATCTCAGCAACAAGTGCAGAAGTAGCCATGACCACAATTGCCGCACCTCGCCCTCGTGTCCGACCTGGATATCTGCCCTTCGACGATGAGGAAGCTCAGCCCAGCCGGGCCCGCCAGCGCAGCAGACTGCGCACCGGAGCCGCCTGGGCGGCCCTCCCCCTGGTCGCCATCCTGACCCTGGCGGCGACCGGGTACATCTCGGAGACCGCTCAGGGGACGGCGCTCACCTACCAGGTGGCATCCCTGCAGGCCCAGAAGGCACAGCTTGCCAACACCTCCCAGATTCTCGCCCAGGAGCTGGAACAGCAAGACAGCGCCGGGGCGCTGAACGTGGCGGCCGAGCGCATGGGTTTCACGCCGCCCCCCACCTGGCAGGTGCTGGCGTCTGCCCCTCGTTCAAGCAACGACCCTCTGCTGCCGGTATTGGTCGCGCTCAAGGGCGCCTGAGGCGGTGGCATCCCGGCCCTACTCCAACCGCCGCACCGCCTCTTCGGGCGCTCGCCGTCCCGCCAGCCAGGCGAATGTCAAGAACGTCTCCACCCTGGCCGATCCACGCCGTCGGCTTGCCCTCCTGTCCGGCATCCTGCTGGTCGCGGTCTTCGGGCTGGGGGCCAGGCTGCTCGAGCTGCAGGTCAGTCAGGGGCAGCAGCTGGCCGCCGCGGCTCTCTCCGACCAGGTGCAGGAGGTAACTATCCCGGCCACCCGCGGCCTGATCCTGGACGACCAGGGTCAGGTGCTGGCCGGCAACGTCCCGGTGTACGACATCTGGGCGGATCCCAATCTGATCCCACGGCAGCAGCGTCTCTCGTACGCCACCAAGCTCGCGCCGGTGCTGGGCAGCTCGGTCTCGCAGATGATGACCGACCTCTCCCGTCCCCTGGACTTCGTCTATCTGGCCAAGGCCCAGTCGGCCGCGGTTGAGAACCGGGTGTCGGCACTCAACCTGGCCCAGATCGGCGCCATCCAGGGGGAGATCCCGACCTACGGGCCGGGCGGAGTCCCGGGAACCAGCCTGGCCGCCAACGTCATCGGGTTCGTGAACGCGAACGGCCAGGGTCAGTACGGCCTGGAGGGGTACTACAACAGTGTCCTGGCGGGCAGGCCCGGCAAGCAGTCGTCGGTGGAGGATCTCCAGGGCAACCCGGTCGTCTTGAGTGGGGCGCCCCAGCAGGCTGCCGTGAATGGGCGGAACCTGCAGACCAGTCTCGACGCCAACATCCAGGCGGTGGTCGAGAAGGACCTCGCCGCCGAGGTCAAGAAGGTCAACGCCAGCTCGGGCACGATGATCGTGATGAACGTGCACACGGGGGGGATCGTCGCCTGGTCGGACTACCCGAGCTACAACGCCAACGACTATGCGACGACCCCGGTGAAGCTGTTCAAGGATGCCGGCGTGGCCGACCTCTACGAGCCCGGATCCGTGGGCAAGCTGATCACCTTCGCGGGGGCGCTCAACCGCCACGTAATCACCCCCAACGAGACGTTCGATGAGACCGGCGAGGTCACCGTCCAAGGTTGGCAGATTCGTGACTGGGACCTGAGGTCCCACGGCGTGATCACCATGAACTGGGTGCTGGAGGACTCGCTCAACGTGGGCGCAGTTCACATCGAGCAGTGGGAGGGTGCCAAGCCCTTCTACCAGAACATGAAGGCGTTCGGAATCGGATCTCCGACCGGAATTGACCTGGCCGGCGCGTCCAACCAGCCGCTGCCTCCCTTCTCCCAGATGCAGCCCGTGACCCTGGCGACGGCAAGCTTCGGTCAGGGCTACGTGACGACCCCGATCCAGATGCTGGCCGCGGTCAACGCCATCGCCAACGGTGGGGTCTGGGTACAGCCGCACGTGGTCACGGCCATCACCGGCGGCGGCAAGCCCACCACCTACATCAAGCCCGCGACCAGGCGGGTCATCAGCGCGGCGGCCGCACAGACGCTGACCAACATGATGGTCGGGGTGGTCGACGTGCCCGGCGCCTCGGGCTTCGAGGCCAAGATGACCGGGGCTTGGTATGGCCAGATCGCCGGGAAGACCGGGACCTCGTCGGTCTCCAACGGCAAGGGGGTCTACGGCAACAACACCATCGACTCCTTCACGGAGGTCTTTCCAGCCAGCGACCCCCAGTACTCGATGATCTGCATCATCCGCTACCCCCAGGTGCCCGCGGCGCTGCGGGAGGGGGCCTACGACGCGGCGCCCACCTCGAAGCTGGTGACCGAGGCGATGATCTCCAGGTTCAAGCTGCAACCATAAGATGCCTCGAGTGAATGGACTCGCGGTGGCCGGGGCGTTCGTGGGTGGGGTCGTGGTCTACCCACCCGCGATCGGAGGGCTGCGGCGCCTGGGGCTGCTCCAGCGCGAGCGCAGCGATGGCCCGCGGTCCCATCTGGTCAAGGCGGGGACGCCCACGGCGGGTGGGCTTGTCTTCGCGGCCGTGCTGGTCGCTGTTTGGGCCCTAGCCCTGCGCGGGGCAGACGGGGCCGAGGTGGTAGGGGCGGGCCTGTTGGGAGCGGGGGTGGGCCTCCTGGACGACTGGGTCAAGGTGCGCCATGGGGAGGGGCTGAGGGTGCTGCCGAAGTTCGCCCTGCTCGCGGCCTGCGCTGCGGGCCTCTCCCTGGGACTGCAGGCGACCCATGCCTCCGTGGAGGTCATCCCCGGGCTGGGCATGAGAGACCTGGGGCTGGGAGGGATCGCCCTGGCCGCGCTCGCGATGCTGGCCACCTCAAACGCCGCCAACCTGACCGACGGCGTGGATGGCCTGGCGGCCGGATGCGCGGTCCCAGCACTGGCCGTGTGCGGGGCTGCGGCTGCCCTGGAACACCACCCGGGGCTGGCCCTCACCTGCTGGGCGGCCGCGGGGGTGGTGCTGTCGTTCCTGTGCTTCAACCTTCCGCCGGCCCGGGTCTTCATGGGTGACGCCGGCTCCCTTGCCCTGGGCCTGATTCTGGCGGCGGCGGCGGCGGAGTCCGGGCTGCTGGTGCTGCTCCCGCTGCTGGCCTTGGTGTACCTCGCCGAGGCCGGGTCGGTGATGGCTCAGGTCGGCTACTTCAAACTTACCAAGGGCCGTCGCCTGTTCCGGATGAGTCCGCTTCACCATCATCTGGAGCTGGGCGGATTGAGCGAATGGGTGATCGACCTGCGCCTGTGGGCGGTTTCGGTCGTGACGGCGGGCCTGGTGCTGGGGTGGGCCGTCTGGTCGGGGCTCCCGGGGGGTCACCCGTGAGCACCAGAGTCGGGCGGTGGATCCCGGTCGCGGAGGCCAGGAGGTCCAGCCCCCAGAGCCGCACCAGGTTCCACGTGCCGGACTGCGACATCTGGCTGCTCCTGACCGCGGCCGCTCTGTGTGGGCTCGGGCTGATCATGGTCTACGTCTCCAGCGAGGGGTTTGCCTACACCTACGACAACGGGAATCCCGCCTACTACTTCGAGCGCCAGCTGGTCTGGGTGTTCCTGGGGGTGGCCGCCCTGGTCTTCTGCCTTCGCATGGACTACCACAGCTGGCGAGCCATCGGGCCGTGGCTGGCGGGGGTGAGCGTGATGCTGCTGGTGGCGGTTCTGGTGCCTCACATCGGAGTTGAGATCCAAGGAGCCCGGCGCTGGATAGGGGCCGGCCCCATCGAGATCCAGCCCAGCGTGATCGCCCAATTCATGATCGTTGTGGAAGGGGCGGTGTGGCTCGACCGCCACCGCCGGCTCATGGCCGACGCGCGCCAGGGGGTCTGGCCCTACGCCTGGAGGATCGGGCTAATAGCCGTGCTCGTGGTCGCCGAGAAGGACCTCGGGTCGACCATGGTGGTGGCGGTGCTGGGCCTTGGCCTGCTGGTCCTGGCTGGGGTCCGGTTGCGGTATCTGGGCGCCCTGGCGGCGGCTGGAGGGTTGCTGGGAGCGCTCCTCATCAAGACGGAGCCCTACCGGGTGGCACGGCTGCTCGCCTACCTCAACCCCTTCGCCCATCCCCTGGGAACCGGCTATCAGGCGGTGCAGGCGCTCTACGCCTTCGGCGCGGGCGGGCTCTTCGGCACTGGCTTCGGCAGCGCCGTTCCCGCCTCCCAGAGCCTCCCGGAGGCTCAGAACGACTTCATCTTCGCCGTCATCGGCCAGGACATGGGGTTGATCGGCACCCTCGCCGTGCTGGGCCTCTTCGGCATCTTCGCCTGGCGTGGCTACAAGATCGCCAAGGGGGCGCCGGACCAGCTCGGCGTCCTGCTGGCGGGCGGAGCCACCATCTGGATAGTTGGCCAGGCCCTGATCAACATCGGGGGGGTCACCGATACGATCCCCTCGACCGGGGTGCCCCTCACCTTCATAAGCTACGGTGGATCCTCGATGGCGCTCTCTCTGGCCGCGACCGGGATCTTGCTGAACATCTCGGCCCGACGCCGGCGAACGGGAGGTGCCAATGCGCGTGCTGATCACGGGAGGCGGGACGGGCGGCCACTGCACCCCCGCCCTGGCGGTCGTCGAGGCCCTGAGGCAGACCGAGCCTGACGCAGCCGTAACCTTCGTCGGCCGCTCGGGGGGGCCCGAGGCCCGCATAGTGACCGCGGCCGGGGTCGAGTTCCAGGGCCTCACCCTGGGGAGCATGGGCTCCAGCCGCCTCACCGCCACGCCGCGACTGCTCACCCGACTGCCCTTGGCCTACGCCCAGGCCAGGCGGATCGTGCATCACTTCGGTCCGGACGTGGTGCTGGCCACAGGCGGATACGTGTCGGTGCCGGTGGCGCTGGTGGCGGAGCAGCGACGGCTCCCGATCCTGCTGCTGGAGCAGAACGCCCTGCCGGGAAGGGCGGTCAGCTGGCTCGCCCAACGGGCCACCCAGGTGGCTACCTCGTTCCCGGAGACGGCCGAACTGCTCCGCGGCGCGGCGGTGGTCCTGACCGGCAATCCGGTCCGCCGCCAGTTCGTCGAACTGGCTCCAACCGAGCTCGGAGCGTTGCCCAGGTCGCTGCTGGTGATGGGCGGGTCGCAGGGCGCTCGTCACCTCAACGACGTGTTGTTGCAAGCCCTGCCACAGCTGCTGAGTCAGGACCCCGAGCTCGAGATCCTCCATCTCACCGGCCCGCTGGACCTGCCGCGCGTGGAGGCCGCGTCCCGGGACCTGGCCCCTGCCCTGGCCGCCAGATATCGCTGTCTCGGCTTCAGCGACCAGATGGCGCCCCTGCTCCACTCAGCGGGTCTGGTCGTGATGCGGGCCGGGGCCAGCTCCCTGGCGGAGGTCTCGTGCTTGGGGAGGCCCATGCTGCTGGTGCCCTATCCGCATGCGGGACAGCACCAGGCGGCCAATGCTAGGCCGTTCGCGGCCGCGGGAGCCGCGGTGGTGGTGCCGGATTCTGAGCTCACCCCGACCGCCTTTATCGCGGAGGTGCTGAAGATACTCGGGGACCGCCAGGGCTGGGAGGGGATGGCCCGAGCCAGCGCGGCCATGGCCCGCCCCTTGGCGGCTGAGCAGGTCGCCCGAGCCCTGGTGGAGATGGCGCAAGGAGATCGCCATGGCCGCTGAGCCGGCGCTGTCCTGGCCGGCGGCCCCCGCGCACGTTCATCTGCTCGGGATCTGCGGCTACGCCGTCTCCGGTCTGGCCTTGGCCCTGGCCGAGCTCGGCTACCTCGTGACCGGCGCCGACGAGGACGCCTACCCGCCCACGACCGACATCCTCCGGGACCGGGGAATCGAGTTCGCCACATTTCACGATGCCGCCAATCTGGACCGGTGGGAGACTCCGGCGGTGGTGATCCTGGGCAATCAGGTGCAGCCGGGGAATCGGGAGCTGGAGGGCGCGCTGGCCCGCGGCCTCCAGGTGGTCAGCGAGGCCGAGGCGCAGGGGCTTCTGGCCTCCGCAAGGACCAGGGCCGTGGTCTGCGGGACCCACGGCAAGACGACCACCTCCTCGCTGCTCGCGCTGATGCTGGAGGGGGCCGGCCTGCGCCCTGGATTTCGCCTGGGCTCGACGTCGCGAGACTTCGGCTGCAGCGTGCGCCTGGGGGACCTCCGGACTCCATTTGTCTTTGAGGGCGATGAGTATTCGACATCTGCCCTTGACCGCCGCGCCAAGTTCCTGCACTGGCACCCCCACATCGTCACCTTGCTGAACTTGGAGCTGGACCACCCCGACCTGTATCCCGATCTGCAGGCGTACCTCGTCCCCTACAGGGAGCTCCTGGCCCAGCTCCCGGGTCCCGATCGCGTCCTGGTCAACGGGGAGGACCAGCTTGCCCGGGAGCTGTCCCTGGCCAGTGGCCACGAGGTGCAGACCTGGGGTGGAGAGGGTTCCGATTGGCGTCTGCTCGGAGCGCCCCGGGTCGAGGGCAGGAGGCAGGCGCTTACGATCCAGGGTCCGGACGGGCTGATGGTCAAGATGAGGTTGCCCATGTTTGGCCGGCACAACGCCAGCAACGCCCTGGGGGCTCTGGCCACCGCTGTCGCCCTCGGAGCCGACCCGGATGCCGCCGCCGCCGCGGTTGAGGATTTCCAGGGTGCGGCCCGCCGCTTCGAAATCGTGGGGGAGTTGGGCGGGGTGACGGTAGTCGATGACTACGCCCACCACCCGACCAAGTTGCGAGCCACCATCGCCGCCGCGCGCCAGTGGATGGGGGAAGACAGGCAGCTAATCCTGGTCCACGTCCCCCACACGTATTCCCGAACCCTGGCCCTCCTGGACGACTACGAGACCGCCTTCCTCGGGGCCGACCTCGTCGTGCTGGGTCCCATAGAGCCCGCGCGGGAGAGGGCGCTGGCGGGAGCCGTCAGCTCAGCCGACGTGGCGGCAAGGGTCAGGGGAGCCGAGGTCGTCCTGGTCAGCGGCGCGGCGGAGGCCGCCCAATTGGTGCGGGACAGATTGAGGCCACCGGCCCTTGTGGTGTGCAGCTCGGTCAGGGGCTTCGATCAGGTGGCGGCGAGGATCCTCGGCGCCCTCGCCTGAGGGGTTCCTCTGCCCGGGGCCGCCGGCTTTCCCCGCCGCAAGGAGCAGTGGAGTGTCCGGGTGCCGACCCGGGCGGGGAGATCCGCTCCCAAGGGAACGATTGGATGAGGAGCACTCGGTAATAGCATCCACGGTCGGGTCGGGACTGCCCGCGGGCACTGGCAGTGGGCGTGGCCCAGCAGGAGTTGCATCTACCCGCTTGCGCTGCCGCCCGAAATGCGTCAATCTTGGCGGTGCAGGTGGCCACACGGTCGCCGGCCGTCCCGTCTCATCACCACGTCTCACCCAAGGGGCAGCCATCGAGTCCAGAACGCGTCCCAAGCCTCCGGGCAGGCGTCAGTTCGGCGCCGTCGTTCCCGACGACTTCCGCCCCTGGACCGGGCGTTCCAAGGGCCGGCGGCCGGCCGGGAGAGCGCCGCGTCCGCGTCCCGCGGCCAGAGACTGGCGCCGCGGCGAGCTCGGGGATGAGGTGGTCGCCGAGGTCGCCCGCCAGGCGGCGGCGCGGCGTGCCGCTCGTCTCACCGGCCGCCGCGGAATGCTGGGCCGGGTGCGTCTGTCCAAGCCGAGCAAGCCCCGGTGGCTTGAGCTCTGGTCCCGGCAGGTTCTGCCGCTGCGACTGGCGTCGGGCGCGGCCGTGCTGGCGGTCCTGGGCGGCCTTATAGCTTTCAACCTCCCCCTGCTCAAGGTGCAGAGAGTCGAGGTGGAGGGGAATTCGGTGGTGGGCAGCAGCCGGCTTCTGCAGGAGGCGGGGGCACATCTCGGGGAGAGCACGCTGCTGCTGGACTCCGCCAGGGTTAGGGCGAGCCTCCTGAGCCAGCCGTGGGTGGCCTCGGCCAGCGTCCAGGTGCGCTGGCCGGGGACCCTCGTGCTGGGGGTGACGCCACTACCACCGGTTCTGGTCTACCAGAAGGGCCAACTCAGCCTCAACCTGGCCGCCACCGGTGCCGTGCTGGGGGCGGTGCCCCAGGTGCCCACCACGACCCCCCTTCCGACCCTGGTGGACCAGCGGCTCGGCTCGGCACCGCCAGCGGGGGCGATCGCCGTGCCGGGGAACCTGGCCACCGCCCTGGTCGCCCTGTATCGCGCCTGCCCTGCGGCCTACGGGGTGAGCTGCTCTGAGTTCATCATCAGCCCGGTCGGGGCGCTGGAGATCAAGAGCTCAGCGGGCTGGGTGGCCGACCTCGGTCCGGCGCTGACCCCGGCCCAGATAGGCGCCCTGGGAGCCAAACTGGAGGCGCTGCGGACCCTGGCTGGGAAGGTCAACCTGAAGACCGCAGCCATCAGGGAGATATACCTTGAGGACCCCTCCCAGGTGGTCGTCAGCCCGTGATGTCCCGCTCCCAGATCTAGGTTGCCCGGGGGTAGGTCCACCACAACATGATGTGGTTTGAAGCGATTTTGGGCCTTGTGCTGACAACCATTTCCCGATACACTTCATGCGGTCCTGAGACACACCTCGACACCGGCCCCGTGACCCGATACCAGCACTGCGACAGAGCCCGACGTTTCCGAACAGCCCTCACCACAACCTGAATTGGGGTATCGTCCGATGACTACTCGCGTCCACGGTGGACCAGGGCTTCCAAGCCCCGACGCGGCGGGCCTGCGGAGGTGAGCGGCCGCAGTCTGGTGGGCGTGGACCTCGGCAGCTCCACGGTGATCTGCGCGGTGGCGGAGGAGGACGGCGATCGGATTCGCGTCCTGGGAGTTGGCGAGGCGCCTTCGGCAGGAGTGCGCAAGAGCGTGATCACAGATCCCGACCAGGCATCCGGCGCCATCACCAGGGCTCTGGATGCGGCCGAACGCGCCGCCGGGCACGAGATCGACTCGGCGGTGCTCTGCCTTGGAGGAAGGCACCTCAACAGCCGCTCCAGCGAGGCGGTCGTGTCGGTCGCCTCCCGCAGTGGGGCGGTTGGGAGCGGGGATCTCAACCGGGTGCTGGAGGCGGCCAGGGATGGAAGTTACGAGGAGGGCACCGAGGTGGTGCACCTGATCCCCCGGTCCTACTCGGTCGACTCCAGCGGCGGGTTGCGCGACCCGCGCGGCGTCGCCGGCAGCCGCCTGGCGGTGGATGCCGAAGTGGTGATGGCCTCGACGGCGCATCTCGAGGCCCTGGTCGGCTGCGCCCACTCCGCGGGCCTGCGCGTGGATGACGTGGTGGTGCAGCCGTTGGCCTCCGCGGAGGGGGTGCTCCGGGACTCCGAACTAGAGGGCGCGGTGGCGGTGGTCGATGTCGGGGGCGGGACCACCGACATCGCCATCTTCCGCCAGGGAACGATACGGCGGGTCCTGGTCCTCCCGGTGGGGGGTCAGAACGTCACCAACGACCTGGCGACCGGCCTCCATTGCGACCACGAGGAGGCCGAGGTCATCAAGTGCCGCCATGGTGAGTGTGACCCGGGCAAGGTTCTGGTGGAGGAGATGGTGACCGTCGTGGGCATCGCCGGGGTTGGGCGCGAGGAGGTGCCACGGCGCTGGCTGGCAGAGGTGATCGAGCCCAGGGCGCGCGAGATGGCGCGCCTGATCGGTGAGGCGCTGGAGCAGGAGGGGGGGGTTCAGAAGGTCGTGTTGACCGGAGGTTGCGCCCGGCTGCGTGGCTTCCCGGCAGCCATCCACCACATACTTGAGATACCTGTCAGGGTGGCGGTCCCCGAGGGATTCGCGGGGCTCGCAGATCAGGTGGGCATGCCCGAGCATGCCGTTGTCGCCGGACTGCTGCGCTGGGGTCAGCGCTCGACCACCGTTCGCGAACGCAGCAACCCACGAACCACGCGCAGCCAGGGCCGGCTGAACCGCTGGCTCCACGAGCTGTTCTGAAGGAGGCCACGATGCCGCAAGACGACCTTGACCGCACCACCCAGGGAAACGCCCGCATCAAAGTGATCGGAGTGGGCGGAGGGGGCAGCAACGCCGTGAACCGGATGATCCGGGCCAAGCTGCGCGGGGTTGACTTCATCGCGGTCAACACCGACCGCCAGGCGCTGGACGCCTCCGAGGCGCCGACCAAGGTCCACATCGGGCGCAAGGTGACCAGAGGCCTCGGTGCGGGGGGAGATCCGGAGGTCGGCGAGAACGCGGCGGAGGAGTCGCGCGACGAGCTGGCCACCATCCTGCACGACTCCGACATGGTCTTCGTCACGGCCGGCATGGGCGGCGGCACCGGCACCGGAGCGGCACCGATCATCGCCGAGATCGCGCGATCCAGCGGGGCGCTCACGATCGGGGTCGTCACCAAGCCTTTCAGCTTCGAGGGGCGCCGCCGGGCGGATTCGGCGGAGCGCGGCGTGGAGCAGCTGTCGGGCCGGGTCGACACCCTGATCACCATCCCGAACGATCGTCTCATCGCGGTGACGGATCGGCGCACCACCATGGTCGACGCCTTCCGCAAGGCGGACGACGTGTTGCGCCAGGGAGTGCAGGGCATCTCCGACCTCATCGTTTACCCGGGCCTGATAAACCTCGACTTCGCCGACGTCAAGGCGATCATGTCCGGCCAGGGGGCGGCGCTGATGGGGATCGGATACGGCAGTGGGGACAACCGAGCCCAGGACGCGGCCCGGGATGCCGTGGCGAGCCAGCTGCTGGAGACTTCCATCTCCGGCGCCAAGGGGATTCTGCTCAACATCACGGCCAGTCCCGACCTCACCCTCCACGAGGTGACCGAGGCCTGCGACATGATTCGGCAGAATGCCGACGCCAACGCCAACATCATTTTCGGAGCGGTTTTGGACGACAGGATGGGCGGGGACGTCAAGATCACGGTGATCGCGACCGGCTTCAGCCCGGGTCCCCAGGTCAATCGCGAGCTGGCGGAGAAGTATCGCGCCACGAGGCCCCAGGAGTTGCAGGAACCCTTGCCCGAGGTGGTGCGCCGGCCGGTGGTCAGGGAGGAGTCCTCCAGCTACGACGACATAGACATTCCCGCCTTTCTGCGCGACCAGCGCTGACCACGAGACGACGCTCCCAACCCTGAGCTCGGGCCAAGGGCTCTGGGTTGGGAGTGGCCGCTCGGCTGAGCCCAGTGAAGTCGGCGCTCTGCCTCGAGCTGCAAGTCGGCTCAGCTTGGTCCCGCTGCTATGCTGACCTCCGCTCTCGCCCCTTAGGCTCGGCTCCTTCGGCCACGGCCGAATTGGTTTGACCGAGCCGGCGGATGTTCGAGAACCCGGGGATTTGATGGCAGGGACTTTGGCCCAACTTAGGAGTTGAGAATGGGAAGGATCGCGGATCGTTTGGTGCGGAACTGGGCCCATCCGCGCAGTTCCGGATGGGTGGGCGTGGCCGGCCTTTCGCTGGCGGCCGCGGTCCTGTTGGCCGCCTGTGGAGGCGGCGCCGCCAGCAAGACCACGTCGGGGGGTACCGTCACGTTCGCGGAGGCACCGAACGCGCCGCCCAACTACATCCTGCCGATGGAGTCGTCCACCTATTTCAGCGTCAACAACACCAACCAGTTCATGCAGATGATGTATCTGCCGCTGTACTGGTACGGCCAGGCGGGGGAGCCGGTGTTGAACAAGTCCCTCAGCATCGCGGATCCCCCGGTCTTTTCTGACAACAACACCACGATCGACATCACCCTCAAGCACTGGCAGTGGTCCAACGGCACTCCGATCACGTCCCGGGATGTGATCTTCTGGATGAACCTGCTCAGCGCGGTTACGGATCCCAAGAGCCCGACCGTGGGCAGCACCAGTGCGCCCGGCCCGGGCTGGGGTGGGGCCGTGCCCGGAGCGTTCCCCGTCAACTTGGTCAGCTACCAGGCGACCGGGACCTATTCGCTCCAGTTCAAGCTGAATGGCTCCTACAACCCGACCTGGTTCACCTACAACGAGTTGAGCCAGATCTACCCCCTGCCCCAGGCCTCCTGGGACAAGCTGTCCAGCTCCGGAGCGGTCGGGGCCTACGACACCTCGGCCGCCCCCAGGGTTGTCGTCGCGGGGACCAGCCCCGCTCAGTACGTCCCCGGCGACCCCGGGACCGCGACCAGCGGGGCGCTCGGGGTGGCGCAGTTTCTGAACCTCCAGTCCCAGCAGCTCTCGACCTACGCGAGCAATCCGCTCTGGCAGGTGGTCGACGGTCCCTTCCGGCTCACCGAGTTCACCAGCAGCGGCTTCTTCAAGATGGTCCCCAACAAGAGCTACTCCGGGCCGTCCAAGCCCACCATCTCCGCCTTCGAGGGGCTCCCCTTCACCAGCGACTCGGCGGAGTTCAACGATTTGCACAACGGCAGCCTTACGATCGGGTACATCCCGGCTCAGGACCTTGCCCAGCGCAAATCGCTGGAGAAGACCGAGGGCTACTCCTACGCGCCCTGGTATTCGTTCTCCACGGTCTACGCGCCCTACAACTTCACCAATCCGACCGTGGGACCCATCTTCAAGCAGCTGTACTTCCGCCAGGCGTTCCAGTCCCTGGTCAACCAGCCTCAGTACATAAGTGACTTCGAGAGCGGCATTGGCAGGGTCAACAGCGGCCCGGTGCCAGAGTATCCCCCCAACAACCCCGATGAGAGCCCGCTCGAGAGTGGCAAGCAGTACTACCCGTACGACGCCACCAAGGCCGTGAGCCTTCTGCGCGACAACGGCTGGACCGTCAACCCCGGCGGCACCACGGTCTGCGGCAAGGCCGGCAACGCCACGGGAGACTGCGGTACGGGCGTCGCGGCGGGTCAGCGCCTTTCTCTGACCATGATCTACGCCAGTGGCAGCACCCCGCTCACAAACGAGATGGAGGCACTGCAGTCCACCCTGAAGAAGGTCGCGGGGATTGGACTGACGTTGACGTCAGCGCCTTTCAGCCAGGTGATCTCCACAGCCTTCAATGGCTGCACATTCAGCACCCCCTGCAGCGGCTGGGAGCTGGCGGACTGGGGCGGGGGCTGGACCTACTACCCCGATGTGCTGCCGACCGGCGGCTCGGTCTTCTACTCGGGCAACAATCCCGGCGATTACTCGAACCCCACCAACGACGCCAACATCCGGGCGACGCACAGTGAGCCCACCCAGGCGGCCGAGGTGGCGGCTTTGTTCAAGTACCAGGACTACCTGGTGCAGCAGCTGCCGGTGGTCTGGATGCCAGACACCCCGTATCAGCTCACCATGTACAAGAGCAACTTGAAGGGACTCTTGCCCCAGGGTGTGTTCGACGAGATCTATCCCGAGCTGTACTCGCTGGGCTGATCAGGACCCCGGCCGGCTGGGCCCAACGGCCCGGCCGGCCGCCCGGCACCGGCTCCCGCGAGGGCGACTGAGAGATCGCGACACCGGGGCGGGATTTAGTGTCGGCGCCTGGCGAAGTGTCCCCACGCCGTAAGGCGCATCTTCGAGGCTCCGTCGCGATCCCGCAGCTCACCTCGGATCACGACCGATCCCCGGGCTGGGTGGCGGGTCGAAGGGGCAGTCGAGATCACGTCCGCGGACCCGACGAGGAGATCCCCGGGTCTGACCGGTGCCATCCACCGCAGATCCTCCACTCCCGGTGAGCCAAGGCTCGCCGCGCGCAAGAGCAGGGAGTCGCAGTACAGCCGCATCCAGATTCCCGCTGTCTGCCACCCACTGGCGATGAGACCGCCAAAGATGGTCGCCCGGGCGGAGTCCACGCTGACGTGGAATGGTTGGGGGTCGTAGCGGCGGGCGAAGTCGAGGATCTCTGGTTCCTGGATCGTGGTGGACCCGAGCGCGAAATGCTGACCCGCCAGAAAGTCCTCGAAGTACAGCTCGATCTCCGGCCCAAAGGTTGGGACCGCGGACTGTTCCCCGCTCACTGCATCTACCTCACTCCCCTGGGGATCGACGGCCCCAGGTCCACACCCGGCCTCCTCGCCATCGTAGCCACCTGTAGTCCAGCCGCGCCCGCCGGTCGCGTCCCCGGCCGACTCCTGCATACTTTGAGGGCTGGAGGGGCGCACCGACCTGATGTCAGCCCGCTCCCGGTTGTCGCCAAGAGCTATCAGCAGGAGATGGTCGCACGCCCTGATGCCAGTTTTCGATCCACTTCCCCAGCATCTGAACCTTCCCCACCTGGAGGAGGAGATCCTCGAGCGGTGGGAGAGGGAGGGTGTCTTTCGGAAGAGTCTGGAGCAGAACCGGGACGGGGTCCCCTTCGTCTTCTACGAAGGGCCTCCGACCGCCAACGGTATGCCCGGGGTCCA
The DNA here is from genome assembly GCA_021791455.1 of bacterium. The sequence goes on along the minus strand of JAJYWM010000060.1, from coordinate 5,230 downwards.
TCACGTCCTGGCCCGTTCCTTCAAGGACTGTTTCCTGCGCTACCAGCAGATGCTGGGCCGCAGGGTGGAGCGTCGGGGCGGATGGGACACGCACGGGCTCCCGGTCGAGCTCGAGGTGGAGCGCAGCCTAAAGCTCCGCTCCAAGGCCGAGATCGAGGAGTTCGGCGTCGAGGAGTTCAACCGCCTCTGCCGCACGAGCGTCATGGAGTACATCGACGAGTGGGAGCGCCTCACCTCCAGGATCGGGTTCTGGCTGGACATGGAGCGCGCTTACAGGACCTACGACGCGAGCTACATCGAATCGGTGTGGTGGAGCCTGAAGGAGATCTTCGATCGGGGATGGCTGTATCGCGGGTACCGCGTCGCGCCCTACTGCCCCCGCTGCCAGACCTCTCTCAGCAGTCACGAGCTGGGACAGCCCGGCGCCTACCGCGATGACACCCCTGACCCGGCCGTGACCGTCCGATTTCGTCTGGTCGATGACCCCCAAACCAGCCTGCTGGCATGGACCACGACGCCCTGGACCCTGCCCGGCAACCTCGCTCTCGCGGTGGGGCCGGAGATCGAATATGTGAGGGTACGGCAGGGGAGCGAGCGGTTGGTGGTGGCCCGTTCCCGCCTCTCGATCCTGGATGGCGACTACCAGATAGAGGAGAGCTTTCCGGGGTCTCGGCTGGTCGGACTGCGCTACCAGCGACTCTTCGACTATCTCCCCGACCAGCCCGGGGCATGGCAGGTCCTGGCCGGCGACTTCGTCTCGGGAGATGAGGGCACCGGCATCGTCCACACATCCGCTGTGTACGGGGAGGACGATCTGCGGCTCTGCCAGCAGGCGGGGCTGGAGGTGGCCCACACGGTCGGCACCGATGGTCGCTTCCTGCCCTTCGTTGAGCACTTTGCCGGGCTCTTCTTCAAGGCCGCTGACCCCGTGATCCAAAACGAACTGAGAGAACGCGGGCTCCTGTACCACGAGGAGCGCATCCTGCACACCTACCCCTTCTGCTGGCGCTGCGAGACGCCACTCATCTACTACGCGCTCGACTCCTGGTTCATCCGCACGACCGCGGTCAAAGATTCCCTCCTGCGCCACAACTCGGAGGTGCGCTGGGTCCCCGCCCACATCAGGGACGGACGCATGGGCAACTGGCTGGAAACGCTCCAGGACTGGAACCTCTCCCGGGCCCGATATTGGGGAACCCCGCTGCCCATCTGGGTGTGCCATGGTTGCGGGCGGGAGCGTTGCGTCGGGAGCTTTAAAGAGCTGGGCGTGTCAGGCGACTTCGACCCCCATAAGCCGTTCATCGACGAGGTCACGCTCCCGTGCTCCTGCGGCGAGCAAATGCGCCGCGTGCCGGAGGTGATCGACTGCTGGTATGACAGCGGTGCCATGCCGTATGCGCAGTGGCACTATCCCTTCGAGAACCAGGAGCGCTTCTCGCAGGACCACCCTGCCGATTACATCTGTGAGGCGCTCGACCAGACCAGGGGGTGGTTCTACACCCTGCTGGCGGAGTCGGTACTCCTCTTCGACCAGCCAGCCTATCGCAATGTGGTGGTGCCGAGCCTGGTGGTCGATGAACAGGGCCGCAAGATGTCCAAGTCCAGGGGAAACGTCGTCGATCCCTGGGACCTCCTCTCCAGGACCGGCGCCGACGGGCTGCGCTGGTGGTTCTACACGACCGTCACGGTGGGTCAGGAATACCGGATATCGGCTCAGAGGGTGCAGGAGACCGCGGGAAAGTTCCTCAACGTCCTCTGGAACACCCAGAGCTTCTTGGTGACCTACGCCGAGCTGCAGGGTTGGCGGCCCAGAGACGAGGTCCCCCAAAGCGACCACGTGCTGGATCGCTGGATTCTCGCCCGCCTCAATCAAACCGTGAGCGAGGTCAACCACCACCTCGACAGCTACGACGCCCATGCGGCTTGCCGAGCCATCCAGAATCTGGTGGAAGACACCAGCACCTGGTACCTTCGCTGCTCCCGGCCCCGCTTCCGGGGTGCGGCCGAAGAGGCGTCGGCGGCATTCGCAACCCTCTGGAGGGTCCTGCGCGACACATCTCTCCTGATGGCTCCGTTCACACCCTTCGTGGCCGATGCCATCTACTCGGAGCTGGTGCGGCCTCTGAACACGGCCCCTGCATCGGTGCACCTCGCGCACTACCCGCTAAGCCAGGCCGAGTGGTCTGACCCCGACCTGCTTGGGAGCATGGACGACGTTCGCCACCTGGCCGAGGAGGCCCGGGCGCTGCGAGAGGTGGCCGGCGTCCCCACCCGGCAGCCGCTGCGGGGAGCGGCGGTCAGTGGCGTCGACCTCTCACCCCAACTGGCCTCTGTCCTGGCGGCCGAGATCAATGTGGGTCAGGTCACCTGCGATCCTCACGCCCGGTCCGGGAGGCCGACGATCGAGCTGGACTTTGAGCTGAGCCCGGAGCTAAGACGGGAGGGCTTGCTCCGCCAGCTGGTCCGGCACGTACAAAACCAGCGCAAGCAGGCTTCTCTCAAGCCGGGGATGCCGGCAACGCTGCAGATGGCAACCGCCGATCCTTCATTGTTGGAGGTGATCTCATCAGGCGAGGTCCTGCTTAAGAGGCAGTGCTTCCTGACGGAGATCGAGGTCCTGGCGGTGGCGAGCGAAGAGCAGGGATGGCGGGAGGTGGTGGTCCAGGGCATGACCGCCCAGCTGCGGGTCGTTCCGCTGAGCTCCAGCAGGGCGGAGAATGACACCGTCACCCCGGACGGCCCATAATTCCACCGCTGCCCGCGTGCGGCCTTATCACCCGCCGCCAGGCGGCGGGAACCCATCGCCAAGCATCGAGGTGTAGGAGCATGACCGAGACGTCGACCTCGTCGCGCGAAAGTGACCTGGCTATCATCCGGCAGCAGGTCGAGACCGAGCGCAGCCGCCTGGAGCAGGAGCTGGCGCACCTGAAGGGGGAGGCCTCGGGCGGTGACCAGGCACCTTTCCACGAGCACCCCACCGACCATGCCGGCGAGATGGAAGAGCACGAGCGGCAGCTCGCCATCCGAGAGAACCTGGAGCAGATGTACCATCAGTGTCAGGACGCTCTCGACCGCCTTGCCCGGGGCGACTACGGAGTCTGTCGCAGTTGTGGCAAGGAGATCGACATAGAGCGGCTCAAGGCTCTGCCCTATGCCACCAAGTGCATTCCCTGCAAGGAACTCCGGCGCGACTGAGCAAGCTTCGCCACGGACTGAGCAGGACGCCCAGGGAGTCGAGCACCGGGGCTTCTGGCCAATTGGCGCTGTGGTGGCAGCGGCAATTGTCTTCGCCCTCGACCGGCTGACCAAGTTCTGGGTGACGCACTCTCTGTTTCTCGGTCAGGAGTTGTGGCCGGGGGCACCGGTGCACATCCATTACATCGAGAACACCGGCGCCGCCTTCAGCATCCTGCCCAATGTGGACTGGCTCTTCTTGCTGGTCGCCGGGGTGGTCGTGGTGGCCGCCCTGTGGTACTGGCGGCAGCTGGCACGGGAGGCGTGGTGGGTGCAGGCCGCAGTCGGGATGGTGGTCGGCGGCGCTCTGTCCAACGCGATAGATCGCTTCACCCAGGGATACGTCGTGGACTTCATCCAGCTGCCCCACTGGCCGGTGTTCAACGTGGCCGACAGCGGCATCACGGTGGGAATGGTGCTTATTGTCCTGCGATTCCTACTGCAGAGCCGACGTGACGGGTGAGTCCCGGCCGGGTGGGGAGGCTGTCCTCCTGCGCTCACCAGACGGGGGCATGCGCCTGGACTACTTCCTGGCCCAGGAACTGGGGCAGGGCCGCGCTCATGCCCGTCAACTCATTCTCGACGGACTGGTCCAGATCGGGGGGGAGCCGGCGCTCCGGCCGGCCGCCGTGGTCCCCCGGGATCTGGACATCAGAGTCGCCCCGAGGGCCAAGACCGCGAGCCCTGTCCCATTGGCCAGCCCGCGAGTCCTCTACGACGACCGCTTCCTGGTGGTGGTCGAAAAGCCTGCCGGGGTCGTGGTCCACCCAGCTCCCGGGCACCACGGGCCGACTCTGGTGGACGCCCTCGGGCGGATCGGCGGCGCGTGGTCGTCCCGGGGAGGGGATGAGCGCCCAGGCATAGTCCACAGGCTGGACAAGGGGACCAGTGGTCTGCTGGCGCTGGCGCGCACCGACCAGGCCCATGAGTCGCTCGCCCGGCAGCTGAGGGAGCGGACCATGGGTCGAGAATACTGGGCCCTGGTCTCAGGCGGTTTCACTGAGGAGCGGGGCAGGGTAGACGCTGCGGTCGGCCGGGACGCAAAGCGCCCTGGAAGGATGGCGGTCACGGCAGAGGGGCGGGCGTCTTCAACGGAGTTCTACGTGACCGAGCGACTCCCGGAGCACACTGCGCTGCGTCTTCGCCTGTTGTCGGGACGCACTCACCAGATCCGGGTCCACCTCGCCTACATCGGCAGACCGATCGTGGGGGACGGGCTGTATTCGACTCACGCCGCCTCGGCCACGCGCCCAGCCCTCCATGCCGCGATGCTGCACCTGAGGCACCCTGAGAGCGGAGCCGAGATGGTGTTCTGCAGCCCTCTGCCCGCTGACCTGAAGCAGCTGCGGGACCAACTCGGGGGTGTCGGCGCTGTGGTCTGGCCCTGGCAAGAGCTTGAGGATGCCGTCTGGTGACCGGGCCCAAGCCGGAAGGTCGGCTCTTTGTCCTGTCGGGACCGAGCGGGGTTGGCAAGGACACGGTCATACGCCGCCTGCTCACCCTGATTCCGGAACTCGAGCGGCCGGTGGCGTTCACCACCAGGCTGCCCCGGCCAGGAGAGCAGGATGGACGCGAGTATTCCTTCGTCAGCGACCGGGACTTCGAGCGGATGGAGAGAGCGGGCGAATTTCTGGAGACGGCCGTGGTCCACGGCCATCGCTATGGCACCTCCCGCGCCAGGGTTGCCGAGCTGCTCAAGCGGGGCCGGAATGTCCTCCTCAAGATCGATGTCCAAGGTGCCCGTCAGCTGCGCCGGCAGGACCTGGGCGCAACCTTCATCTTCCTAACTCCCCCATCGAGGGAGGAGCTGCTGGCGCGCCTGACCAGCCGCCGGACCGAAGGGGCCGAGGAGGTCACGCTGCGCACGAGGAACGCGGACTTGGAACTGGCCGAGGCCGGTGAGTACCAGCACCAGGTCGTCAACGACGACGTTGACCGAGCGGCCGGGGAGATCGCGGGAATAGTGCGGCTCGGAGTGGGCTGACCGCGGTCGGGG
>JAJYWM010000440.1 GCA_021791455.1 bacterium | reverse complement strand
AAGGTGGACTGTCCCCAGCTGCGGGTGGTGGCCAGCTTGGAGTGGGGCTCGACCACTCGAGCACAGATCAATGCCAGCACCAGATCTCGTTGCCGGGACTTGGCCCGGTCGAGCAGCTCGGCAACCCCCAGATTGCGCATGGTCTGGGCGACGGCGAGCACATGCCCATGGGGGCGGCTGCGGCGGATGTGCAGCTCCTGGCCGGCCAGGAACTTCTCTCCGGCCAGGCTGCGGCGCACCAGCTCGACGGTCTCTTCCGGGAGGTGGGAGAGGTTGGCCAAGGTGTGGTTCTTGACCTTGCCATTCTCACGGTAGGAGCGGCGGAGCAGAGGGTACCGGTAGACCCGGCCCTTGTATTGACGACGGATCCACGCGACATGGACAGCCTCAGCTCGGCGCGTCACGAGAGCATTGTGCCACAACCCGCGTCTATTGTCAAGAGCCTTCTTGTCTACACTTGTAACCACCCGAAGTCGCAACAACCCCCATCAGCACAGCGTAAACCCGCGCGAAACCCCCTCTCAGCGCCCCAAAGTTCCGCTTACCCACTGATTCAGGTCCGGGTACCATGGTGCTCCCTGCCAATCGACGGGCGTGCGAACGGTTAGCCGCACGCCACCAAAGGTCCCTGATGGAACGGCCTTACATGTCAATAGGGCCGAGACCGGTGACCGCAAGAAGTACGGCCCGCTGCCGAAACTCATTGACCCTGCTCCACCGACCTCAGACGCTCCCACGATCAGGGTCGCCGGGACTGATTCGATAGAGCAGTCGATAGAGGCCGGACCTTGCCCGGTAATCACGACTCTGGCCCGGACCTCAACCCAACCAGCCTTCACCTGAAGGGGAGCATTCAGGGCGCTGACCGAGGCTTCCGTCACCCACTTACTCGGGGTCGGGGGCGCAAACTCCTGCTGGACAAGCACCATGGCTTCTGACAAGAGCGCGGCTAGGGCCAGACCGATAACAATGAACCACCTCCGTAGCGCCACGCCGCTCAGGACAGCCCGCCGTGATCCCCTAGAGCGGCTGGTCGGGGCGGTGAAGTTATTCATGCTCGACCACCACGTCCACCCCGCTGTAGCCCGGCGGCTCGCCTGATGCCCCGGCCGACTGGGATCGACTAGCTCGGTCCATGACCCATGACACCGCCGCCACCGAAAGCAGCGCCAGGCACACCGGGACTGCGACTAGGACGCCGACTCCGAACCCGACCGCATAGCCCTTCACGCTCCCTCGGAAGCCAAACACGGCAACCAAGACCATCACTGCGGGCGCTATCACTGCCGTGGGGATCACGACCAGCAACAGCGCCGACCTGCCCTTGCTCACTGCGCGCATGTTACTTCCCGGCACTTCCAGTTGGATCTTTGAGATCCGGAAATCGGTAGATAGCAGGTTGGCATTAGGCCTCGCTACACGCGGAATGGTATTTCCCGGAGGGGGGCAGTGAGAGAGGCCGACCCACCACGACCGGCAGGGGTCGCGTCTACGCGACCTTCGGACTCTCCGATCTCCTCAGCCTGGTCGTCCGCTCGAATCCGACCCTGGCCCCCAGACACGTATACGAGGAGACGGTGTCCCGGTGGCGACGGCAGTGGCCGAGCCTTCGGATCCTCCCCTGGCCGGAGGTGAGCAGCGGCGACCAGTTTGCTCAGGCTTCAGCTCGGGTGGGGGCTCCAGCTCCAAAGGCGTAGGCCCAGCGAGGGGGCACGGGATTCGGTTGGCAGGGAGCGACCGGGTGTGCCCGGGCCGCCTACTGACCGGGTAACCGGCGGCTCGGGAGAAGCCATTTGTGGCAGAGAACACCCGTGCGATGCTGGATGAATGGATATCACAAGCGGCGCCACGCAGATCACCTTGGCACGTCGGACGACTGGCGGCAGGACCCTTGCCTCCTCGGCGATGAGGATCCGGTGGGCAGGGGGTGCGAGTCACGACCGCAAGGGTGTTGCCGTCGAGGAGGCGGTCCGGCTCTTCTGCGACTGCCACTCCAGCCCGGCCACCGCCCGCTCATACCGCACGGCGCTGGCTCGCCTCGCCGACTTCTGCCATGCCCGGGAGGTGACAGCCTGCACTGAGTTGACCCCGTCGCTGTTGGCCGAGTACCAGGGCACTCTGGGGGATCTGGCGCCTTCGACCAGGTGGCACCGGCTGTCGGTCGTGCGGGCCTTCCTCCGCTGGGCGTCGAGTGCCGGCTGGTGCGATCTCTCCTGCTCCGATGTGATCCGTCCTGTCCGGCAGCGCCGCCCGGCGCGGCTCGCCCCCTGGTCGGTGGAGGAGTGCCGCCGGCTGCTGGCGGCCGGGCAGAGCTGGCGGGATCGGGCTCTGGTGGCGGTGCTCGTAGCCAGCGGGGCTCGGATAGGGGAGGTGGTGGCTGCCGCGGCCGGGGACTTCGATGGGGAATGCCTCGTCCTCACGGGCAAGACCGGACCCCGCTCGGTGCCGCTGGGTCCGTCCGCGTGCTCGGCCCTCACCTGGTACCTGCGCCACCGCCCGACTCACGACCCCACCGCCCCCCTGTTCCTGGGCCGCCAGGGGAGGCTCTCGGACCGCCAGGCGCGGGACGTCGTGCACCTCGTCTGCCGCCGGGCCAGGCTCTCACCCCGGGGCCCGCATGCCTTCCGCCACGCTGCCGCCAGCAGGTGGTTGCGGGCGGGGATCCCACTGGCGGTGGTGTCGGCAGCCCTCGGGCACGCCCGGACCTCCACCACCGTCGACAACTACGGGCTGGCCTTGGCGGCAGACCTCGCGTGCGGGCTCTCCGCGGATCCGCTCTGGGGTGAGGACGGCGCTCGAACCGCGGGCAGGCCGGTGGGCGCGGAGGGGATGGCATGAGCGAGGAGTTTGACCTCGATGAGCATGGCTCCGAGGAGTTCGACCCAGAGGAGATGGCCCCCGAGGAAGAGCCCGACCGAGGCAGGCAGCCCTGGCACGCCTTCCTGCCGAAGTCCCTGGCAGACCGTGCTCGTGAGGCAGTGGCGGAGTGCTCTGAGCAGGTGCGGGAGATGGTGGACTCCACCATCACGGCCCGGACGCAGAGCCCCGAGGACTCGGTCGCCCTGGACCGGTGGCTGGGATGGGTGGCGGCTCTTCCCTGGGGTCGGGCGGAAGTGGACGAGCCGGTCGACATGGAGGAGGCGGCCATGGTCCTCGACGCCGTCCATCAGGGCGACGGGCCCGTGAAGCAGTGCCTGCTGGACCGCATCGTCGGCAGCTGGATGCTGGAGCTCGCCCACAGCGGGCACAGTGGGCACCGGCTTCGGCCGCTGCTGTTGGTGGGCCCACCCGGGACTGGCAAGAGCTCGCTGGCGCGGGCGGTCGCGGAGGCGATCCACCGGCCGTGTGCCTTCGTGAGCGTGCCCACCGCGGTGCACGATGGCATCTACCTGGTGGGCTGCTCCCGCGCCTATCGGGATGCCGAGCCCGGTGTGATCATGAAGGCGATCCGCGCCGCCGGGACCACCCGGCTCGTGGTCATCCTCGACGAGCTGGACAAGGTGATGTCGGGGTCCAGCAACGACAGCCACTCGGCCGCGCCGAGCCTGCTCGAGCTACTCGATGGGCACGCCACCTGGACCGACCGGTTCCTGGAGCTCCCCTTCGACCTCTCCGAGGTGCTGTTCATCGCCACCGCCAACGAGCTCGCGACGATCCAGGAGCCGCTGCTGGATCGCTGTGACGTGGTGCGGATCCCGGGGCTGAGCATGCAGGACCGGCTGGACGCCGCGCGCTTCCACGTCTGGCCGCGGCTGCTGGAGTCGTACGGTCTGTTCAAGGCCCTCCTGCCCTTCGACGACGACGCTCTCCGATGTGTCGTCTCCGAGCACGCGGGACGCGACGAGGCCGGGCTGCGTGGGATCGAGAGCCGGCTGGAGGCATGCCTGCTCCGGGCGCTCCGACTGGGGTTCGATGGGACCTGGCCTGTGCCCATCACCCGGGAGCTGATCCGCGAGGCACTCGGCCCGCTGGCGAATGGGACCGGAGGCAAGCCCATGGGCTTCGCCCGCCCCACGCCATCGAACCCTGCCTCTTCTCCCAGCAGAAAAATCCCTGGAACTGGGCTTCGGGGCCGAGGAGACTGAGGTGGGCAGGGGAGATGGGATCGGCGAGGGGTTCGCCTTCCTGATCCTGGTGGCCGGTGTCGTCGCCATCCTGGTGCTGGTCGCCTGGTGGGTGTTCTGCATCGTGTCCATATTCGGCGCTTTGCTGGGCTGGGTGTGGGGAATGTGGAAAGGCGACGAGCCGGGGGAGGCGGAGCGCGCCTGGAGACGCCCGTGCGCGCCGCTCTGGCACTATCCCTTCATCGGAGCCGGGTCCGTGATCGCCTCGATGGCCGGTGCGGTCGCGATGCATGAGATCGTCCGAGGCGCCGATCCGGCTCTTCCGCTCCTGGTTCTCGTCTGCGTCCTGGCCCGGTCTCTCTCGATGGCGTGGTTCCCGAGGCCACGAGCCCGCCTCGTCGGGCTCCGGGTCTTCCCTTGGGTCGCCGTGACGGGCCCGCTGTCGAGTGCGCTCGGCATGCTGGCCGTCTGGGTCTTGGTCCTGGGCGGCCAGACGATGGGGCACGCTCGCGACCACTGGCTGGCCATGACCAGCGTGCCTGGCGCGATCGCGATAAGCCTGGTGGCGACTGGGATAGGGCGGCTGGGCCGGACGCTGGTACCCCGCTCGGCCAGCTTCCGGCTGGACATTCTTGCACTCCTCGCCCCGGAGGCGGTTGCCATCGGGCAGGACCTGGCGCTTTGGGGGAACCCGCACCAGCTGGGCCGGGTTGAGCCATGTGCCGCACAGGACCCCTCCGAGGGTCCCGTCCGGTCCCGTTGCCTCCACGGTGACCGGTTCATCCCGCCGATGGGACCCGCCCAAGCCCCGTGGGCCGCGTTCCGTCCGTCCGTCAGGCTCAACTGGAGGCGGCTGCTCGGCCTGCCGGTGGGGCCCGCCGTCGGAGCCGGCGCGGGCATGCTGGTGGCGGTGGTCTACCGGTCTGGTCCGCCGCTGGCCCCAGCGGTGGGTCTTCTGGCGGCGGTCTGGGTGTGGCTGACCGTGGTCGTCGGGCCACTGCTCTGCACCCTCCTATATATCGATGGGGATTGGGTGGGGGAGAGGGGACTCTGGCGCAGGTGCGGTTGGGCCCGAGCCGATCTGGGCCTGGTGGTGCGAACGGCTGGTGGGATCTTCCTCGAGGCGAGGGACACCTACCGCGCCTCCCGATCCGGTGGGTCCGGGTCGGTCCGCCTGCGGCTGCGGTGGAGCCGGGAGCAACTGGCGACGCTTGCCGGCGAGATGCCGGCGGTGAACTACGGGATTTGGCGGGACGGTGCCGACGGAGACCGGACCTGGGGTGATCTCGCGTCGGACCCTGCGCCGCTGCCGCACCTTCCCGATCCGAGGGACATCCAAGCGGCCTGAACTCGTGGGCACTGTGTGCCGGGGCAACTGTGGGTGTGCTAGCGCTCGGCTCGGCGGAGGACAGCTCCGGGCGCCCGCCCTTCGCATGGGGACACCCGCATGACCCAGCGGTGGCGGGAGTCCGTAAGGGCAGAGGGCAACTGGCCCCACCTGGGGCCCTGTTCATGAGGGGACGCGGGAAGGCTGGCGGAGTCGGAGCAGGCCGATGCGGGGTGAGGGCGGCCGGTCGGTCCGGGCGGCGCCGCTGGACGCGCTCCGGCCCCTTGACAGGCTGGCCCGGGCCGGCGTCCGGGCAGAGATCTACACGTCGGCTCCGGTGCCGGAGCCAAGGTCAAAGACGATCTCGCCCGGGTACAGGCCGGCGACTGCTGTCGGTATCCTGCAGCCGAGTGAGGCCGCGGCCGCTCCCTCGGCGATGTCGGCGGTGTAGAGATCGGCGCCGAAGACGACTTGGCCGCGCTCGTCGGTGGTGGTGACGGGCGAGGCCTCACAGCACGAGGCTGCGCTCACCCTGGTGGCTTGTCCCGGAAGCGGGAGGACAACGAACCGGGCGCTCCCTCGGTCAATCCTGCTGACCGAGGAAGTTTCGTGTCGAAGCCAAGGCTGGCGAAGCCCGGCAGGCGCTTGCTGTGCATTCGGGCCAGCACGGGGACTGCCAGGTCGACGTAATCGTGAACCTCGACCGTGGCCTTGTCGTCCGTCGGGCGCAGCACGCGGCCGACGTACTGGACGATCCGCCCCTTGAAGGCGATCGGGAACGCCAGGAACAAGGTGTCGAGCGGCGGGCAGTCAAAGCCCTCACCCAGGAAACTGCCGGTGGCGACGAGGAGGAGACCGCCTGCCGGAGGAGGAGCTCCCAGTTCCTTCATCACCGCCGCCTGGGCCCTCTTGCCCATCCCTCCTCGGAGCACCAAGGGCGAGTGCCCGAGCCTTCGGAGTTCGGCAACGAGCCGTTCGAGGTGATCGGTCCATTGTGTGAGCACCAGGCAGTTCCGCCCCCGGGTGAGGGCGGAGGCGATGTCCCCGCATATCGCCTCGATCCGCTCCCCATCCTCGACCAGGGCTCGGAACAGTTGCTGAATGCCCAGGTCGGGCGCGCCTGGAGCCTCGAACCCGGTTCGGTGGACCACGAACTCTAGCTTGTGAGCCCCGGCGTCCGTTCCCTGATTCATGCGGTGACGGACCGGTCCACAGTACATGGTGATGAGTCCTTGCAAGCCGTCACGCCGGTACGGAGTGGCGGTCAGGCCCAGCCATCGCTGTACCGGGATCTGGCGGACGCACCGTTCGAAGGTGACCGCAGGCACATGGTGGCATTCGTCGACGACGACGAATCCGTAGCCGGCGGTGATTTCGCCGGCGTCCTCGCGGCGGGCGAGGCTCTGCATGATGGCGATGTCGACGACGCGGGTGGCCCGATTGCGTACACCGTGGAGTTGACCGATCTGACCCGGGGGGAGACCGAGGTGGGTGGCTAGGCGCTCGCGCCATTGCTCCACCAACGGCTTGCGGTCGACGATCACCAATGTGGGCCTGTCGTGGCGCGCGATGAGTCCACAGGCGATGACGGTCTTGCCGGAGCCGGGTGGTGCGACCAACACCCCTTGCCCGTGACTGGCCAGGGCATCACATGCCTGTTGCTGCGCCGAAGTCAGGTCC
>JAJYWM010000089.1 GCA_021791455.1 bacterium | reverse complement strand
GCCATAACCTGTCAGCGTCTCCTTCAGGGGCTGGCCCCGGTGGTCACAGGCGACGGTGAACAGACGCGCGACTTCGTCTACGTGGAGGATGTGGCGCGGGCCAACGTCCTGGCCCTGACCACCCCGCTCGACGGGCCGGTGAACATCGGTACCGGTAAGCCCACCTCTGTCAACGCCATAGTTCACACCCTTCGCTCGCTGGTCGATCAGGCCCCTGCTCCGGAGCGAGTAGCCGGCCGCCCGGGCGAGGTGCGCTCAAACTTCCTCAACGTCACCCGGGCCAGGACGCGCCTCGGATGGTCCGCCGCCGTAGACCTCACCGACGGTCTCCGCGCCACGATGGCGGCCTTCAGGACCCAGGAGCGAAGACCCCCTCGCCCCTGACCGCGTCAGCTTCGGGGCGGCCCCCACCGGCGGGCCAGCTCCACCCGGAGCCGCACCAGCTCCACCACGGCCCGCAGGATGGGACGCAGGCGCCCGCCGGAGCGGACTCCGGCCAGACGTGGGTGATGGTTCAGCCCCACCTGGACGACCCGCAAGCCGCTGCGCTGGCACTTGAAATAGAGCTCGGTGTTCAGCAGGGCAGAACGGGCCAGCAGCGGAGACGCAGCATCCAGCACGCGCCGTCGCATCAGCTTGAAGCCACAGTCCACATCCCGGAAGTGCACTCCGTAAAGCAGGCCCACGAGGACATTGAAGGTGCGGCTCACGACTGACCGGTGCCAGGGGTCGGCTCGATGGATGCGCCACCCGGTGACCATGTCCGCCGCGGAGGCACGATCAGCCAGAATCCGCAGGTCCCGAGGATCAAACTGGCCGTCGCCATCCATGAAGGCAATCCAGTCACCGCGAGCGGCCCTCAGTCCATCGGCGACCGTGATGCCATACCCGGACTTGTGCGAGTGGGACACGATCCTCAGGCGGTCGGCGTACCCATCCATGGCCGACCTGGCCACCGCCACTGTGTCATCTGTGCTGCCATCGTCGACCAGGACCACCTCAAACCCGGCAGCGAGGGACACCAGCACCGGCAGCGCCAACCCGACGACCCGGGGCAGATTCGCCGCCTCGTTGTGCGCCGGGATGACCAGGCTGAGGACGCCGGGCAGCGGTGAGATGGTTGCCGCTGGATCAGCCGTGGACAACTGTGATGCCCTGCAGCAGTGTGTAGATGAGCGCCGGGAAGATTCCCAGCACCAGGGTTCCCACTGCCGCCAGGACCACCACCGCACCGGCGGAGGCGCCGACACGCACGGCCGCTTCCGGTGCTGCCACCGCGGCCCCATCCACCGAGACGCCGGCGAGGGCGGGTGGTGCCGCCTCCTCACCTGCCGCACCGGGGTTGAACATCACCAAAATCACCCTAAGGTAGTAGAACAACGAAACCGCCGAGGTCAGAATGCCCCAAATCGCCAGGGGTAGTTGGCCATCGTGGATGGCTGCCGAGAACAGGAAGAACTTGCCGAAGAAGCCTACGGTGAGTGGGAAGCCGGCCAATGACAGCATGAAGATTGACATCAGGCCCGCCAGCAGCGGCTGGCGACGATACAGCCCGGCCAACTGCGAATAGCGGTCACAGTCCTCACCTCGACGACTTAGGATCGTGATCACCGCGAAAGCACCGGTGTTCATGAATGCATAGGCGGCCAGGTAGTACAGGGAGGCCTGCGTCCCGTCCGGACGCCCCACCGCCAGCCCGATCATGATGTAGCCCGCCTGCGCGATCCCCGAATAGGCCAGCAGCCGCTTCACCGATGTCTGGGCCACCGCTACGATGTTCCCGAACACCATCGAGATGATCGCCACCACCGCGATCGGCACCTGCCACTCGGCGCGATAGGGGGCCAGGGTGGAAGAGAATATACGGAGAAAAACGGCGAAAGCAGCGACCTTGGTCGCCACCGACATGAACGTCGTAACCAGGGCCGGGGACCCCTGATAGACGTCCGGTGTCCACCAGTGGAAGGGAGCCGCCGAGACCTTGAAAGACAGGCCCACGGCCAGGAGAGCAACTCCTGCCAAGAGCATCGGGTCGACCTGTTGCGAGATCGCAGTGTTGGTCACCACACGGTGAATCGCGACCAACCCAGTGTGCCCGGTCTCACCGTAGATGAGGGCCATGCCGTATAGGAGAAACCCGGAAGCGAAGCCGCCGAGCAGGAGGTACTTCATCGCCGCCTCCTGGGGCAGCGGCTCGTCCCTGGCGAAACCCGCCAGGACGTACAAAGGGATCGATAGCAACTCTATGCCGAGGAAAACGACTATCAGATTCAGAGCCCCGTCGAGGACCAGCATGCCCGCAACCGACGCCAGCAGGAGGATGTAGAACTCACCCTCCTCCATCCCCCTTCGGCGCAAGTATCCCGGGCTCAGGATGACCACCGCCAGGGTCGTCAGCAGAACCACGAAGTCGGCGAAGAGGGCGAACCGATCATCGGCGTAGGCACCGTTGAAGACAATCGGGTTAGCCGCGTGCACCGCCCACTGGCCCGCTGCGGTGCCCAGCGCCCCCAGGACCACAACCGCGCTCAAAGCCGGCAGCAGCAGGTTCCCCCGCCTCGGCACCGCCAGATCGGCGAGCAGCACCAATACCGCTCCCCCACCGACGATAAGGATCGGCAGAATTCCCAATAGGTTCGAAGCGGGCACGAAGTGCAGGGGGAACCACGGCGGCAGCGCTCCAACGATCATCCCCGCACCGGTCATCTGGCGGTCTCCTGTCCCGGAACCGTGCTCACCGCGCGGCCGGCGGCCCCCACCCCTGTGCCACGGTCGGCGGCCTGCACGTACTGCGCGGCCGAAAACCGGCTGTAGTGAATGATCGGCCCCGGGTACACCCCGATGAAGATCATGAGCGCGACCAGGGGCGCCAGGACCACGATCTCAACCGGCCCCAGATCTATGCGACCGATGCGGCGCACGGCCTGCGCAACCACCGAGTCCGGCTCTCCTCCCCCCGGGGCCAGCAGGGGGCCCTGGGTCAGGCCCTGATACATGCGCAACATGTACCAACACGCGAGAATCACCCCCAGCGCGGCCACGACGGCCCACGCCGGGGAGACCTGAAACGCCCCCAGCAGGATCAGGAACTCACCCACAAATGAATTGAGAAGCGGCATGCCCAAACCCGCCAAGGCGACGACCAAAAACATCCCCGCCATGACCGGCATCGCCTTGGCCATGCCGCCCAGCTCTCGCAGGCTCCGCGTGGCAAATCTGGCCTCGAACACCCCGACGCAAATGAAGAGCGCGGCGATCACGATCCCATGGTTGACCATCTGGATTATCGAACCGTTGAGCCCCTCGACATTCAGGGTGAAGATGCCCAGCACCACAAAGCCCAGGTGGCTGATCGAAGCGTAAGCGACCGTGCGCTTGACATCGGTCTGCGCCAGGGCGGCCAGGGCCCCATAGAGGATGCTGGCAACTCCCAACCCCATCATCAAGGGCTGAAAGAAATGACTGGCCTGCGGGAACAGCGTGAGGTTATAGCGGATGAAGCCAAAGGCCCCGAGCTTGCTCACAATGCCTGCGAAGAACACCAAAAACGGCGTCCGCCCCGAGGTGTAGGCATCCGGGAGCCAACTGTGGAAGGGAAACAGGGGCACCTTGATCGCAAAGGCCAGCGCGAAGGCCAGGAAGAGCCAGTCCTGAGGATTGAGCGCTGGAAAGCTGTGCCCGAACAGGCTGAACGTGGTCTGATGCGTGGTCGCCACAAAACTCTGCGCCGCGATGAGTGTCGGCACATCGAACGTGTAGACCCCGGTCTGCGCCCCGGTCACGAAGTAGACCCCTATGATCGCCAGCAGCATGAACAGGCTGCCGGCGACCGTGTAGATGATGAACTTGAGCGCAGCCCTACCGCGCTGCTCATCGCCCCACCCAATCATGAGGAAGTAGAGGGGCACCAGCGCTGCCTCCCAGAAGAAGTAGAACAGCACCAGGTCCAACGAGGTCAGCACCCCCAAGACGCCAACCTCACTCAGCAGCATCAGCACCGCGAAGGGCTTGAGCCTAGCTTCCTTCCGACTCAGCATCACTGCCGCCACCAGAAAGAGCAATCCAGCAAGGGCGATCAGCCAGACAGAGAGACCATCGACTCCCAGGTGGAAGGAGAAGTTGATGGGTGGCGGCCCAGACTGGTTGAAGGCGTTGTTGCCTTCGTTGAAGGCCGGGTGGAACTGTGACAGGGAGCTGCTGGTGTGCAGCCACGCGACCTGCTCTTGGAACTGAAATGTCACGGGCGAGTGCACCTGGGACAGCGACTGTCCGTTGGCCGTGCCGGTCAGCCTGGACGCCGAACTGGGAGGGACCGCCAGATAGGCGACCAGAAGCACGCAGGTGAGCCCAAAGGTGAGCGCCGTGACCGCGATGAGGATGCCCCTGATCATCCGAGGCCTGGTGCCGGGCAGGCCCACCAAGACCAGGCCGCCCGCCAAGGGGACCAACAGCAGCACCGCGAGAATCGGCCAGTTCATGTCAGCTTCAATCCCAGGACGACCAGCCCGACCAAGGCGAAGAAGAAGAAGACAAGCGCATAGTCCTTCAAAAACCCGGTCTGGAAGGTGCGGAAGTCATCCGCGAGTGTGGCCACCGCATCGCGGACTCCTGCCACCGCGCCGTCGATGACCTCGGGCTCGACCGCCCGACGCACAAAACGGGCCCCCGCCACAACTGGCCGGTAGAACGCCAGGGCATAGATCTCATCCCAGTAGAACTTGTTGAAGGAAAGCTGGTACAGCCACGGCAGTCTCTGGGGAATCAGTTCCCGTGAGATGACTCCCCGGCCGTAGACGGCCCACACGATACCAACCCCGCCAACGCTCAAGATGACACCCACCAAGAGCGCCAGCCCGCCCACGAGATCACTGGGAGTCGCGCGAGGCACCCCCAGCACTGGCTGCAAGAAGCTGCTGAAGACCGTGATCGGCGCGAAGCCGGCAAAATCGATGTTGAGAAAGCCCACCACGGTGGCCAGACCGGCCAGCACCGCCACCGGGATCAGCATGATGGGTGGTGCCTCATGAGCATGTTGAGCGTTTTCCGAACGGGGCTCGCCACGGAAGGCGATCCACACCACCCTGAAGATATAGAAGCTGGTCAGAACGTTGACACTGACCCCTATCACCCAGAGCCAGGGAACCGCCGGCCCCAGGGCCAGTCCGTTGCTGAGCAACTCCTCCTTGCTGAAGAACCCGGCGAAAATGGGAATCCCGGAGAGAGCCAGGGCACCAACGGTGAAGCACACAAAGGTCCACTTCATGCGCCGTGAAAGCCCGCCCATCACTCTGATGTCCTGGTCATCATGCAGCGAATGGATCACATTGCCGGCGGCCAGGAAGAGGAGCGCCTTGAAGCAAGCGTGGGTGAAGAACTGGAACATCCCCGCCGAGTAGGCACCCACGCCCACCGCGAATATCATCAACCCGATCTGGCTCATTGTGGAGTAGGCGATGACCCGCTTGATGTCGTACTGAGTACAGCCGATCACGCCGGCCATGAAGGCGGTGCCAATCCCGACGCAGGCCACGACCCCGGCCGCCACCGGTGCCTGCTGGTAGATGGGGTGGAAGCGAGCGACCAGATACACTCCCGCCGTCACCATCGTGGCAGCATGGATCAGCGCGGAAACTGGGGTCGGACCCTCCATAGCATCGGGGAGCCAGGTGTGCAAGGGCCACTGGGCCGACTTGGCCGCCGCGCCGATGAACAAGAGGATACCGATGGCGGTGACCAAGCCGCCTCCGACCGGTCCCAGGCCGCCGTGGAAGTGGTTTCCGGGGCCGACGTTGGCGAAGATTGTCTGCAAATCCACGGTGTGCAGCAACTGACCGTTGGGGCCGCGAAGATTGAGGAATATCAGGAATGCCCCAAGATACAGTCCAACGTCTCCAATCACTTGCGTGATGAATGCCTTACGGCCCGCCTGGACTGCGGACTTGCGCTCGTACCAGAAGGCGATGAGGGCATATGACGCAAACGCGACCATCGACCAGCCGATGATGAGGAACACCAGCGAGTTGCTCATCACCAGGACGAGCATGCTGGTGATGAACAGGTTCATGTAGGCGAAGAAGCGGTTGAAACTCGGGTCGTCGGCCACGTAACCGACGCTGTAGACGTGGATGATCCCGCCGATGCCCGTGATCACGAGCATCATCAGCACCGACAAGGGGTCGATGCGAACCGAGAAATTGGCATTGAATCCGGACTGCGCTGTCACGCCACCGGCGGACCCCACCGAGGTGTTGAGCCAATGCCAAAGCACCACGGTGATACCGCGGTCACTCGCGGGTCGCTCCAGCATCGCCACGAAGGTGACCAAGGTGGCGACGAATGCCCCCAGTACCACTCCCGGGCCCATCCAGGCCACCACCCGCTTGGGCAGACGGCCCGCGGTCAGGGCGTTGACCAAGAACCCTGCAGTGGGAAGGCCCAGGATTATGGCCGCCAGCACAAAGATCAGGGTCGCGTTCATAGAGCCATCACTCGCTCATCTCGCTGAGCTCGTCCAGGTCCAGATGCCGTCCGCTACGGTAAACACCGGTGATCAGCGCTAGACCGACAACCACCTCACTGGCGGCCACTGCAATCACGAACAGAGCAAAGATCTGACCAGCCATGGTGTGGGTGTAACGGGCATAGGTTACCAGGGCCAGGTTCGCCGCATTCAGCATCAGCTCGATCGACATAAAGACCACCAGGGGATTGCGGCGCACAAGCACCCCCACCGCGCCGATTGAGAAGAGTGCCGCCGACAGGATCAGGAACCCTTGAAACATCCCGCTCACTGCTCCACCCTCCTGCGCTTGGACAGGTAGACCGCTCCCACGGCCGCCACCAAAAGCAGCAGCGACGTAACTTCAAAGGGGAGGAGGTAGGTGGTGAACAGCTGCTCCCCGAGCGTCTGGACCTGGCCATGGGCATTGACCACGGTGGGAGCGAATGGACCGAGGCCACCGTGGAGCCGACCGTTCGGCCCGACGGTGATCCCGTTGAGCGCCAGGCGCCCGATCACCAGGGTGAAGACGATCGCCGCGACGCCTCCCAAGAGCATGCGCAGTTCGAGAGGGCGCACCCTCTCCTCAGCTCCAGGGGACAGGAGAGCAA
>JAJYWM010000258.1 GCA_021791455.1 bacterium | reverse complement strand
CGGGCGGGGGGGAACCTGCTGCGCTACCGACGTGTATTCGCGGTGGGGAACAGGGAGGCGTGAGCCGGCAGAGCCCCTTGCGACGGACCGCCGGCCGGTGGGCCGCACGGCTCCTCGGTTGAATCTGGCGGTTCCAATGCATCTCACCCGAATTTAGCCGTAGGAAGGGTGGGCCACGGCCGCCCCCTCTGGCGACGGTGCCCAGGGGCCGAGTGGCGATGCCGCGACAATTTCTCCAATGAGTCGCCGGGGCCTGATGCTCTTCGTTGCAATGTGCGTGGTCTGGGGGTTGCCTTACCTCCTGATCAGGATCTCGGTCGCGACCATCTCCCCGGTCTTCCTGGTTTTCGCCAGGACGGCTATCGGCGCCCTCCTGCTCTTGCCGGTTGCGACCGCCCGGGGCGAGGTGCGGGTGGTGGCCACGCGCTGGCGCTGGCTGCTCGCCTACTCGGTGATCGAGATCGCCCTGCCCTGGGTCTTGCTGTCCGACGCCGAGACACGCATCACCAGTTCCCTCTCCGGCCTTCTGGTTGCAGCCGTTCCCCTGGTGGGAGTCATCCTGGTCAGCGCCAGCGGACGAGGAGGGGCCCTCGGGCGCACCCAGGTCGCCGGGCTTTTGGTGGGCCTTGGGGGTGTGCTTGCCGTTCTGGGACTGGACCTCGGCAGCCTCTCTCCCCTGGCGGCACTGGAGATGGCCGTGGTCGTCGTCTGCTACTCGCTGGGACCCCAGGTCCTGGCTCGCCGACTCTCGGACCTGCCAGGACTAGGAGTGGTAGCTGCATCGTTGGGCGTCTGCGCTGTGGCCTACTTCCCGTTCGCAGTCCTCACGGCGCCAACAGTGGTTCCGGACCACTCAGTCCTGCTCGCGATCGGCATCCTTGGTGTCGTCTGCACCGCTGGCGCTTTCATCCTCTTCTTCCAGTTGATCGCCGAGGTGGGCCCGATCCGAGCCACGGTCGTCACCTATGTCAACCCGGCTGTGGCGGTGCTGCTGGGCGTCATGATCCTGCACGAGCGGTTCACGCTCGGCATCGGAGCCGGCTTCGCGCTGATCCTCACTGGATCCATCCTCGCCAGCCGCACCGACAGATCGCGTCGGCCGCCGCCGCTGCCCCGGGTCGTCGTCCCAGACGGATGACCGGATCCGGCCATTCGCAAGACCCGGCGTGCTCCGGCTGCGCATCTCGAGGGAGTCGGTTGGCCGAAGTGCGAGCCCTCGGCTCAGGCGCAGACCGTGACTATGGCGTGCCACTCCTCCGGAACCAGGGCCAGGAAGCGGGGCAGGTCGCGGGAGTCGAGTCCGGCCCCGGCCAGGGTTGTCGGCAGACCCAGGGCGGAGATGAAATCGCGGCAGCGGTCGGCCACCTCGGAGGGGGAGCCCACGCCGAATGCCGGCCCGAGAGCTTCGACCAGGCTCTCGTCCTCGGCTGCGATGTGGGCTATGGTGGCGGGTAGGAACACGCACGAGGTGATCCCATGGGGGATCTCGAAGGTGGCTCCCAGGAGCCGACCCAGTTGGTGGCTGGGACCCATCGTATTTCCCGCCAGCCCAAGTGCGGCCCACCATGCTGCCGTCTGAGCGGCGAGCCGTGAGGGGATGTCGTCCGGGTGCTGGGCGCAGGCGGGCAGGCTAGCGAGAAGACCCCGGATGGCCTCCAGGGCAAGATGCCCCGTCAGAGGGTCTCGTTCGGGTGCCCAAACCGTCTCTACCGCGTGATCCAGGGCGCGGATGCCCGTGGCGAGCCAGAGCCGGGATGGGGTGTGCAGGGTTGGCTCGGGGTCCAGGATCACCCGGCTGGGAGCGGAGGCGAAGTCAACCACACCCCGCTTGCGGTGGGTGGCTGAGTCGGTGATGCCGGCTGAAGCCGTGAACTCAGCGCCGGACAGGGTGGTCGGGACGGAGAGGTGGGAGATCCCGTTGGATCCAAACTCATGGATGGCGGCCTTGCAGCCGTCGATCACACTCCCCCCGCCCAGGCTGATCACCCCGTTCGCGCCGGTCTGATCCAGGAGGTCTGCGAGCTGGTGGACGGCGTTCTCGGGAGTGTGCTGCCGGACGCCTGTGAAAGTCGCCTGGTGGGGGCCTCGCAGGAGCTCTTCCACGCGGGTGACGACGTCGGTCGAGGAGGCCAGGGTGGCGCTCGTCACCAACACAACCTTGGTCATCTCCGCCCTGTCTATCTCGGCTCTGAGTTGTGACAGCCCCCCTGGGCCCACGAGCACCCGGCGCGCCGGGGAGGACTGGTGCAGGGACAGCAACTCTTTCAGTTGCCCAGGAACTGGCGCAGGACCAAGGGAAGGACGCCCCCGTGCCGGAGGTACTCAACCTCGGTGCGATTGTCGACCCGCGCCAGGACAGGTATCTCCACTCCCACCCCATCGGCCCTGGTCACCCGCAACTTCAGGGTGGCGGCGGGCACCAGCTGCCGGTCCAGGTCGCGAAGCTCGTAGACCTCGGTCCCATCGAGGCCCAGGGACGCCGCGTTATCACCCGGCTGGAACTGCATGGGCAGGACACCCATGCCGATCAGATTGCTGCGGTGGATGCGCTCGAAGCTCTCCGCCAGGACCGCGCGAACCCCGAGCAAAGTTGTGCCCTTGGCGGCCCAGTCCCGGGAGCTGCCAGATCCATACTCCCGTCCGCCTATCACGATCAGCGGTACACCCTGCTCCCGGTATCGCTCGGAGGCCTCAAAGATGGTCATGAGCTCTCCGGTCGGCTGCATCCGGGTGAAGCCACCCTCCTTCTCGCCAGCCATCCGGTTGCGCAAGCGCACGTTGGCGAAGGTGCCCC
This sequence comes from bacterium, assembly GCA_021791455.1. Next base: position 4,326 of record JAJYWM010000258.1, on the reverse strand, counting down.
GGATCATCACTTCGTGATTGCCTCGGCGCGACCCGTAGCTGTTGAAGTCGCGCGGCTGCACCCCATGCTCCTGGAGGTACTTGCCGGCCGGGCTGTCGGGAGCGATCGACCCCGCCGGGGAGATGTGGTCGGTCGTGATCGAATCCCCCAGCAGAGCCAGCACCCGGGCTCCCCGGATGTCCTGCACCGGGCGCGGCTGAGGTGACATTCCCAAGAACAGCGGCGCTTCGCGGATGTATGTGGACTCCTCGTTCCACTCGTAGATCGGGCCCTTGGGGGAGGCCATCCCCTGCCAGTGCTCGTCGCCCTCGAATATCCGCTGGTACTCGCGGTGAAAGAACTCTGGCCTCACGGCCTCCTCGATCACCCGGGAAACCTCTTCCGGGCCCGGCCAGACATCTCGTAGGAAAACCTCGTTGCCTTGTGCATCGACCCCGAGAGGGTCTCGGGTGAGGTCGACGCGAACCGTGCCCGCCAGTGCGAAGGCCACGACCAGCGGGGGGGAGGCCAGATACGAGGCCCGCACCTGAGGGTGGATCCGGCCCTCGAAGTTGCGATTGCCGCTGAGTACGGCGGCAACGTTGAGGTCTCGCTCCCTCACCTCCTTGGCGACGTGTTCCGGGAGCGGGCCGCTGTTCCCGATGCAGGTGGTGCAGCCGTACCCGACCACGTCGAACCCGATCTCCGCCATCGGCTCGAGCAGGCCCGCCTGTCCCAGGTAGTCCGTGACGACGCGGGAGCCGGGCGCCATGCTGGTCTTCACGTATGCCGGCGGTCGCAGCCCGAGCTCTGCCGCCTTCTTCGCCAGCAGGCCGGCGGCCACCATGACCCCGGGGTTGGAGGTGTTGGTGCAAGAGGTTATGGCGGCGATCACAACCGCCCCGTCCTCAAGCACGGAGCGGCCCGCCTCCGATGTCCTCTTCGAGGCGGGGTTGAAGCTGACCTTGAAACTCTCCTCGGTCTCCCCCAGGGGCACCCGGTCCTGGGGTCGGCGGGGACCCGCAACACTCGGCTCTATCGAATCCAGGTCAAGCTCCAACAGTTCGCTGAAGCGTGGCAGCGCGGCGCCGGTCTCCCGGAAGAGGCCCTGAGCCCTGGTGTAGTCCTCCACCAGGGCGATCAGCTCCGGGCTGCGTCCTGTGGTGCGCAGGTAATCGAGGACGGTCTTGTCCACCGGGAAGAGGGCGGCGGTCGCCCCGTACTCCGGCGCCATGTTGGAGAGGGTCGCCCTGTCCGCCAGGGAGAGGCTGTCGAGGCCGTCGCCGGCGAACTCCACGAACTTGTTGACGACCCCATGGGCCCTCAGCCACTGGGTGACGCGCAGCACCAGGTCGGTGGCGGTGACCCCGGCGGGAAGCTGACCCTTGAAGTGGACGCCCACAACCGTCGGCATCGCCAGCAACATCGGCTGACCGAGCATGGCGGCCTCCGCCTCGATGCCCCCGACGCCCCAGCCCAACACCCCGAGGGCGTTGATCATGGTGGTGTGGGAGTCGGTGCCCACCAGGGTGTCCGGCATGGCCACCAGTTCCCCGCCTACCTCGCGCAGGGCGACGACCCGGCCCAGGTACTCCAGGTTCACCTGATGGACGATGCCCATCCCGGGAGGGACGACTCGGAAACCGCGGAATGCCTGCTGGGCCCAGCGGAGAAGGCTGTATCGTTCCGAGTTTCGCTCGTACTCGCGCTCAAGGTTGATCCCATAGGCCCGAGGGCTGCCGAACGCGTCGACCTGGACCGAGTGGTCGATCACCAGATCGGCGTCAACCAGGGGGTCAATCCGGGTCGGGTCCCCGCCGTTGGCGGCCATCGCCGACCGCATCGACGCGAGGTCCACCACTGCGGGGACGCCGGTGAAGTCCTGGAGCAGCACCCTGGAAGGAAAGAACGGCAGTTCGCGGTCGGGATTCGACTTCGGGTCCCACCGGGCCAGGACCAGAGCGTCCTCCGGGCTCACATGCGTGGACCCGGCCTGCCTCAGCAGCATCTCCAGCCAGATCCGCACCGTGATCGGTAGGGAGGCGGTGTCGGCCAGGCCCTGGTCGGCCAGCCGCTGAAGGCTGAAGAAGGTCGGCCCCCCAGGACTCAGGGCCTGCCTCACGCCTAGTGGATCCGCCGACGCGTCCGTTCCCATCGCCTTCCCCCTGTAATACCGGGGCCATGCAGTACCGAATCATCTTAGCCAGGGGCCCGATCCATCTCGGAACCCAAATCAGGATTGACACTGAGATCGGGGCGCGGGCATACTCCCCGGCAGCGGTCGGCGGGAGGCGGAGGCCCGAGCCGCAGGTCCGGTTGTCGGTCGTGGGAGGAAAGGTTGAAGTCAGGGCGGAGCTGGATCGGCGGCAAGTTGACGCTCGCCGTCGTGATTGCAGGGTTTATGGCGGCCGCGGGGGCGGTGCCGGTCTTCGCCAGCAACACCAACTTCCTCAACGGAGGAGGCCCCTCGGTCGATCGCATCGACATGATCTTCTGGGTCTTCACCGCCATAGCCCTAGTCGTACTGATCGGGGTCGGGGGCGCCATCCTCTACGCCGCGATCCACTTCCGGCGGCGGTCTCCAGACGAGATGCCGAAGCAGGTTCATGGCAACAACCGGGTCGAGCTGGCCTGGACGATCGGGCCCTTGGTCGTCTTGGTGGCCCTGTTCTTCCTCAACGTGGTGAACGTCGGCTACCTGCGGCACGGCCCCAGCCCAGCCAGCCCCGCGGCCCGGCAGGAGATCCACATCAAGGTGATCGGCCGGCAGTTCTACTGGACCTTCTACTATCCCAATGGAAAGTATTCCCTGAGGACCATGGAGATCCCGGTTAACGTCCCGATCGAGATCTCCACCGAGTCCCTGGATGTCATTCACGGGTTCTGGGTGCCCCAGCTCGGCGCCAAGATAGACGCTCTCCCAGGGATCGTCAACCACGCCTTCATAGAGGGCAATGAGCTGGGCACGTTCGGGGGGCAGTGCTACGAATTCTGCGGCGTCGGCCACGATCAGATGCTGATCACGGTCAAGGTCGTATCCATGGCGCAGTACGAGAGCTATATCCAACACCTTCCCACCTGAAGAGGGCCTAGCAAACATGGCAGCAGCCGACCTTCCTCTGAGCCGTCCGGTTCCCCGGAACTACCAGACCGTCTGGGACTGGATCACCACCACCGATCACAAGCGCATCGGGCTGCTCTATCTCTGGACCACGATGGCCTTCTTCCTGGTGGGCGGCCTGATGGCCCTGGTGATGAGAACGCAGTTGGCCCAGCCCAACAACACCCTGGTGACGGCATCCCAATACAACCAGCTCTTCACCATGCACGGGACCACCATGATCTTCCTGTTCACGATCCCAGTGTGGAGCGCGTTCGGAAACTTCATGCTGCCGCTCATGATCGGGGCCAAGGACATGGCGTTCCCGCGGATCAATGCCTTCGCCTACTGGCTGATCCCGCTGGGCGGGCTTGTCATGTACAGCGGGTTCTTCTTCGGGGGGGCTGCCTCGGCCGGCTGGACAGGCTATGCGCCTCTCGCCGACTCCAAGCTCTACACCCCCCAGGCCGGCCAGGACCTCTGGATCCTCGGCCTCTACATCGTGGGCATCGCCTCCGTCATGGGAGCCGTCAACTTCCTGGTCACAATTCACCAGATGCGCGCCCCCGGGATGACCTGGTTTCGGCTCCCGCTCTTCGTGTGGGCCATCGAGGTCACCTCGGCTCTGGTGCTGCTGGCCTCTCCGTTCCTGGCCGCGGTGGGGGCGATGGTCCTCATGGACCGCCAGATTGGCACCAACTTCTTCAACCCCGCCCACGGGGGCAACGTGATCCTCTACCAGCTGATCTTCTGGTTCTATTCGCACCCGGCGGTCTACATCATGATCCTGCCCGGTTTCGGGGTCATCTCCGAGATCCTGCCGGTCTTCACCCGCAAGCCCATCTTCGGATACCGAGCGATGGCCATGTCCATGGCTGCCATTGGGGTCCTGGGCTTCATGGTGTTCGGCCACCACATGTTCACGGTCGGCCTGCCGCTTCCGGTGCAGATCTTCTTCATGGCGGCCACGATGGTCATAGCGGTCCCGACCGGGATCAAGATCTTCAACTGGCTCGGGACCATGTGGGGTGGCTCGATCCGCTACAGCTCCGCGATGCTGTTCGCCGTCGGCTTCATCCTCATGTTCTTGATCGGGGGTCTGGACGGGGTGTTCCTGGCGTCTCTCGGGATCGACTACGAGTTGAACGGGACCTACTGGGTGGTGGCGCACATCCACTACGTCCTGGTGGGTGGGTCCCTCTTCGCAGTGTTCGCTGCCCTCTACTACTGGTGGCCAAAGATGTTCG
>JAJYWM010000050.1 GCA_021791455.1 bacterium | reverse complement strand
CGAGCACCCCAAGCCCTTCACCTGGGTCAAGACCGCCGACCAGATCCTTGCCAGCATCGCTCGCTTTTGCGTAGCTACTTCAGAAGCAGGACACTAGTGTCTACATTTCACCCTCCTCGACGGACCGTGTACGGATCCCATGTGGTCTGTGCCTGAGGGTGAACTACATCGCCGACATGATATTTCCCCTCGCCCACCCGCGGATCGACGCACAGGCAGGGGGCGCACGCGTGTCGCATCGACATCGATACGGCGAGTGGTCGGACACGAACCGTCCCCGGCGCCCGAGCAGGTCACGCATGAGGGGGCCCTGCCAGCACTCAGCAGATTCAGGTGTTGAACGCCAACTGCCTCGTTCAAACATGCACTCCGAGCGGCAGGGCATGCCGGAGCCGACGACCTCAGTCCTTGCCGCAGCTAACCCCATGAGGGATTGGCTGGCGCCCTTCGACCTAGAACCGAGCCAGCCAACGAGCGCTCCATCGTACAATGACAGCCGCACGCGTCACGTTGGCGACGCATCGCAAGCCTACCAGCAGCTAGGCCGACTCTCCTCGCCCAGTGGGCGGACAAGGTATGGCTCTACTGTTCGGACCTGCCGAAGTTGCATCCCACACGGATCAACAGTTGTTCAAGTACTGGCGCCTGTGCATCTTCAACGTCGCGGCGTAGTCCGAAGACTGGACATCCGGACCAGCCTCGTTATCTCCACCGTCCGAGGGTAAAGAGGGTTGCCGTGCGGATCCTACTGTTGAACTGGAAACATCCAGCCGATGCGCTTGCAGGGGGCGCTGAGGTGTACGTGTCTAGCCTTGCGTCCGAATGGGCTGCTCAAGGCCATTCAGTAGACTTGCTGGTGCCTGCGGCCACCGCAGCCGAGGCCGATTCGGGTGAGGTGCACCGGGCTCTCCATCACACGATCTCACTCGGCACCCCAAGCAACGTGATCAAAATGAGCACTCGACTTCATCGCACATACGTCCGGTCTCGCGACTCGGTGCAGTACTTTCACGCGGCGCGTAATTACCTGCGAGCTAACAAAGCATCTTATGACTTTGTTGTCGAGTCGGTAAGCACACGTCCCTTCTACGCGCATTCCATCGTAGGAGAGCAAGCGGTAGTCCTATATCATCAAGGGGCGGGCGCCATGTGGTGTCAAGAGTTCTCCCCGCCCGTGAGTTGGCTTGGCCGGTGGGTACTTGAGCCTTATTGGATCCGTCGCCTCCGCGGAGCACGCGTCGTGGCAGTCTCCCCTTCGAGCCAAGCTCTCCTTCTCGCCCACGGAGTTGCCGTGGAAGCAGTAATTGCACCCGGGATCGCTGCTCTCCCTAAGGTAGACCGGCGTGGGGTGTCACCGACGCCGCGTGTCGTTTTCCTTGGGCGCCTGGTTGCGAGCAAAGGGCCTCTCGAGGCTATGACGGCGTTTAGCCGGATCCGTGCCGCTCTACCCGGCGCCACCCTCGACATCTTGGGCGACGGGTACCTGGTCTCGACCGTTCGTCGAAACATTGTTCCGGGCGTAGCCGTCCATGGCTTCGTGTCCGAATCCAAGAAGGCTGAAATCCTCGCGCGTGCCGACATCCTGCTCATGCCCAGTCACCTAGAAGGCTGGGGCATCGTCGCGGTCGAAGCTGCGGCATTTGGGGTTCCAGTTATTGCGTATCGTGTTCCGGGGCTCCGAGACGCTGTGATCGATGGTGTTACGGGCCTTCTCACTGACGCCAACCCGGACGCACTTGCCGAAGCCGCGGTGTCACTACTGGGTGACCCCGAACGATGGCTGCGAACTTCGCTCGCAGCTGTGGCTTGGGCGCACGGCTACACTTGGGGTTCGGTGGCGAAGCGCTGGCGCTCGATTCTGGAGAGACCCAGCAGGGCCAGCGCGTACATTGATCCGCTTGCCGCGAGGGACGACGTCGGCATTGCCTGAGCCGGCAGGACTGAGAGGACCGCGTTTGTCAGTCCAAGAAGTCCGTTCATGCCAGCCCATATCGGCCCAGCACGGCGTAGCAGGGGGATCAAGGATGGTGCGTCAGGGCGGCCAACTCCGCTTTCCGCACACCTGGGAGGGGTTGCAGCCCGAGTTCGACAGTGACTTCTGCGGGGAGGGGCGCGTAGGTGAGATCAGCTTGAGTTCACTGGAGGAGGCGCCGCCGGGAGCCGGCGTCCTCGGCGACCAGGTCCTCACGGACCAAGATGCGGAGGCGGAGTCTAGTGGTGAAGATGCGCCGGTAGCGAGTGTCGCGCCCCGGTCAGCCCCGGCTCTCTTGGCGGTGCCGGACCTCGGTCGCTTCCTGGATCCGTTTCCCACCCAACGGCTGGCCGAGCATTCCTCCGGTGCCCCGTCGGCCTCGGCAGCGATGGCGACCCAGTCACGCAGGCGGGTGCGGGGCGAGAGCAGCCGCTGGTTGAGGGCGTCCAGGGCGGCGATGCCATCGGCGCTCCGCCGCTAGCGGGTCTCAGCGGCACTGTCCCGCTTGCCTCTGGGGCGCACCCAGACCACTCGGCAGCCCTCGCTGGGAGGCCAGGGTGCCGGAGCCACGGAGTAGACGCCTTCAGGGTCGTCCGGGCGGCGGCCGAGGCGGTGCAAGACTTCAGTCCAGTCCGGCTCGTAGCTGACCAGCCATGCCCGCAGCGGCTCATCCTCCTTGCGACTGCGACGCAGGACGGTGACGAAGCACCCGGCCTAGCGGTGGAGATGGTCCACGGTGGTGCGCACCGCCAGCTTGCTGTCGGCCACGTACAAGAAGTCATTGGGCCCGAGCAGCTGGCAGAGTCCCTCCCAGGCTTGGATATAGGTGGTGGAGTCCTCGGTGTTTTCGTCGGCCACCCGATGGGCCAGAGGCAGCGCGCCATCGGCGGCCACGGTGAGGATCCAGACCAGTTGCTTGAGGTCGGGGCGGTGGTCGTTGGAGAAGCCGTGGGCCGCCAGCACCTTCGGGTTGCCACCCCGCGGCCTCCCGGTGGCGCGGGCGAAGGCGCCGCTCGGGCGACGCTGGTGGAGTCGTTGTGGAGCTGGGAGCAGTCCACCTCGAACTCCACGATCGCCCGCAGCTCCAGCTGGTTGGGCGAGGTGGCCCGGTCGGCGTCGAAGTGGAGTGCGAGTGCCCGCCCCACCCGGTCGTCGTCGAGCAGCTCCACATCACCCGGCTGGTGCTCCAAGGTGGTCGGGTCGTGGCACGCCGCCCACTCACCCAGCGTCGGCTCGTGGTGAAGGCAGATGTTGCGAATGGCCACCCCCAGGGCCCGCGCCGGAGAGAGTCCGGTGCGCGCGCCACCCCATCCGATGGCGGTTTGCAGCCCTTCGCTGAGGGCCAGGCGGTGGCCGAAGTGGTCGACAACCGGCAGAGCGTCGAGCACCTCAGTGTGGAGGTTTAAACCTCCTACCGGGGCCACACTCGCCCCTACGGTCACGTCCAACATGGTGTCGCATGTAGGTAAGCATGCACAAGCACCACCTCCTCATCCGTGGCTAGCCGCGAGCAACGCCACGCGGAGTGGATCCGGCGCCAGCTGGCTCGCTTGCTGGCGGACCCAGAAAGCACCCTGCCCGGCAGCCTGGTGGTGCGCTCGCTACGCTTCGGCCGACTGGGCTGTGCCTGTCGCGCCCACCCACCTCAGCTCCACGGCCCCTGCGTCCAGTGGACCTGCCGCTTCCAGGGCCAGCGGGGCAACGGTTGACTCTCCCCGGGGCAGGTCCAGCTCTACCGCTCCCAGATCAATCGGGGCCAACGTCTCAAAGAGCTTCTCGCCGAACTCCATGCCGCCGAGATCCTCCGCGAGGAACGCGAGCAGGAGTGGGGAGCCTGAAAGCCCTCTCAGATGAGCGGAAAGGCAGACAAGACCTTCGCGGACTTCGACTTCGACTTCCAGCCCAGCCTGGACCGCAAAGTGGTCGGCGAGCTTTCCACCCTGCGGTTCGTCGAGGAGCACCGCAGCGTGATCCGCCTGGGTCCGCCGGGGGTGCGCAAGACCGATTTGGCGATTGCGCTGGGCATCGCCGCGAACGAGGCTGGTTACCGCGCCTACTTCATCTCTGCGTCTGACCTCGCCAAGACCCTGCGGGCCGCCCACGTTGAGTGCCTGGCCCACCTCAAGCTGCGCACTTGCACTCATCCCTCCCTGCCGGTCATTGACGAGCTCGGCTGCCCGCCTCTGGACCAAGCCCCAGCGAAGTGGATCTTCCAGGCGGTGAGCCGACGCTACGACCGCGGCTCAGTGATCCTCACCGCCAACCGTGGCTTCTCCGACTGGGGCCCGGTCTTCGCCCGTGCGGTCGTGGCCGGGGCCATCGGTGACCGTCTCCTCCATGACGCCACCGTGCTGAACCGCCGCGGCCACCGCCACCGGATGCGGGCCTACCAAGAACCGGCAACTCGCAGACGAGAGCCGCATGTGGTTGGATGACCCTCGAGGCGGGGCTATGCACCATTCGTGACCAGAACTCTGTACTTTTGCCGATCCCGCACAGCCCAGTCCCGAAGTGAGGATGGGACCCGCAGAGAACCTGATACCCTATCCAACTGACTATGAGTGGCCGATCGAGTTGCTGCACTGCCCACGCAGGATGGCTCAAGACCGGCAGACTCACTTGCAAGGGGTGCCGGGCTCCGCTCCTTTGCACGGCTGGGATGCGTAGGCCGAGCACCCTTGACTCAACATGCTCCTAGAGCCGTCACAGCCTTCGACGGACACTGAGGTCGCCATTGCCGATCGAGTTCGCCGTGCCCACATTGGATTTATCACTGATTCATACTTGGACTCCAAGTCAACCTTGTTCGAGGGAGGTGCCGAGCGTCATCTCCTTCACTTGGCCACCCTTGCAGCAGGCCTTGGCGCACAAGTTTCGATTTACCAGCCTGGACCGCCGCACGGGACCGTAGAGCTTTCTGGGATTCGAGTCGTTCGAGCTGGACCCCGTCGGTCTACTCTGTGGTCCGCCCTAGCCCGCCAAGCTCTCAAGGATAAATGCACGCATTTGCACTTCCAGTATCTTGAGCATGTACCTCCTGGGCTTCCAACCGAGCGGGTCACCGCCACATGCCACGGGATCTATTGGGATGCGGTGTGGGATCGCAACTACGCCTCCTGGTACCCATCGCGATGGGTGAACAACGCCACGCTCACAGTATGGCGCCGCACCCAGAAGGCTCGTACCCTCTCAAGACTCCGCCGATGCCGCGCCGTTCTCAGCGTGGACTCGTCGCTCCTTACCATTGTTCACAGCGACGCCCCCCACCTCCGAGAGCGTGTTGAAGTGGTGCCGAATTTTGCCGACTTCTCCCCTGACGAAGTCGCTACTGCGCAGGAAGAAGAGAGTACCAAGCTCGATTCGATGCGAGCTGCGAAGGACAGTGCCCAGACCACTGTCCTGATTCCACGCAACCTTTCCCTTTCGAAGGGGGGCGCATGGCTGGCCGAGATTGCGGCGTTGGTAACGAAAAGGGAAGCGGTAGACTGCCACTTCTTCTTGGCGGGCGTCCCCGTGCCGGTACACGGCCGAGCCGACAAGTTCGCCACCAACCTTGCTCGAGACACCGGACGAGCAGCCTCATCCGTGCGCGCCCGACTTACCGTCATGGGCGGCCTTCCTCACAGCCTAATGCCAAGCGCTCTCGCACTCGCAGACATCGTGCTATTCCCAACGTTCTTTTATGAGGGCTGTTCTTTAGCCACACTAGAGGCGATGTTGTTTGGGAAGGCAATCGTTGCGACCCGCGTAGGCGGGTTTACCGACATTCTCTGGGATCGAGTGAATGGTCTACTCGTGCACCCGAATGCCGAGTCGATCGCGTCGGCTGTTGCCGAGCTCGCCGCAAATGCGACGCTACGCGAGGTGCTCGGACTCCAGGCCCGCGAGGATGCCTTGGTCCGGTTCACATTGCAAGCGTGGAGGGAGCGGGCGGGGCGCTTTATCAAGAGCGTGGGGTGGGCATAGCACAAGAACAGCAGCCCTCCCTGTGCCGAGTGCTTATAGCCCGGACGTGCCTGCCTTCACCATTTCGGGAAGCACATCTTAGTGCTGGGGTAAGTCTGTACCTTTTGACCAGCGTAGATTCGGTTGAGCGACGGAGCTTAGGAACGCGATAGCAAATGTCGAGGATGTGAAAGTGTCACCAACCATATTGAAGCGTGAGGTTCGTGGAGGCGGGAGCGACGTGACCGTGGTCGTTCCGACCAGGAACTCCGAGCGGACGCTTCACGCGTGCCTCGCGTCATTGAGACATCAGGAGTATCCGTGTAATATTGTAGTGGTTGACAATTCTTCGACGGACGGCACGCAGGCGATCGCGCTGCGCGATGCCGATATTTGCGCGATTCAGGGGCCCGAACGAGCGGCACAGCGTAATGCAGGGGCGCGGCTTACCGACTCTCCCATTCTTGGCTTCATCGACTCGGACATGGTTGTCGCCTCTAAGGTCGTGGGAGAAGCCGCTGCAGCGCTGAAGGCCGGTGCCGGAGCTGTTATCGTGCCTGAATTCTCTTTCGGATGTGGGTTCTGGGCGAAAGTGCGTGCGTTCGAGCGATCCTTTTACCGCGGAAGCGACTCCATCGAGGCTGCTCGGTTTTATCGACGGGACATGTTCGAGCTAACAGGAGGTTTCGATGAAGGAATTGAACCTGGGCCGGAGGACTGGGACCTAACGGTGCGGGTCAGGATGCTAGGTAGAGTCGCGAGGGTTGACGCTGAAATTGGGCACGATGAGGGTTGCCCGGGGTACCTCGACGTCTGTCGGAAGAAGGGATACTATGGACCAGGGTATCTGACGTATGCTCGAAAGCATGGGGCGGGTAGCCTGTCCGCACTGAACCGGCCCTACGTGCGAGCACCATGGCGTGCGTTTGCTCAGGGGCCCCTGTTGGGCGCGGGGCTTATTGCTCTGAAGGGCGGAGAGGCATTTGCAGTGGTGGCAAGCGCATTTCGGAGCGAGGCACGGAGGCAGTGCGCACGAATCGGGGCGGTTCACTAGGGGTCCCGTGCCCTGTGCTCACGAAACAAGTAGAGTCGCCGCGATGCTCGAGTGGTGGACTAGCCCGAAGTTCCCCTTCAGATAGCCGAGCGGCAGTTCGTTTTGGCTGGGGGTCCTGACTACAGGAGACCGAGGCGAAGCGAAACCTTAAGGAGAGTGAGGGCCTGGTGCTGGACGACGGTGGGA
>JAJYWM010000410.1 GCA_021791455.1 bacterium | reverse complement strand
CCCTAACCGGAAGTTTGAGCGGTCGGACGAGTTCAGCTGAGTTCGGCCTGGGCTGCGCCGTTCTGGCTACCTGGGGCTCGGGGAGGGGTTGAGCAGGGTCAGGGCGCGGGCCTGGAGGGGGGTGGGGGTGGTGACGATGTCGAAGGCGGCGCTCTCCGGCAAGCCGCGGGGGACCACCCGGTTGCGGGTGATGGTCATGAGGGAGTCGAGCAGGGTGCGGAAGCTGTGCACCGGAGTGCCGTCCTCGAGCTGCTGGGTGGAGACCTTGCGCAGCGCCGCGGCGGAACGCTCAGCCGGGGCCACGGGGTCGTCCAGCACGGGCCGCTCCTCGTCGCGGAAGAGCAGCGGCGCCCAGGCTCGCTCCAGCTGCCAGCGCACGTAGTAGGCGAGCATGCAGAGCAGGATGTGGGCCCGGACCCGCTCCTCGGCCCAGTGGTGGATGGGCCGGACCTGGATGTCGTAGCCCTTCCAGGTCCGGAAGGCCCGCTCCACCTGGCTCAGCTGCTTGTAGGCCCGGACCAGCTGATCGCTGGCCAGCTTGTCCTCGGCCACTGAGCTCCGGATCACGTAGAGGCCGTCCAGCGCCGCCTCGGCGGCGATCTCCGCCGGCTGGCGCTCCACCCGCAGGCTGTCATCGGTGATCTCGACAGCAAAGTGCTTGCCCATCTTGTAGGTGCCGATCACCCTGCCCACCCGCAGCCCGATGGCGGCAGCGCCCCGCAGCCGTCCGACCTCGACCGCCTCCACGATCGGCTGCAGCTTGGCCTCGGTGGCCTGGAGCAGGTCCTCGCGCTTGCGCGCCCGCTCCTCGGCCAGGCGCGGGTTGCGGCACACCACCAGCCGCTCGCCCGGGAAGTCCGGATGGGCGATCTCCACCAGGCTGCGCTCGTCGAAGAGGCTCATCTGGATGGCCCCGGCCTCGACCAGGGCCCGGATCGCGGGGCTGCGCAGCGCCGAGATCCAGCCAATGCCGCCCCGCTCCTTGAGCGTCTCGATGCGGGCCTGGGTGAGCATCCCCCGGTCGCCCACCAGGACCACGTCCGGGAGGCCAAAGCGGTCCTTCAACTTCTCCACCTGGGTGGCCACGGTGGCGGGATCGCCGGTGTTGCCCGGCACCACCTCCACGGCGATCGGCCGGCCCTCGGCATCGGTGATCAGCCCGTACTCGATCTGCAGGGTGCCCCGCTTGCCGTCGCGGCTGTAGCCGAGCTGGGCCAGGGGACAGTGGCGCCCCTCGACGTACGACGAGCTCAAGTCGTAGAGGGCCAGCCCTCCCTCGGCGAGATGGCGCCGGGCCAGCCGCTCCTCGATCTTGGGCTGGCGCTCCCGGAGCCAGTCGAGGGCGGCATAGATCTCATCCACGCTGGCGTCCTCCACCCCGAAGACCGCACTCAGGGTCGACTCCCCCCACGTGCGGCTGGTCGCCAGCTTGGACTGGGGCTCCAGCAGCCGGGCACCGATCAGGGCCAGCACCAGGTCCCGCTGCCGGCAGGGCTGACGATCGAGCAGCTCCGCCATCCCCAGCTGCCGCATCACTTCCGCGACGGCGACCACGTGGCCGTGGGGCCGGCTGCGCCGGACCTCCAGGTCGCTGCCGGAGACGAAGTGCTCGCCGGCCAGGCTGCGACGGATCAGCTCGATGGTCTCGGCCGGCAGGTGGGAGAGATTGCCCACCGTCTCGTTCTTGACCTTGCCTCCCTCGCGGTAGGTGCGGCGGAGCAGATGGGTCTCGTAGACCTTCCCCTTGTAGTGTCTGCGGGTGGTGGCGACGTGGACCTTGCCGCTTCGAGTAGGCACAGAGTAATGATGGCATACTCTGCCACCGACGTCAACTATCTTAGTGCCTACATATCTGTCGAGTCGCCGTCGCCATATCCCTTGCTGGACAACGACACGTCAGCAGAACGCCGCCCCGGGCGGCTCAAACTTCCGTCTAGTCGGAAGTTTGAGCGGCTGATGGCCGTTTGAGGCGGGGTTGTCGTTCGGGGGCAAGGACTTTGGCCCCGGCTGTTGGCAGGTGATGTAGACATAATAGCGCTGGACAGAGGGAGGGTAATCTGGTATGATCGCTATGTGGCAAAACGGAGCGGGGCCATCCATGTGGCCTGGGTACGTCGTCAATACAAGGAGCGGACCTACGAGTACCCTCTGCTCCGCCGCTCGTACCGCGAGGGCGGCAAGGTCAAGAACGAGACCCTGGCCAACCTCTCCCATCTGCCGCTCGACCTGGTGGAGATCATCCGGCGGCGCCTGGCGGGCGAGAAGTTCCTCGGCAGCGAGGACTGGGAGGTGCGGCGCAGCCTGCCCCACGGCCACGTGGTCGCCGCCTCGGGGGTGATGGGTCAGCTGGGCATGGCCGAGCTGCTGGACCGGCAGCCCTGCCGGCAGCGCGACCTGGTGCTCGCCCTGATCTGTGCCCGGGTGGTGGAGCCGCGCTCCAAGCTGGCCACCAGCCGCTCCTGGGGGGAGTCGACCCTGAGCTCGGTCTTTGGGGTCGAGGACGCTGGTGTCGATGAGATCTATGCCGCTCTCGACTGGCTTCTGGAGCGCCAGCCCAAGATCGAGGAGCGGCTGGCCCGGCGCCACCTCTCGGAGGGTGGGCTGGTCCTCTACGACCTGAGCTCGTCGTACGTCGAGGGGCGCCACTGCCCGCTGGCCCAGCTCGGCCACAGCCGCGACGGCAAGCGGGGCACCCTGCAGATCGAGTACGGGCTGATCACCGATGCGGAGGGACGGCCGGTGGCGGTGGAGGTGGTGCCCGGCAACACCGGCGACCCGGCCACGGTGGCGACCCAGGTGGAGAAGCTCAAGGCGCGCTTCGGTCTCCATGACATCGTCCTGGTGGGCGACCGGGGCATGCTCACCCAGGCGCGCATCGACATGCTCAAGGAGCGCGGCGGCATCGGCTGGGTCTCGGCGCTGCGCAGCCCGGCGATCCGCGCCCTGGTGGATGACGGCACCCTGCAGTTGGGCCTCTTCGACGAGCGCAGCCTGGTGGAGATCAGCCATCCCGACTTCCCCGGAGAGCGGCTGGTGGTCTGCCGCAACCCGCGTCTGGCCGAGGAGCGGGCACGCAAGCGCGAGGCCCTGCTCCAGGCCACCGAGGCGCTGCTGGCGCCGATCACCGACGCGGTGACCGCGGGGCGGCTACGCGGCGCCGGCGCGATCGGGGTGCGGGTGGGCAAGGTGATCGGCAAGCACAAGATGGCCAAGCACTTCCAGGTGGAGATCGGCGAGGCCAGTCTCCGCGTGCAGCGCCAGCCGGAGGCGATCGCCGCCGAGGCGGCGCTGGATGGCCTCTACGTGCTGCGCACCTCGGCAACGGCGGCCCAGCTGGCCAGCGACCAGGTGGTGCGCACCTACAAGCAGCTCAGCCAGGTGGAGCGGGCCTTCCGGACCTGGAAGGGCATCGACATCCAGGTGCGTCCCATCCACCACTGGAGCGAGGACCGGGTGCGGGCCCACGTGCTGCTCTGCATGCTCGCCTACTACGTGCGCTGGCACCTGGAGCGGGCCTGGGCGCCGCTGCTCTTCCGCGATGAGCAGCGCCCGGTGGCGGCCGACCCTGTGGCCCCCGCCGAGCGTTCTGCCCCGGCATTGCGCAAGGCCTCCACCCAGCAGCTCGAGGACGGCACTCCGGTGCACAGCTTCCGCACCCTGCTCGACTCCCTCCGGACCATCGCCCGCAACCGGGTGGTCCCCCGCGGCCTGCCCGACAGCGCCGCCTTCGAGATCGTCACCACCCCCACCCCGCTGCAGGCCCGCGCCCTGGCCCTGCTCACCCCCAAGAGCACGTAGTCAGAACGCCGCAGCGCAGTCCGAGTTCACCGCAACTCGGCCAGACTCTCAAACTTCCGGTTAATGGAGCGGTCCCTGGTGGAGGAGGTTCGCCGGCGGGTCAAGGTGATCGGACGGTTCCCCGGTGAGACGAGCTGACTCGGCCAGACTCTCAAACTTCCGGTTAAGGAGGATGGGGGCCCGGTGCGAAGGGGCGCCGCCAAGGTCGAGGCGCTGACGCGACTTCCGGCCAAGGTGGCCGCATAGGCGGTCGCCGGAGCGGCGATGACGGCGAGCAGGCGGGCGAGGATGACGACGAGCGTGGCGATGCCGCCGCGGCGGTGACGGCGCCGGCCCAGGGTCCTCATGGGCCGTCAGTGTGCGGGCCTGGCGGGGCCGGCTCCTGACGGCGGCGGGGGCCAGGTCCCGGAGGTTAGGGCCGGTCCTTCCCGCGCCTCCTGGGCCGTCCTGTGGGCACGCGGCTGGTGACGCCGGTGGGTTCGGTCGGCTCTCGCCAGGCTCAGGCCGCCAGGGCGACGGCGGCGGTGACCTCGACGACCCCGATGGCGTCCTCGGTCAGCTCCAGCGCGGGATCGCCCAGCCGCACCGTCGGCGCCGGGACGGGATCGCCGTCGCGGCGCATGGCCGCGAGGTGGAGGGCCATGGCCTCGCGGATCAGGCGCACCGTCTCCTCGATGGTGGCCCCGGTCGCCACGCAGCCGGGCAGGTCCGGCACATAGGCCGAGTAGTTGGTCGCCGCATCTCCCTCGAGGACGATCACGTAGCGGTCGGTCATGGCTGCTGCCTCACCAGCCCGGCCTGGCGCCGGATGCTTGCCAGCGTACCGCGCTTCAGCTCGTCGCCCGGGCGTCCGGCCACAGTCACCTTGCCCGGCCGGCTGGGGTGCTCGAACTGGCGGTGGCTGCCCCGCTGGCTGGTCTGCCGCCAGCCGGCGGCCTCCAGCTCGGCGATCACCTCGCGGACGGTCGGCGGCATGGCCGGAGAGACTACCCGTCTCCGGGAGGCTCCTGCGGGCACACGTCTGGTGCTGATGGTGTGTTCGGCAACCCCGGGGCGTTGGAAGAGAGGGTCCGGTAGGGGATGACGCAGTCGCCGAGAGGGCAGGCGACCGGTAGGCGCGCAGGCTGAGGGAGGGGTCAGCGCAGCCGGCGGACGGCGTCGCGGGCCCGGCGCTGCTCGGCCTGGGCCCGGCGGCTGAGCAGGCTCACCAGGCGGTCGCATCCGCCGCGGAGGGCGGCGATATCGGGGAGGGCAGGGTCCTCGGTGGCCATCGCCTGGGCGGCGAGGCCTTGCCCGGTCAAGACCCGCCTGGCGGCTTTCCCTTGACGGCCTACGGCCGTGGGATGTCTTGACCGGCCCGTAGCGCTTGACCAGGCCGCGGACCGTGATGACATCGGCGAGCGTTGGGTCCAGCGTGCTCGTCTCCTCGGCGCGAAGGGTGTTTGATCCCGCAAGCGGTGCCGGCCCCGAGGACGGGTGGGGCTGGCCCGCGCGTGGCGTCGAAGCCCACCGTACGACGCGCTGACGACCCGCTCGCGCTACGCGCCGGGGGCGGGGGGGACGCCGCGCCGCCGCGACCAGACGGTGAGCGCGGCCCCGGCGGCGGCGGCGACCAGCGCGCACACGAGGGCGGTGAGCAGCCACTTGCCGGTGAGGCTTCCCCCGGCGTACGCGGGGATGGTCGGGAGCGCCTGAAGGCGGTGGACGTAGAGCCCCCCGCTGGTGCCGGCCCAGATCGAGCCCTCCCCGCGGGGGTCCGCCGCCAGGCTCAGGACATCGGTGGGCAGCCCCGGGCTGGCCCGCGTCCAATCGCTGCCCCCGTCATCCGTGAGCAGGGTGCCGTAGCCGGCGGTTCCCAGGTACACCACCGCGCTCTGGGTGCTCTGGCTGAAGGCGGCCAGCGAGGTGATGGCCGGCGTCCCCGTGATCAGCGTGCGCGGGAGGAGCAGCAGGGAGACCGACCAGGTGCCGCTGACCGCCCGGCTCCACACCACCCCGGAGGTGCTGACCGCGAGCACGACGCCGGGGGCCGCCCGGGGGGCGGCGATGAGGTGCGCGCCCGCTCCGAGACGGGGGCTGCCGGCATCGACGCGCGCGGTCCCACCGCCCACGGAGACGAGGATGCGGCCCCGGGCATCGATGGACCAGGTCGTCGACCCCACCGTGACGCGCGGTGGGGGGGCGGGCGGGGTCGCCACGGGGGTGAAGCCCCCGGGGGTTTGTGCCATCGCGGTGCCGCCGACCTCGGCGACCACGCGACCGCCCGAGTAGGTCACCCGGGTCACCGCCCTGCCCGGGAACGCGGCCAGCTCCCACCAGGGAGAGGCGGCGCGGGCGCCGGCCGCGGGTGCGAGAAGGCCGAGAAAGCTCAGGGCGCTGGCGAGGAGAAGCCCGCGCAGGCGGCGGCGCCCGGACCCTCGGCGGGATGTCACCTCCCCAACGCTAGTCAACGCGGAAGGAGCGGCGCAATCTCAGGATCGGCCGCGGCCGGGTCGACGTGACCAATGGCCCTGGTGGGAGGCCCTGCGCGAGCGGAGCATGGACGCGGTGGACGGCGCTCGGTCGCGGGGGCCGTGCCGGAGGAGGAGGCTGCGATGAGCGCTGTCGAGGACCAGTCGAACCGCGGCGGGCTGCCGCGACTCGGAGAGCCGGCCCCGGACTTCGAGGCCGTGACCACGCAGGGGACGGTGCGCCTGTCGGACTTCGAGGGGACCTGGTTGGTCCTCTTCTCGCACCCCGCCGACTTCACGCCGGTCTGCACCACCGAGTTCATGGCCTTTGCCGAGATCCACCCTGAGCTGCAACGGCGGCACGTCGAATTGCTGGGCCTGTCGGTCGACAGCGTCACCTCGCACATCGCCTGGCTTCGCAACATCGAGGAGAAGACCGGCGTGAGGGTGCCCTTCCCGGTGATCGCCGACCTCGATCGCCGGGTGGCGACCGCCTACGGCATGGTGATGCCGGGTGAGAGCAGCACCGAGGCTTCGCGCTGCGTGTTCGTGATCGATCCCCGGGGGATCGTGCGCGCCATGATCTACTACCCCCTGACCACGGGGCGGAACATGGACGAGATCGTGCGGCTGGTCGACGCCCTGCAGGCGACCGATGCCAACCACGTGGCCACACCCGCCAACTGGCGGCCCGGGGACAAGGTCATCCTGCCGGCCCCGACGACCATGGAACTGGTCGCAGAGCGCCTCTCGGATGAGTTCGGGAAGGGCACCGAGGGGTTCGAGTGCGTCGACTGGTACCTCTGCAAGAGGTCGATCACGGCGTCGTAGCCCTGGCGTGCGTGAACGCGGACTGCACCCTGAGTCCGTCCGGACCTAGACTCTCGCGACGATGGACGGCGTCGGGGTGGCGATCATCGGCTACGGGCTCGCGGGGTCCGTCTTCCAC
>JAJYWM010000091.1 GCA_021791455.1 bacterium | reverse complement strand
CCGCGGAGCAGTTGAATCGTGACGGTGATGCTGTCGCCGGGTGAAGGGCACACGTAGCTGCAAGAGATCTCCACTTCGGTGGGATAGGCGGGCAGGATCTCCCACCAAGCGTAGATCAGGTACGTGTTCGTGCTGGCGTCGTAAGGCTCATCGATCCCAGCTTGAATCAGGGATGTGTCTGGATAGGCGCCGTCTATCCCCACCCACTCGGAAGTGTCCGTATTGGTGGACGAGGCATAGATCGATGGCACATTGAAGGTTCCCGTCACGGAGGTGTACGGGCCGCTCTGGAGGACGTAACCGGACCAGTTCGGGCTCGAAGCAGTCGACGGCGGGCCCAAGTAGACAGTCAGCGACAGAGACGCTGTCGCGGTCGTCGGCGTCGGTGTGGTAGAGTCCGCGACCTGCACTGAGAAGGCCGACGTACCCGCGACGGAGGGGTTTCCAGAGATGACTCCGTCCGATGCCAGCGCCAGGCCACTGGGTAGGGAGCCGGAGATCACCTGCCACGAATACGGTGGGGTGCCGCCCGAGGCTGTGAGCGTCGCGGAGTAGGCAGTTCCCACCGTTCCAGTCGGAAGCGAGTTGGTGGTGATGGTCAAAGGGACCCGTGGCCCGAAATAGCCGAACGCGTCTATCACCAGGTCCGCGCGTCCGGCATCGTTGTACACCGTGATCGACCCACCGCTACTCAAAGTGGCAACGGTGAGATTCGGGACCGTTTGCCCGGCGGACCAGTTGACGTCCGAAGCCAAGGGTTGAACCCCTCCAGGGTAGACCGTGAAGTAGCTCGGCGCAGTCGTGTCGGTCGCGGTCACGTTGGTCACGACAGCGGTGGCATTGGCCGCTATTCCGTCCAGCCCGCCGAGCTGCTGGGTCAGGGAAGTGCCTGGCCCAAGAGTCTGGCCGGTCTGGCGTGTGTCGAGAACGCGGGTCGGGCTAATGGTGCTGAACAAGCTCGCGTTGGACGGCGTGGCCGCGCCGTTGGTGAAGTACCCATCAACGTCAATCACCACGTCCGTGTTGCCCGCATCGTTGTAAACGGTGATCTGGCCCGTTGACGGGTTCACCGGCACCACCACTCGGTTGGCAACAGTGTCTCCGGCGGGCCAGTTCAGGTTGGAGGCCAGAGGCCGTGCCCCTCCTTGCGGGTAGACCGTCAGGTAGCTGGCTGCAGTCGTATTGGTGACAGTGACATTCATGAGTGCGGCGGTCACACCGGGGCTCGGGACTCCACCCACTCCGCCCACCTGCACGTTCAGCGACCCGCCCGGGCTAAGGGTGTCCCCGCTATAAGGTTCCCCGCTATTGGCCCGCGTGTCCGCTATACGGGCCGGGGTCAGTGGGACGTAGCTGCCAGCGGTGCTGTTGGAAGGCTCCGGGGCAAAGTAGCCCTCTAGGTCCACAACGACGTCGGTGCTGCCCAAGTCGTTGTAGAAGGTCACCTGGCCGCCAGCACCGATCGGGACAATGACCAAGTTGGGGACCGTATCCCCAGACACCCAGTTGAGGTTGGAAACCAAGGGCAGCGCCTCTCCTGCGGGGTACACCGTCAGATAGCTTGGCGCCGTGGTGTCGGTAACGGTCACATTGAGCGCCACCGCCGTAGCAGACGCTGGCACACTCCCACCAATCACCTCCAAGTTTAGGCTGGCGCTCGGACCTAGGGTTTCCCCGTTGGTCCTGGTGTCGAGCAGCCGAGTGGGTGGAAGGGCTGTGTAGGCCTCATTGTTGGAAGTGGAGCCTGCCAACTGCGCCGATCGGGTCCCTCCCGCCGTGGGAGCCGGAGGCACTGCTGGCCAAGCACGGCGACCCGCACTGGCTAGAGCGGTTCCGGTTACCCGGGTACTGGCGCCCACCACGAATCGGCTGGGACCCGACGGCAGGTGCAAAGGAGGACGGAGGCCGTTCGCCGTTGGGGCCGCTACACGGTCGACCGCGGCACCATGCCCACCAGTCACTGCAGGTGACGCGGCAAGTACAGGCGACACCGCGAACGACAGTCCGGCAACCCACAGGACCGTAGCCGAGCCGATTGCCAGAATACCCGCGCGCGGCATATCTCTGCCCTCCCCAGCGACGAGGACCAGTCTGATCAGTCTACCCGCGGAACGGCGAACAACCGACCCCTTGTTTACCACCTTGTCACCACCCGCCGCTGATCTCAGGCTGACCCGGGAACCCGGAGGACGGTTGTTTACCCCGCGTCGCGCTCCCTGGCCCAGCGCAGCAGGTAGCCCGAACGGCGGCGCTTGCGACTGTCCTTGGCCCCCAGCGGCCTGCCGATCCGCTTCCCCTCGGCCCGAGCACGCTCCAGCCCCGCCTTGGTCCGCTCGGAGCGGCGCTGGGACTCCATCCGGGCCGCCCACGCGGTGATCGCCAGCAGCAGCTCCCGCAGCTCGCCACCCGCCTCGGTCCAGGCCTCATGAAGGCTCACCACCTGGACCCCGGCGCGGCCAAGCCGGTCCACGAGCTGAAGGGTGGCCAGCGGCCCCTCGCGGCTCAGCCGGTCCAGCGCCCACACGAGCAGCACCTCGAACCGGCCCCGCCGGGCGTCCCGAAGCATCGCGTCGAGCGCCTTCCGGTAGCCGCCGGAGCCGGACCATGCGGACTCGCCCTCCAGCCGGTAGATCTCGGCCACCTCGAAACCTCTGGCGGCCGCCAGGGCCAGCAGCTCAGGCTCCTGGTTGGTCGTCTCCTGCTCGGACGTACTGACCCGGAGCCAGAGCGCGCACTGGGTCATAGCTGCCCTCGTAGGAACCTAGCTGTGCTCAGTAGCGAGCTAGCTAGGCTCGCGCCCAAGTGCTCACGAGCCCCTGATACACCGGGTCCGGGGCAGCCTCTGCTACTAGCCCGGTGGGGTGCAGCTCGATCCATGGGCAGGCCGACCACTGCTCGAACGGCTCGCGTTCCGCCAGCGGCTCTGTGCGTTGACCACCCGCTTGCGAACCTCAAGGTGCGCCTCGTGCCGCTCGATCTCGACAAGCTAGCTTGCGAAGGTCTGCGCCTCCGCCACTTCGCCGCACCTCCAGCCAGGCGCTGGCCGTCGCGTCGGGCCTCTCGGTCCCAGCCAGTCGCCGCCGGGCCACCTCACCCCGGCCCGGGTCCAGCTCCGCGCTCCGGGCCAGGCTTGCCCGGCCCCGGGGCCCCCGGGCCGGCCACGACTCGGGCAGCCCTTCGGAGCGCCGCACAGCCCCGCGACGGCGGCACCGTGCCGAGCACCAGCGGCGCGGGCGGCCGCCGACCCGCACGAGAGCTGGCAGCGCTCGCCCACAGTGGGCGCAGGTGGTGCTGGAGCTATCGTCCGCCGCTACAACCGCCGCCGCCAAAGTCGGGGTACCTGGAGTACCAAAGCCAGCGGCCGCGCGGCGCTCGGCAACTGTGGAGGCGGGTGCCGTGGCCATCACGAGCCCGCCAGGCGGCCGGGTACGCCGTGTGGGCACGCGGCTCACCGAGCAGCCCGTCCCGGCGGAGGAGGGTCCGGGACGGGCCGCCCTGCCGCCCCAAAGTCGCGCACGAGCCCAGCAGCCTGCACCGCCACTCTCGGGGCGGCAGCGGCGAACTCGCAGTCGGCCCCGCAGCCCTGCCGCTGGCAGTCGGTTTCGACCTGCACCAGCAGCTCGGCGAATCCAGCCGCCAGCCGCCGAGCGGCGCTAGGAGAATGGGCGGCTGTTGGGGGCGGGGCGACCACCCCGGCCGTCACGGTGCGCCCGCCGGAACGGGGAGCTGGCGCCGCAGCGCGGCGATCTCCCGGCTGCGTGGTCTGAGCCACCGCTCCGCATCGCGGTCCCAGGCCGCCTGGTCCTGCCAGACCGACAGCCGCTCGGTGGGGTCGACGGTCGGGGCCAGCTTCCAGCGGTTCCCGCGCCACTCCAGGATCGCTCCGCAGGCGCGGGCCGCGAGCAAGCGCCCATAGACCCCGTAGGGGTCTGTGGCGTCGGAGCTGGCGAGCATCAGGAGCCGAGACCACAGGTCGGAGCCCGGCAGGTCTGGTCGTGGGTCCTCACCTACCCGGGTGTGGCGTGGAAGGCGGTCGGGAGTAGCCGTCCAGCCTTTGCTCGGGGTCGTCTCCAGCTTCGCCTTCAGCGCCCGGAGTCGCTCCAGATCCGTCATCCCACTGCCCCGACTTCCTGCGCTTCCTGCACTTCTTGCGCGGGGTCGGAACCAGCGATCCAAAGTTCGGTTGGCCTTCCGCGGGTGGCCCTGGTCTCACAATGAGCCAGCCCCAAAGCGGCCAGCAAATGCAGCGCGGACTCGATCCGCGCTTGCGCCGTGTGCCGCCCGAAGAGGTCCGAGAAAATCTGGGTGCGACTCAGCTCGTCGCCATCGCGCAGCGCTTCCAGGATGCGGTCGGCTATGGCGTCACCCAAGGCGTCGCCGAAGATGTAGGTGGCTGACGCCGCTACGTAGTCCAGGACTGCGACCGCTGCCTCCAGGTGCTCGACCTTCACCACCCGGCTCCGATCGAGCAGTGCGTAATCCAGGCTCAGCCGCACCGCTTGAGCCTCATGCCTTCCCAGGACCGCCCCCGCCAGGCCAGGGCGATCCCGGCTCAGGTCGGGGTACAAGGCGGCCCACAGCTCCGCGGCCTCCTGATCCCGCCGGACTGCCCCAACACCCCGGGCAAACGCCAAGGCCCGACCCACCTTGGCAGACAGCGCCACCACCACCTCCCCCTCAAAGGGGCGTGGGTCGGGCAGCAGCCTGGCCCGGCGGGCCGCCACCCAAAGGTGGCGATTGGCGAAGCCCGAGGCCGCTTCGGTATCTTGTAGCTCGCGGCGCAGTTCCTCAACTGTAATGTGCCCCAGAACACAGACGTGCACGCCGGTAGCCACGGTGGGATTCCGCGTCATCACCCGCAAGTCCCCGTCATCCCATGCCTCACGGAGGACTGCGCTCAAGGTGTTTCCCTCGCGCCCCATCACCCGCAGGACCCGGGCGAATTCCGGCGAAGGCGCGAGCAGCCGCTTGTCGATGACCCCCTCATCGGCCACCACGACCTTGCCGCTCTTGGGGTCGAGCCGCATCACCGGGTCGCGGACAGCCGAGATCACCCCCTCGCCGGAGCTGAGTCCCTGCTGCACCCGGGCCTCCCAGCTCGGGTCGGCCCGTCGGATCACGATGCGCGAGGGCTTCTCCGAGTCCCCTTTCCAGGCCTTTGAGGTCGGGCCCACGATCACCGCCGACAGCCTGGCCGGATGCCGGGTGGCACCCACCATGCAGTGCGGGCCACTACCTACGGCAGAGGCGAACTCCACCAGGAAGCTGACGAGTAGAGCTGCCGGATCGGCCTCGCTGTAGGCCTCCGCGGTTCTCACAAATTCCCCTGCGAGCCCGTGGAAAGCCGCCGCGTCAAGTGGCGCGGGCCACCCTTCTGGAAGCGCTGTAAGCGCAGGAAGGCCCCCGTGGGGCGGCTCGGGAAGGAAGGTGGCGCTCATGCCCCCGTCGTCGCCTCCCTTGCCAGCAGCCGGTCTGCATCAGGGGCGACCACCGGCGCGGCCGCCAGGGCAGCCGCGATCCTCCCAAGAGTCGGCCCGGGGGTCGCCGAGGTGCTATCTTGAGGCTGTGGGCTGAGTTGCGGTGAGAGAGCCACCGAGACCTGCCTCCACATTCGCCGTCGGCACTTGCTCGGTGCTGGCGGCGGTTTGATTCACGGCCTTACGGTTTGCCCGGCGTCGTCGGGCCTCGGCGGACCGGATCGCCAAACGGGTAAAGTGGGCCCGTCGCGCAGCCTCGGCTCGGCGCAACCGCTCAGATTCTGGAAGCGTCCCCCCTGGATCGACCATCTCGGCGAACTTCCCGAGGAAGGCGGCCCGCGCCGAGGCGGTATATTCGCGCGGGTCATGGCTCGCGGCCAGCGACAGACCGCCGACGCGAGCGCGGAGGCGGCGCAGGTTGGCGTCAGGGTCGGAGCCGGAGGTGGCCATCTCCCCAGCCTGGCAGGGGCACAGCGCCCGCGTCGGCAACCTTGCCGGAAGTTGCCGATACTCGCCGTCAGCGGCGGGCTTCTGCCTCTCGGTTGAGGACCTCTAGCGCTTGGGGCCTCAGACTCCTGATGGTCCGCGGAGAGCACCCAACTTCAGCTGCAAGAGTGGCCTGAGTCGGCACCCGGTCGGCCCCGTCCTGATGCTTCTGCAGCACCCTGACCAACTTCGGCAAGTACGGACTCCTGCTGCCAGGGGGCGGGCTGCCCCGCCGGGAGCCACAAGCAGTCCCCCCAACGCCACGGTGGCCCGATCTCCCAGCCCGGTCCTGAAGTGCCGACCGTTGCATGGTCTCCAGAGAGTGGTGGCGAAGTTCTCCCCCTTGGGGCAGAGCCAAGCGGCACTGCGGAACCGCGGGTCCGGGCGACTCGGACGCTTGCCGATGATCGCCAGCCTGTCCTTCACCACCCCGACCGCCCAGGTCTCGCCGCAGTCCATGAGGCTGGAGAAGATGCCCGCGCGCGAACAGCGCAGGATGGCCACCTGGGAGCCTTCCTTGCTCTGGACGGCGCGGCGGCTTCGGGTCAGAGCCGATGGATAGCGGGTAGTCAACTCACCGGCAGGGATCACGTCGAGCAACTCAACGTTGACAGCGGCCAGCGCTGCCCGGGCGTCCGGCTCCGCCTCGGTCACAGCCGGTCGGCCGGGCTCAAGCTCCGATGAGCATCCCGCGCCCGCTCACTGGCCCGGCTAGCGGCGTAGCGCTGGAGCATGCTCCGGCTGCGCCAGCCCGCCAAGGCCATCAGATCACCCTCGTGGCCTCCACCTGCCAGCCAGGAGTGCGCGAAGGCATGACGGAGGCTGTGAGGGTGCAGGCCCGCCAGCCCGGCCTGCTGTGCTCGCCGGTCGATCACGGCTCCTACTCCGTCCGGGGTCATGGGGCCGCCGTGACCATGCCAGCCTAGCCACAGCGCCGGGGAGCTGGCCGAGCGGTGCCCAGCCCTGGCCCGAAGGTAGCGGTTGAGCGCCAGAGCAGCCTTGGCTCCGAGTGGCAGGAGGCGCGGCCGGGACCCCTTGCCCAGAACCCGCACGGTCCTCCCGGGCCAGTCGATGTCATCGACGCGGAGCTTGGCGATCTCCGACAAGCGCGCTCCGGTGTCAATGAACAGGGTGACAATCGCCGCGTCGCGACGTTCCTCGAACCCCGGCCCCTCGCAAGCCCTCAGGAGCCGACGCAGGTCATCGTCGGTAGGAACCGGCGGCGGAGTCTCGGGGATCGA
>JAJYWM010000339.1 GCA_021791455.1 bacterium | reverse complement strand
GGGATGATGATGCGGTCGGCGAGGCGCAGGGGATCTCTCACGAAGCCGTCGACTGAGCGGCCGGCCGAGCCTGGGTAGGCCGCTGGGGCCAGGCGGTGCTCCACCCCGTGGATCGTCACCACGGAGCGGGGCAGCCGCCCCGGGGGAAGGCGGTAGGCGGGGACGAAGAGGAGCTCCGGCGGGCGTCGCTGGATCTCCCTGGCCAGCCGCAGCCTGGTCCAACCGCGTGGCAGGGGCAGGGCTCTCCAGTGGCTGGCGGATCCCGGGCTGGGGGCGTGCTCAGGGGGATGGGCGGCGTTGAGGTAGAGGACCAGGGGTGCTGGTTGGTCCGCGATCAGGCCGGAGACGACCTCTGTGGAGTAGACGCCAATTCCCGTCGGCTCCTTCTGGAACGCCCGGCTGGCATCGATACCGATCGCCACCGGGCCAGTTTAGGGCCCGCGCTCAAGAGACAGTGGGACCGCCCCGCGTCCCAAGATCGATCGCGCCAGCAGGGGTGGGGGGCATGGTAAGATCCCCGCGATTTGTCCTTGGAGGGCGATCCGAAGCGGCCCGGGGGAGTAGCGGGTCCCGGAGGAGCCCTCGCCTTGGTAGGAGTCTTCTCGATCACGGTCGTAATTGGGGTCGTGGCCGGGGTGCTGCTGGACCAGCATTTCCACACACTCCCGTGGCTCACGCTCACGGGGCTGCTGGTGGGCATGGTGGGGGGCTCTCTGGCCGTTTACCGCGGACTCTCCGTATATCGGGAACACAGGGATTGATGGTGCAGAACGTTGACGAGATGGCGGGGGCGGTAAGGTCCGCCTGGCTCGCCGCCGTCACCGCGGTCGTGGTCGTGGCCGCCGCCGGCTTTGTGGTGGCCGGGCCGGTCGGTGGCGGGCTGGCCGCGGCAGGTGGGCTGGTGGGCGTGGGCAATCTGCAACTGGCGGTGTTTGCCCTCAAGCGCTCGCCGATCGCATTCCTCGGCTCGAGCCTGCCCCGGCTCGCCGTGATCACGGTGGCGATGGCGGCCCTGGTGGTGGTGCTGGGGCCTATCGGGGTCTGGGCCCTGCTGGGCCTGCTGGTCACGCACCTGGCCCAGGTCGGCGCCGTGCTCCGCCTGGGAGTCCGGATGAGCACCAGATGAAGCCGCTGGTCCTGACCCAGATCGCGGTCGGCAACCACTGGGTCGGCCACATCCTCGGCCAGACAATCTACCTCGACACCCTAATCAGCTCCGGGGTCGCGTTCATGATCGTGCTGGTCTCGGGCTTCTACCTCAAGACCCGCATCACGAGCGGCGTCCCCGGCCGCTTCCAGGCCGCCATCGAGATGGTGTGGACGACGGTCGACGACTACATCACGCGCATGATCGGGCCGTTCGCGCGCTGGGTGGTGCCCCTGGTGGTGGTGCTCTTCTTCTACATCCTGGTCAGCAACTGGTTGGAGCTGATCCCGACCGGGGGCAGGCTGACCTCGCCGACCTCCGATGTCAATGACACGGCGGCGCTGGCCATCATCGTGATCCTGATGGTTCACGTGACCTCCATTCGCCGGCGCGGCTTCGGAGGCTATCTCAAGACGAACTATGTGCACCCGGACGGATTGCCCTGGTTCATGTACATCCTGCTGGTGCCGATCAACGTGATCGCGCAGATCTCCTACCCGATCTCGCTGGCGCTGCGTCTCTTCGGCAACATGTTCGCCGCCGCCCTCATGCTCGAGATCATCGCCATCCTGCCCATCTACATCGGATTCGTCTTCAATGGAATCTGGAAGCTCTTCGAAGGCCTGTTCGTGGACGTGATCCAGGCCTTCATCTTCGCCCTGCTGACGGTGATCTACCTCAGCATGGCGACCATGACCGAGGACCATCAGGCTACCGAGACCGCCAGCAGCTAGGGCGCCCAGCGCCGCAACTAAGACCTGGGAGGAGAACACTTGCTAACGACCGCACATGCAGAGGTGTACGCCGGAGCCATGATCGGCACCGGCGTCGGCGCCGTCGGGGCCGCCATCGGAGACGGACTCGCCGGGGCTCAGCTGATCGCCGGCATCGCTCGCCAGCCGGAAGCGCAGGGAAGGCTGCTCACCTGGACCTTCCTGACGGTAGGTCTGGCGGAGGCCGTCTACTTCATCAACCTGGCCCTGATGTTCGTCTTCATCGCGCTGGCCGGGAAGTAGGCCAAAGCCGTGGTCCTAGCCGCCAACCCGCTGGCCATCAACGCGACGTTCATCGTCGAGATCGTCGTATTCCTGGCTCTCCTGTGGCTCTTGCGCCGCTTTGTCTTCCCCCCGCTGGACAAGGCGATCCGGGCCCGCCAGGCGCAGATCGCCCAGGCTCTGGGCGAGGCGGAGTCCGCCCGCCAGGAGGCGGAGCAGGCCAGGGTCTCCGAGCGCGAGGAGATGGCCGAGGCGAGGGCCAAGGCGCAGGAGATCCTGGATCGAGCCCAGCAGCTTGGGGAGCAGCTCCGCGACGAGCTGCGCCAGCGGGGCGAGCAGGAACAACAGGCGATGCTGGAGCGCGCCCGTCAGGAGCTGGCCCGGGAGCGGGAGCAGGCGGTGCTGGAGCTGCGACGGCAGGCGGCGGACCTGGTGATGCTCGCCACCACCAAGGTGCTGCAGGAGGAACTCGACCCAACCAGGCAGCGGCGGCTGATAGATCAGGCCCTGAAGGAGGTCGACCTCAGTGCCTGAGGTTGCGGAGAGCCCGCGGGTTCCCAGCACGGCGCGGCATTATGCCCAGGCGCTCTTCGAGCTGGCCGAGCAGGAGGGTACCTTCGCCGGCTGGCAGGAGCGGCTAGGCCAGCTGCGTGGGCTGGTGGAGGGCACCGAGTTGGGCCGGGCGATCGCGAGCCCGGAGTTTTCCGCGGCGCAGCGACTGGAGCTGGCCGGAGCGGTCCTGAAGGAGGCTCCCAAGGTCGACAGGGAGGCCGCCAATCTACTCCGCCTCCTCATCCAGAGCCGCCGCACCGCGATGCTGGCGGCGATCGAGGCCGGCTATCAGGACCTCGTGGACCGGAAGGAGGGCAGGGTGAAGGCCCAGCTCTCAACTGCGGTGGAGGTGGATCCCGAAGAGCTTACGAGGTTCTCCCAGGAGCTCTCGCACCGGCTCGGGGTCCAGGTCAACTTTCAAGCCCAGGTGGACCCCTCCCTGCTGGGCGGGGCGGTGGTGCGGGTGGGGGATCGGGTCTTCGACGCGAGTCTCAAGACCAAGCTCCAGCAGCTGCGCCGCGAGATGCTGACAGAAGTCCATTCTTCGTGAGGAGACCATGAGCCTCAGTGCCGACGACATAGGCAAGATCATCAAGAGCAAGATCGCCGACTTCGACGCCCCGGTGGTCACCGCGCAGTCTGGCGTCATAACCGCCCTCGCCGACGGCATCGCCCAGGTGTACGGGCTGGACGGGGCGATGGCGGGAGAGCTGCTGGAGTTCCCCAAGGGGGTCTACGGGATGGCGCTGAACCTCGAGGAGGATCTGGTCCGCGCCATCGTGATGGGGCCTTACACGGAGCTCAGCGAGGGCGACGAGGTGCGCACCACCGGCCGGATCGTGGAGGTGCCGGTGGGGCGGGAACTGGTGGGCCGGGTGGTCAATGCCCTCGGGGAGCCGATCGACGGCAAGGGGGAGATCGCGACCAAGGAGCGCTGGCCCATGGAGCGGCCCGCGCCGGGGGTGGTCGACCGCCAGCCGGTGGACACTCCGGTCGCTACCGGGATCAAGGCGATCGACGCCCTGGTGCCGATCGGCAGGGGCCAGCGTGAGCTGTTAATCGGGGACCGCCAGATCGGCAAGACGGCCATCGCGATCGACACCATCATCAATCAGAAGGGCAAGAACCTGACCTGCATCTATGTGGCGATCGGTCAGACCGCCACCTCGGTGGCGCGCACCGCGGCCCTGCTGGAGGAGTACGGGGCGCTGGAGCACACCATCATCGTGTCCGCCACCGCGGCGGAGCCGGCCGCGCTGCAGTATCTGGCGCCGTACTCCGCCTGCACGATGGGGGAGTGGTTCATGGAGCGCGGTGAGGATGCCCTGGTGGTCTACGACGACCTCAGCAAGCACGCCTGGGCCTACCGCGAGATCTCCCTGGCGCTGCGCCGTCCTCCGGGAAGGGAGGCCTACCCAGGGGACGTGTTCTACCTGCATTCCCGGCTTCTGGAGCGGGCGGCCCGGCTCTCCGCGGAGAAGGGCGGAGGTTCGCTGACGGCGCTGCCGATCATCGAGACCCAGGCCAACGACGTCTCCGCCTACATCCCGACCAACGTCATCTCCATCACCGATGGGCAGATCTATCTCGAGGGGGACCTCTTCTATGCGGGCACAAGGCCCGCGATCTCGGTCGGTCTGTCGGTGAGCCGGGTGGGTGGGGACGCCATGACCAAGGCCATGAGATCGGTGGCGGGAGGAATGCGGCTGGACCTGGCCCAGTTCCGGGCCCTGGCGGCCTTCGCCCAGTTCTCTTCGGACCTGGACAAGTCCACTCGGGATCAGCTGGAGCGGGGCAGGCGCCTGACCGAGCTGCTCAAGCAGGATCAGTACCAGCCGGTCTCCCTGGCCCACCAGGTGATGACCATCTTCGCCGGCACCAACGGCTATCTGGACCGGGTCCCGGTGGACAGGATCGGCGAGTGGGACCAGCAGTTCCGGCGCTGGGTGGGCCAGACCCACGGGCCTTTGGAGCAGGCGATCGAGGAGCGCAAGGCTCTCGACGAGCAGATGCAGGCGGAGTTGAGGTCCGTGATCGAGGAATTCAACCAGGGATTCGATATGGGCCCGGCCGCGGCTGCCGAAGGCAGCTGAGGGAGCCCTGTGGCAACACTTCGCGACATCCGCCGGCACATCCGCGCGGTCCGCAACATCGAGCAGATCACCAGGGCGATGCAGATGGTCGCGGCCGCCAAGATGCGGCGGGCCCAGGCCAGGGCCGAGGCGGCGCGCCCATACGCGGATGCCATGGACCAGATGGCGCGGGACGTGGCCAAGATTGGCAAGGAGTACCGCCACCCGTTCCTTGTTCCCAGGGAGAGGGGGCGCGGCCTGGTGATCCTGGTCACCTCCGACAGGGGGCTGGCCGGGTCGCTCAACGCCAACACCCTGAGGGCCGCGCACTCCCACATGCTCCGCCACTTCGGCCCCGGCTACCAGGTGGTCGCGATCGGGCGCAAGGCGGTCGACTTCTCCCACCGCATGCATGTGGAACTCGTCCATCACAAGATCGGTCTGCCGGACCGGGTCGAGGAAGCGGAGCTGCGGCCGTCGGTGGAGTGTGCGGTCCGGGCTTACCTCGATGGTGAGGTGTCGGGAGTCGTGCTCGCCTACTCGAGGTTCAAGAACCTCCTGACCCAGATCCCCACCATCCAACAGCTGGTTCCCGTGCCTCCGGCGGAGCCCGACGAGGGACCCAAGACCGAGGGTGACTACATCTACGAGCCCGACGGAGAGGCGGTGCTGCAACGGCTGATGCCGGCCTATCTCATGAGTCAGGTGTTCCACGCCGTAGTGGAGAACCAGGCGAGCTTCTACGGCGCCCAGATGATCGCAATGCAGAACGCGTCCTCCAGTGCCAAGGACGTCATTCGAGACCTGTCGCTGACCGCCAACAAGGTGCGGCAGGCGGGGATCACCAAGGAATTGATGGAGATAATCGGTGGCGCCGAGGCCCTGCAGGCGGCCCGGCGCTGAGGAGGTGGTGATGGCGACGAGCAAAGAAGAGCAGTCGGTGACGGGCCGCGGTGAGGTTCTGCAGGTGATCGGGGCGGTCGTGGACGTGGCCTTTGCCGCCGCCGAGCTGCCCCACATCCTGGATGCCCTCGAGGTAGACCGCGAGGGCTCGCGGCTTGTGCTCGAGGTGCAGCAGCACCTGGGCAACGATGTGGCGCGCTGCATCGCCATGGAGTCGACCGATGGGCTGCGCAGGGGAGACCCGGTGATGGCGACCGGGGCCCCCATCCAGGTGCCGGTCGGCAAGGGGGTCCTGGGGCGGATGTTCAACGTGATCGGGGAGACGATCGATGGCGGAGCGCCCTTCGAGGCCACCAAGCGAATGCCGATCCACCGGGAGGCGCCAACCGTCTCGGAGCAGGCGGTGTCGACCGAGATCCTGGAGACGGGGATCAAGGTGTTGGACCTCATCTGCACATTCGCCAAGGGCTCCAAGATCGGACTCTTCGGCGGCGCGGGAGTCGGCAAGACGGTGATCGTGATGGAGCTCATCCGCAACATCGCCAAGGAGCACCAGGGCTACTCGGTCTTCGCCGGGGTCGGCGAGAGGACCAGGGAGGGCAACCAGCTCTTCGGAGAGATGCATGAGTCCGGGGTCATCGACCAGACCGCCCTGGTCTTCGGCCAGATGAACGAGCCGCCTGGTGCCCGGGCTCGGATCGCCCTCACCGGGCTCACCATGGCCGAGGAGTTCCGGGATGAGGAGGGCGCGGACGTCCTCCTCTTCATTGACAACGTCTTCCGCTACATGATGGCGGGCTCCGAGGTCTCGGCGCTGCTGGGGCGGATGCCTTCCGCCGTGGGATATCAGCCCACTCTGGCCACGGAGATGGGCGACCTGCAGGAGCGAATCACCTCCACCACCAAGGGATCGATCACATCCGTGCAGGCGGTGTACGTCCCCGCCGACGACTTCACAGACCCCGCCATCCAGACCACCTTTGCCCACCTGGGCGCGACGGTGTCGCTGGACCGCCGCATCGCCGAGCTCGGCATCTACCCCGCCGTCAACCCGCTCGACTCGTTCAGCCGGATCCTGGAGCCGAGGACCGTCGGGGCAGAGCACCATGAGGTGGCTCTGGGAGTGCAGCGGGTGTTGCAGCGCTATCAAGACCTCCAGGACATCATCGCCATCTTGGGCATGGAGGAGCTCTCGGACGAGGACCGCCAGACCGTGGACCGCGCCCGTCGGGTCCAGCAGTTCCTGGGCCAACCCTTCTTCGTGGCGGAACAGTTCACGGGTCGGCCGGGCAAGTACGTGCCCCTGCGTGAGACGGTGAGGGGGTTCAAGGAGATCCTCAGCGGCAGCCTGGACGAACTGCCGGAGCAGGCCTTCAGGATGGTGGGCACGATCGACGAGGCGATCGACAACGGGCGGCAGCTCAACCGCGGGGCTGAACCGGAGGCGGCCGCCTGACGTGGGTGTCGCAACCAGGCTGCTCACCAGTCAGAAGCCGCTGTTCCGTGGTGACTGTGACTTCATCGTCCTCCGTGGGGCAGACG
>JAJYWM010000066.1 GCA_021791455.1 bacterium | reverse complement strand
GGGAATGGCGAGGTGCCTGCCCAGCTCGACCCTCTCACTGGGGGGGCTTTTGTACCACCTGGCGCTGGTCGAGGAGAGCTGGATGGAGGTCCACTTCGCTGGCCGGGAGCTCCCGGACCCCTGGCGCGGGGTAGACTTCGACGCCGACCCTGAGTGGGAGTTCCGCACCGGGGGGGAGCTCGAGCCAGAGCTGGTGCGCCAGCGGTACCGGGAGGCGGGCGAGCGCACCCATCGGGTGATCGCCGAGTCCGAAGGCCCGCGCCGCCTCTCGGCTATGCCTGCCCACGATGGCCGCCCCTTCTCCCTCCGGTGGGTGCTGCTGCACCTCATCGCGGAGACGGCGCGGCACAGCGGGCACGCCGACCTGATCCGGGAGGCCATCGACGGAAGCGTCGGGGAGTAGCGCGGCAGCTCCGGCCCCGGCCGGGGCCGTACCTTCAAAATGGCGGGGAGGGCGATTTGGAGCTGGATCATCGCGGTGGGCGACGAGGTCCTCTCCGGGCATACCCCCGAGTCAAACTCCCACTTCCTGGCCGACCGGCTCCGGACAACCCCCTATCCAGTCTCCCGAATGGTCGTGCTCCGTGGGCGGGTGCCCGCATTCTTGCCGAACTCTCCCTGGCCGCCGTCGGCGATGCTGCCAGGGCGTTCTGCCGCGGAGGCCTGGACCCGGCCCCGGACGACCGGACCGATGAGGCCATGGCCGAATCCCTCGGAGTGCCGCTGGCGGAGGGCCCGCCACGATGGAACGGATCGGCCCCGGACGGCCGACCTGTACCGCCAGCGGCGTCTCGAGAGTCCCCATCCCAACCAGGGGAACCGCAAGACGGCCC
Source organism: bacterium (assembly GCA_021791455.1). The sequence goes on along the minus strand of JAJYWM010000066.1, from coordinate 6,399 downwards.
TGGTCCCGGAGGGGAGCCTAGTGCCGTGCAACCCGGTGGGCAGCGCCGTCCCACGGCGACCCGCCTGCCGGGTAAAGGCGCCAGCGGGTGGCTGACGTGCTCACCGGGGTCCGGGCCGAGCTACGGGCCATAGTCGACCACGAGGTGCTCACCCGCTTCTGCGCCGGTCCGGCGCTGGCGTTTGGGGAGCGTCGCTGTGTGGGGCTGCCCAACCTCAGTTCTACAGTTCTACGGGGTCTCTGGGCCGACCTGAGCCAGTTGGGAGCCACCTCCTCTGGGACCGACCTACGGGTCACCTACCACGTCGCGGTGCACGATTCCGAGCGCGATGCTCGACCCTCTATGGCCAGTGGTCTGCAACTCAGCCCAGCACCCGGGCACGAGACGGATCCACGCTCCACGTCCATCGCCTGCTGGGAGTCGATCGACGTCACCACGTCGCGGGGGTAGCAGATCGGCACCATCCACACCGGTCCGCATCCACCGCCTTGTAGATAGCCCTTGAGCGCGCTGGCCGTGTACGCCAACAACGACTGACCTGAATCGACCGCTGCACGGTTCGCCCGGCGCACCAAACCCGCCGGCAGATAGATGTTGAACAGCTGCTTGGCACCGCCACCACTGCCGTCGCCACCAGCCCCAGTGTGGTAGCTTGCCAGCAGACCGACGAGTGCAGCAGGAGGAACGCGAAGATGACCTCTGAAGCCTCACGCGGGACACAGTCGCCCGAACAGATCACCTCGATCATCCGCCAGACCTGGGACGCCGCCGCTTCCAGCTATGACAACACCTGGGGCCATGGGCTGAAGACCGACCTCGAGGCCAGGGCCTGGTCCAGTTTGCTTGCCCGGATGTTCCCTCCCGACGATCCGATCACCATCATCGACATCGGCTGCGGCACCGGTGTGATCTGCCTCCTGCTCGCCGAGCTGGGCCATGACGTCATCGGACTCGACCTGTCCGAAGAGATGCTGCGGGTGTGCCAGGCGACCGCCCAAGCCCGGGCCCTGATCAACCTCCGCCTCGTCCTCGGCGAGGCCGAGCGTCCCCCCGCCGATGTCGGTCCAGCCGACGCCATCATCTCCCGTCACCTGCTGTGGACCCTTCTCCGGCCCGAGGCCGCTGTGAAAGCCTGGGTCGAACTAACCAGACCCGGCGGCCGGGTGGTCAGCTTGGACGCCCTGTGGACAGAGGAGGCGGACTTCGGTCACTACCCTCCCGGGACCGAGATTGACATGCTCCTTCCGTTCCGCCACGTCCGCAGCCTCGACCCCGCCCGCAACCTGTGGCGGCGGGCCGGGCTGGTGGACGTCATGGCCGAAGAGCTTTGCTGGATCGACCAGGTTGAACACGCCCAGATGCCAGACGACCAACGGGCGATCTACAAAAATCACGCCTGGTACCTGGTCGAAGGTACCCGACCCGTTGGCTGACCGACCCGCCCATCCATAAGTTCAGACCACTGGACACAGAGGGTCAAGCAGCGCGTTCGGAATGGCGCACCGCGACGTGGTAGGTGACCGGTAGGTCGGTGCCAGGGAAGGTGGCTCCCAACTGACTCAGGTCGGCACAGAGACCCCGCAGGGTCCCTCGGTAGATCGGGGTGTCGGGGGGATCGAGGGTGATCACCAGCCCCTGAGCGGTGCGACGGATCTCGCCGGACAACTCGGCGAAGGAGCGCAGCAGGAGCCGGAGGTCGTCGGAGTTGGAGTAGTGGGGTGCGAGGCGCTCGAGGAGCCACTCCTCGGCGTTGTAGGCGGTCATCTTGACGCGGTCGATGATGGCCTTCTGCTCCAAGCGCATGACGTCGCGGCCGCCGACTTCGCTCAGGGGCACGTGCGCAGCCAGAGCAGAGCGCTGCTGCAGTAGCGCCGCTACCTCTGCCTCCAATTGCCGGATCTGCTTCATCTTCCCGTTCGGAGCGGTCTTCAGCCCGTGGGTGCTCCGGGAGGCATCCCGTGGTTCGTCCAGCACCACCTGCCCTAGCATGGAGCGCAGCTTGCTCAGCTGCTGGCGCTTCTCCTTGAGCGTAGGTTTTGCCTCTTGGCGCTTGGGTTTGGGGACCAGCTGGCGGCCATCAGCGGCCTGGTAGGCGTAGCCCAGCAACCGGTCCAAGCCCATGTGCTCTTCGGTGTACTTGGCGAAGTTCTCCTGCCGCCAGCGCGCGAACATCAGCACCGCGACCCGAGCCGCGGGCAGCTTGGTCACGCTGGTCAGAATCGGCGTTTGATGGCCGTTCTTGGTGCGTACCACGATCCGTCGCCAGGGTCCGCTCTTGGCAATTACCACCTGGTCCTCGGCGATCCAAAGCGCACTTTCTTGCCTTCGAACTTGGTCTCATTGCGCGAGAAGAGTTCTCTGGCCAGGTTCGGATCCCCCTGCTGATAGGTGACGAAGTCGATCTTCTTCGCCTTCAGCCAGCTGAACAGTTTGCCGTCGTACCCACCCCGGTCGAAGATCACCGTGAAGGAGCGGTCCCCCAAGACGCTGCGGATCGCCTTGGCCACTCTGGGCATCGCCTTGGCCAGGGTGACGTTGGCCTCCTCGGTCACGAACAACAGCGGCCGGCCTTGGATGTCGTTGACGAACTGGGTCAGCATCCCGGCAGGGGCCGCTGGCGCTGGGTGTTCCAGCACTCCGCCAACTTGCGCTTGCCGGAGTACATCTTCATGTGCCCATCCACGTACAGGTACGCGGTGGCCACCACGGCCTGCTCCACCCGGCTCTTGACCAGTAGTTCCTGGAAGCGGCCCGCGCCATTCTGCTGCACCAGCTCTGCCAACTTGCGCCGCAGCGACTTCACCGCCGGAGCCCGTCCGGCCCCGATCACGGGCCCGAACTCGAAGCGGCGCAGATGCTTGGCCGCCTCCACCGTGGTCTGGCTGAGCAGGGTGAGGAAGAACAGGGTCAGCATCACTGCCCTTACCCCGAAGAGCTCGGACCGAGGCAGTCGGAAGCACTTCCGGGCCGCATCCACCAGCCCCAGCACCTCCAGGGCGGGGTGGTACAGCGCAGTCCCCATGCCCGACCCCGCGCCACCTCCGGCACCACCGCCGGGGGCTCAACTACGGGCGGCGTCTGCTCCGCTAACGCTACAAGGGCCACCACCGGCAGCTTCTCCAGCTCCGACGGAGCCACGTCCGTCTCCTCTGCTCGCAATCCCTCTCTCGTTAGGGACCCGCCATCTCGCAGTTGCAGCTCCTCCTGGCGACTGGCGGCCTGCTTGCGCAGCTGGCGGATGTAGACCGGATTGACTCTTGCCCCCGCCTTCTCAAACACCAGCTGGCTCACCTGCGCGGAGGAGAGCTTGCTGTTGTCGAGCACCAGCCCACGGATCTCGGCGATGACCTTGTGGGGACCCTTGGGACCGTGCTTGGTCCGCACCACCACTCCGATCCCGCCTTCTTCCAGGCGCCGCTGGACTCGCGCCACGGTGTTGCGGTGGACTCCCAAGGCACGCGCGATCTCAACCCTGCTGGCACCGCCGACCGCAGCCAAGCTGCCCATCACATAGGCGGTCTCGCCGCGGTTACTGGCGTCAAACAGGTGGATCGGCATCGACCTCGCCAGGACCAGGGCCTGCTGACCTTGGCGGACCGGGGAGTACTGGCCTCCGAAGCGGAATCCTGGGACCGGATCCAGCTGGATCAGGGGCGCTTGCTCGACGGCCGATGTTGCCCTGCTGATCTCAGCAGCACAACATGCGCTGAGCTAAGCTGCAACTACAATTATCGGCAGCTACCCGATCTGGTTGTCGAATGGTCTGGAGGTGAAGGTCACCAAGCAACAGCAGACCGCGCTCAAACGGATCGCGGATGATCTGGCTCAGACAGGCTTGGCCCTCCCGGGATCGCTCTCCGAGGGCTATTTCCGTTGCGGTAGCACTACCTGCAAGTGTGCCACCGACCCCGCACGGCTTCACGGCCCCTATGCTGTGTGGACCCTTAAGGCAGACAGCAAGACGGTCACCCGCCGGCTGGCCGAACCGGAACTGGCCGAGTACCGGCCCCTGTTCGAAAATGCCAAACGCCTACGGACCCTGATTGCCGAACTTCAAGAACTCACCCTTGCCGTAGTCGGAACTCCAGTCTCCCCCGGTACTCCCCGCCAGTCCCCCGCGACCACCAAAGTCCACCGCGGCCGCAGGCCTGCCAGGTCTCAGTAGCCCTGCTCCCAACCCCTCCTGCCCTGCTCCCTGCCTCGCCTATTCCTGCGTGCTCTAACAGGACTGCTGCTCTCCGACGGTGAAGATGGATTCCGACCCGGATTCCCTGATCGCCGATCTCAGACCAAACAGCCAGTCCTCCTCAACTCGACTTCCCCCGACCCACTATGAAATGCTCCTGCATCCGGAGGCAGCCTCTTGACGAGAGCTTCCCCAACAGATAAGTTGCTTGCCGGTGCAAGCAACTGTCTTTTAGAAAGGGGGTGTCATGACCATAGTTTCCCTGCCCGCGTCGGCGTTTCCACCACTCGCCCTGGGCTTCTTCGGCCTGGCGACCGGTTACATCATCTACGGGCCCCAGGAGCTCTTCGGTTTCCCCAAGAAGGAGGCCCAGGTGAATCTGGCGACCGGGGTCTGGGGCATCTGGATGCCGGGCTTCCTCCAGTTCCTGACCGGCACCTACCTCTTCGTGGGCCTGGCGTGGTTCCACACCTTCACCGCCGGGCCGCTCTACATGGCGGCCCTCGCCTTCTCCGCGTACGGGGTCCACTGGTTCGCGATCGGCTACAACCGGATGCGCGGCGCGGATCCGAGGCCCAACGGCTACATGGCGATCTCCTTCAGCTTCATATCCCTGCTGGGGCTGATCGTCTTCTACCACGCCGGGGACTGGCCGGTGGGGACCCTCTTCCTGGGGCTGCTCCTGGTCTACATTGCGGACATCTTCGCCAGCTTCAAGCTTGCCGGTGACATGGGCGAGAAGGCGCTGGGCTTCTTCCACATCATCACCGGCGCGTGGCTGATCTACCTGATGTACGCCGCCACCCTCAACTTCGCCCTAGGTTTCCACCTGGCGCTCTGAACGCCCGCACGGCAAGCCCATCCGGATCGGTGTGCGTCGATCCCGGCGCCTGGGCCACTCTGGGTCCCGTCACGGGGGCCCGGAGGGTCTGGGTGGGTACCGGGGTCCTTATAGTCGGCTCCCATGCGTGAGCCCTCGACGGACGGTCCAACCTGGCCGCCCCCAGCTCGCAGACCCCCGGGCCGCGTGCGACCGCAGGCCCTCTGGCCCCACTCAGTCGGTGCCGGCGGTGCTTCCGGCGGCAGGCCCATCGGTGCGGAGGCGTTGAGGGTCTGGATTGGGCATTGGCCCACGCCTGCAGCAGGCTCGGCCCGCGCCTTGCCGCGCCCGCGGCAACCCCGGCTGCTGTCACCCGCGGCCTGGTTCGTACGCACGCCTGCAGTGGGGCACCACCTCCATCGCCGACTCCCTTGGCGATCCGCAGCCGCTTGTCCCTGCCGGTCGCCTCAGTTCGATGTCGGACGCACCGCAGCGGTGGTGGGGGAGAGCCGTGCCGCCTTCCCCTGAGGGTGCACCGGGTGGGCGCATCGTGGCCGCCGCAGCCGCGGCGGCCGAGCGGTATGGGACCCCCTGTTATCTGACCGATCTGGCGGAGCTCGACAGCTGTGCCGTGCGGCTGCGATCCGCGTTCCCCGCCCCCTGGATGGTCAGCTACTCCCTGAAGGCGAACCCCCTGCCGGCCATCGTGGGGCGGCTGGGGGGCTCCGGACTGGGTGCCAACGTGGTCTCCCTGGGGGAGTGGCAGGCCGCCTCCCAAGCCGGTGTGCCCAACTCACAGATCACCCTGGAGGGGATCGGCAAGCGTGACCAGGACCTGGAGCTGGCGGTCGCCGCGGCCCGGTCGGGAGCGCCCCTGCGCTGGGTCACCCTCGAATCGGCGGAGGAGACCAGGGAGCTGGTCAACCGAGCCCGTGGGCTGAGTCGCGAAAAGTCCCTGGACGTGTTGCTGCGACTCAACCCCGGGGTGGATCCCGACACCCATTCCGGCCTGCGGGTGGGCGCTGCCGAGAGCAAGTTCGGCCTCGCCGCAGCGGAGCTGTGCGATCTGGCGGATGAGATCGCGGGGGCTGGGACCGCGGTCCGCCTGCGCGGAGTGCATGTCCATGTGGGCTCTCAGCTGCGCAGCCCCGGTGCCTGGGCCGCAGCCGCCGAGCGGGCCTGCCATTTGGCGGGCGCGCTGGCCGCCACACATGCCGAGGTCGACACCGTGGATGTGGGCGGCGGATTCCCCGCCGCGTCCGGGGTCGGGCCCAGCCCCCAGGACTTTCGCCTGGCCTTCGATGCGGAGCTCCGATCAGCTGGCACCCCCTCGCCCGTCCGCCTGGCGATTGAACCCGGGCGGTATCTGGTCGCCAGCAGCGGCTGGCTGGTG
>JAJYWM010000226.1 GCA_021791455.1 bacterium | reverse complement strand
AGTAGGCACGCATCTTTTGGGGATTACCCCGTGGCATCACGGCAAGGGCGTCTCTAGTTATCACTTGGCTAATGTAACTATCGAGCCAGTTGCTTCTCGCCGCTTGAGAGAGAGGCCGCAGTGCCACCTCGGGAAAGCCGCCCCGGGTGGCCAACTCGAGGTAGTCGCTTAACCGCGGCCGAGTTTGTCCCCTGGCAAACGCAGCGACGTCGGAGGAGGCCACTTTGTCAAGGAACCCTACAGACCGCTTGTCTAGGCTCGTTCGCAGCTCCACTTCGGTCAATCCGTACATACTCATGCGAATGAAGCGGCCGGTACCGGGCCAGACGCGGTTCTCCAGCTCGCCCCTAACACTGCCGGTCACAATGAAGCGACCGGGACGGGGGTCGCTATCCACCGCTCTGCGGACCGCTCCCAGCACCTCAGGCACCTCTTGCCACTCGTCTAAGAGCAAGGGCTCTCTTCTCCCTCGGAGAGCGTCGTCCGGATCGGCCTTAAAGGCAGCCGAGTCGGCTGGGCTGTCAAGACTGACTGTCTCGGCGGCGACTTGCCGCGCGGTAGTTGTCTTGCCGGCAGCCCGAGGCCCATTAATCATCACAGCGGGGAAGTCGGCCAGTAGTTGCTGCAATCTATCGTCAGCTAGGCGTCTCTGGTACTTCATAGGCTCCAGTGTAGCTCAGCCCCGCCCTCAGGTCCACCCTAGCCCCGCCCTCAGGTCCACCCTAGCCCCGCTTGCAGGTCCACCCGCCCCCTGCCCTGAATTCCAGTACAGCCCCGCGAACTGGGCGCCAAGACTCTCGTGTCCGTTGGCTGCAACAGCTGGAGGCTACGTCGAAACCAAAAGATGCCCCTAACGTCGCCACCTCAATTGAGCTCAGCCCGAGTGTACGTGTACAAGAAAGCGGTAGCGGCGTGTACAAGCCGGTTGCGAAGTGCGTGCAGGTGCCAGTGGCCAGGTCAAAGTAAGCACTGGTGGCCGACAGAAGTAAGCGCCTTCCCGTGAGCTGAGCAGGATCGGGAAGGGCCCCCGGAACGGGAGTGTGGTATTGCAAGGACTGCGGGACCATCATGTCCCGGGCGGGGCTTGCCATTCGTACCAGCCTATGATCGGCTAGGGTGCGGGTTCGCCGACTCCAGCCAACGGGGGGCGATCGGCCTCGGGTATTTCGAGCAGGTCCATCACGGCCGACGCGAGCTCACTGCGCAGACCGGCTTGACTCTCAGCTCCTAGCCCACGGAGGCTGCCGACGGCGCATGCCATCACGGCTCCGAGGCTGGCCGCCAATCTGACCCGCAGGCGTAGGGGCAGGTCGGGGTCCTGCAAGTACGCCGTCCAGCGTTCCTCCATCTGGCGGTGCACTTCCAGGTGTTCTGGGTCATCGGTGTGCAGCGAGCCAATGGCAGACCGGTTGCGCTCCATCAACACAAAGAGCGGCCGCTGAGCCATGACGGTATCGATCCCGTGCAGAGCGAACCGCGCCAACTCGGCGGGTGTCTCCAGGATGGTTTGGCCCGGTAACAGGTCCAGCCCGTGATCTCCCAACGAGTGGGCGCGCTCGATCAGGGCCATGAGAACACTCTCCTTACTGGGAAAGTGGTAGTACAGGGCGGCCTTAGTGACCCCGACCCGCTCCGCCACCTCGCGCAGGGAGGTCTTGTCATAGCCGGCTTCGGAGAACAACTCCAGCGCGACCTCCAGGATCCGCTCGCGAGTCCCATGGGTAGGAGATGCGTCGTGACGTGCCACGACGGGATTCTACTTGACGCCCGGTTGGCGAATAACTTACCATCCGGCCGGTAAGCAACAGATAGTGGAGGCTGCCATGACAGGCGCCGTCGGCATAGAGGTGCATGACCTGACCAAGTCCTTCGGTGGAACACGGGCTCTGGACGGCCTGGATCTGGTGGTCGGGGCCGGGTCTGTGGTTGCGGTCCTTGGCCCCAATGGTGCTGGCAAGAGCACCTTAACGCGGATCCTGGCGACCCTGGCGACGGCTGACAGTGGCCGAGCGTGCGTGGCCGGCTTTGATGTCGCGGCCCAGGCGGGCGAGGTGCGCCGTCGTATTGGAGTCACCGGACAGTCTACGAGCCTGGACGAATATCTCACTGGTCGGCAGAACCTGGTAATGGTTGGCCGCCTGTGCCGTTTGCCATCCAGAGCGGCGAAGGCCAGGGCGGACGAGCTGCTGGACCAGTTCCAACTTAGCGATGCCGCAGACCGGCCCACAAAGACTTACTCCGGAGGAATGCTGAGAAAGCTGGATCTGGCGGCGAGCCTGGTCACTCGTCCGGAGGTCCTGTTCTTGGACGAACCCACCACGGGCCTTGACCCCAGGGCGCGGCTCGGGCTGTGGGACGTGATCCGCGCTCTGGGCAAGGAGGGGACGACAATTCTGCTGACCACGCAGTATTTGGACGAGGCCGACCAACTCGCCCAGCAGATTGCGGTGGTGGACCATGGCCGGGTGATCGCCCGCGGCACCAGTGATGAGCTGAAGGCACAAGTAGGGGGCGAGGTCCTAGAGCTGACCCTGAGCCCCGGGATGAAGGTCCAGCAGGCGGTCCAACTGCTTGCCCAACTCGCATGGGGAGAACCCACGGCGATTGAGGATTCTCACGTGGTGTCCGTGCCCCTGAGCCGAGCTCACGGCTCCGTGACCGAGGTGGTGCGGATGCTGGATCGGTCAGGGCTGATCGTTGATGACATCTCGGTTCGGCGCCCCGGACTGGACGACGTGTTCATGAAGCTGACCGGGCATGCCGCGGAAGTGGGTGGAGCTGAATGATGATTGAGGCTGCGGCCGGAAGCGAGGAGGCGCCGTCGGCCACCACACGGCTGTGGTGGTTCTTGCGGGATGTCCTCGTCCTCACCGGACGAAGCCTGGTCCATGTCAGGCGGGATCCCGCGCAGCTGGCGGACGTAACCATCCAGCCGGTGATGTTCGTGCTGCTGTTCACCTACATCTTCGGCAGCGCCATCCATCTCCCCGGCGGTGGAAACTACCATCAGTACCTGGTCGGCGGCATCTTCGGCATGACCATGGCCGGCACCGCACCAGGAGTCGCGGTCGGGCTTGCGACGGACATCAAGTCCGGGATCGTCGATCGTTTCCGAGCCCTTCCGATGTCGCGGGCGGCGGTCTTGGTGGGGCGCCTGACGGCCGACCTGCTGACCGCTCTGCTGGGACTGCTGGTTACGGTGGCGGTTGGGCTGGTGGTGGGCTGGCGCGCCGACACCGGGCCGGCCGACATACTCCTCGGGTTCGGGCTGGCGCTCCTGTTCGCCTACGCCATGAGCTGGGCCGGAGCGGCCGCCGGACTGTGGTTACGCAACCCGGAGTCCGCGCAGGCACTCGGGTTCGTCGTCTTCTTTCCTCTGGCCTTCGTCTCCAACGCCTTCGTGGCGACCCAGGATCTCCCCAGCTGGCTCGGTGCGGTGGCGGACTGGAACCCTATCAGCACGGTCACGGCCAGCTGCCGGTCCCTCTTCGGCAACCCCAACCCCTCGGCCCTGGTCCACGTGTGGCCGCTGCAAAATCCAGAGCTCGCCACGGCCGTCTGGTCCGTCGGGCTGCTGCTGATCTTCATCCCCTTGTCGATTCACCTGTACCGACGCGAGAGCTAATCCTGACGCTTGGGGTCAGCCCCGCCCAATGCCGCTCCCCAGTCGCCCCCAGCTTCGGCAGGGCACCAACGAGTCGTGGCCGTCGGTGATTCGTGCACGTATTACAAATTTGCACAGAGCGCATCAATCTGATATGGTCGAGGGCATGGAGATTGGCTCAGGGGGAAGGCGAGAGCGCAAGAAGCTCGCGACTCATGTCGCACTTCGCGCGGCGGCTCTGCGCCTGGTGGCGGAGCGGGGCCTTCATCAGGTGACGGTCGAGGACATAGCCGAGGCGGCAGACGTCTCCGTTCGAACCTTCTTCAACTACTTTCCCTCCAAGGAGGACGCGATCGTCGGTTTGGACCCGGAGAAGGCAGATCTGCTGCGCGAGGCCCTGGTCTCCCGGCCACCGGAGGAACCACCCCTGGGGGCTCTCCAGGCGGTGCTTGGCGACCTGGGGACGGCCATGGTGGAGCGCAGTGAGGAGTGGAGCCTCCGCTTGGCGGTGGTCAAGGGATCTCCGGCGCTGCTGCCCCGGTTCCTGGCGTCGTTTGCGACCTACGAGAGAGCGCTGGTGGAGGGTGTTGCTGCACGGATTGGAGTTGACCCCGACAGCGATCTCTATCCGACGGTCGTGGTCGAGGCTTCGATCGGAGCCCTTCGTGCGGCGCTTGGCATGTGGCGAACTGATGAGGGGGCTCGCCCCCTGCCGGACCTCATGGGTCAGGCCTTCGGGCACCTAGCGGCGGGGCTGGCGCAGCCTGGGCACCGAGCTGGCGGAGCACGAGAGGAGCGGGCAACAGGGGCTGCGGAGGGTCGTCGGCGGGTGGCGCGAAGGCCCAAGGCCGCAGGCAACGACCGAGAGATCTCAGGCGTTGCGACAAGGCAGAGGCTAGAAGTTGTCGTGCCCGGCCGCGTCCAGAAGGCATCCGTTCACGCGGTGGCCAGCCGGTCAGTAAAGCTGGAGGAATAGGTGAGTCAGAAGTCGACCGTGGATGCACTGGTGCTAGAGGAATCGGCCCCAGGTGGAAGTCTCGTGCCCAGTCACCGGCGGGTGTTGCTGATCATCGGTGCCCTGATGCTGGGGATGCTGCTGGCTGCCCTGGATCAGACGATCGTGGCCACAGCGCTGCCCACCATTGCCGGAGATCTCCACGGCCTCTCGCACCTCTCCTGGGTCGTCACCGGCTATCTGTTGGTCTCGACCGTCTCCACCCCTCTCTGGGGCAAGCTCGGCGACATGTATGGTCGCAAGGCCTTCTTCCAGGCGGCCATCGTGATCTTCCTGATCGGTTCCGCCCTCTCTGGGCTCAGCTCCTCCATGATCATGCTGATTGGCTTCAGGTCCCTTCAGGGACTGGGAGCGGGCGGCCTGATCGTGGGGTCGCAGGCGATCATCGGCGACGTGGTGCCGCCTCGCGAGCGGGGCAAGTACCAGGGCATCTTCGGAGCGGTCTTCGGGCTCGCCAGCGTTGCGGGTCCACTGCTGGGCGGATTCTTCGTGCAGAATCTTTCGTGGCACTGGATCTTCTACATCAATGTCCCGATCGGGCTGGTGGCGTTGGCGGTCACCGGCTGGGCCCTGCCCAGCGCCTTGCGCCGGGTGCAGCACGTGATTGACTACATCGGCGCCGTGGTGCTGGCGGGTGGTGTGACCTGCCTCGTGCTGCTCACAACCTTAGGGGGAACCACCTACGCCTGGGGTTCAGCGCCGATCTTGATCATGGGTGTGCTTGGGGTCGTTCTGCTGGGGATCTTCGTAGTGGTGGAGCGCCATGCCCAGGAGCCCATCCTGCCCCTGCACATGTTCCGCAACCGCGTCTTCAGCGCCTCCAGCGCGATTGGGTTCATCGTCGGGTTCGCGATGTTCGGCGCCATCACCTACCTGCCCACTTACTTGCAGATCGTCAAGGGGGCGAGTCCGACCGTTTCCGGTTTGGAGCTGCTGCCGCTGATGGCGGGCCTGCTGGTCACTTCTATCGGCTCGGGAATCCTCATCAGCAGGTGGGGCCGCTACAAGATCTTCCCGATCCTGGGTACGGCGGTCATGACCGTGGGACTGCTGCTCTTTTCCCGACTTGGAGTGGGCACCAGCATGCTTACCGTCTCCTTGTTCATGGTGGTGCTGGGCTTGGGTCTGGGTGGGGTGATGCAGGTGCTCGTGATCGCGGTGCAGAACGCGGTCCCCTACAGCGAACTGGGGGTGGCGACATCCGGAGCCACCTTCTTCAGGTCGATTGGAGGCTCCTTCGGGACCGCGATTTTTGGCGCCATCTTTGCGAACGTTCTGACCGGAAACCTGGCCCACTACCTCCACGGTATTCGCCTGCCATCCGGGTTCAGCGGCGCTGCGGGCGCGAGTCCCGCGGCCCTCGCCAAGCTCCCCGCCGCCGTCCATCAGGGCTACGTTCAGGCGGTGACCGCATCCCTGCACCCCGTCTTCCTCTGGGCGGTCCCATTTGGAGTCCTTGGATTCGCCGCTACCTGGGTGTTGAAGGAGGTGCCCCTGCGCCGGGGCGTTGGCGGCCACCAACAGGCGGCGGCAACTCCGGTCCCCGCGGAGGCTGTCGAAGCCTGAAGGCGATTTGGCCCGGGCCGGCGGAGGCTGCGTTGGATACTAACGAAGCGCGTGTGCCAAGGTGTCTCATCTCAGCTCCAGCCGAGAGTCGGGCGCGAACCAAACCCGGACCAGGGGTATCCCGCGGGACGCCGGATGGCCATCCTTCCGTGGTCCACGGGAGTCTCCATCCGGCCTGCCCACTGCGGCCGCCCACCCCTAGCCTCGGTATCTCATCAAGGTTGGGCTGAGTACTTGCTCCTGGCGGCTCTCAATCGAGCTGCCGGAGACCCGTGCTCGAAGCGGGCATTCGCCGATTGGTATAAGCGCACCAGCCTGAAGCGGCTGCTGCCAGTCCCCGTTGCCCAGCTGACTTCGCAGCGGTTTTGGGATGCCATGGACCAAGTCAACGCCACCGCGGTCGAGCAGATCTTCCATCGGATCGCCAAGCGGGCAGTGGAGGTGCTGGAGGTTCAGGACTCGGTGGTGGCGTTCGACACCACCAACTTCTTCACCTACATCGCTTCCGACAACGGCCGCGCCCAGTTGCCGCAGCGGGGACGCTCCAAGGCCAAGCGTCACGACCTACGCCAGGTGGGGCTGGCCCTGGCGGTGACCCAGCAGGACCAATTGCCGCTGTTCCAGCACATCTATGCCGGCAACGACAACGACGCGACCACCTTCGACGCAGTATTCCCGCGGTTGCTGGAGGAGTTGAGCGACTTCGGGCAAGGGCCCTTGACCTGGGTCTACGACGGCGGCAACGTCAGCGCTCACAACCAGCGTCGCGTAGAAGCGGCGGTCGCCAAGGGTCAACTGGGGTACGTGACCTCGATCTCCCCCTCCGCCTACCCTGAGCTCCTGGCCGTCCCAGTGGAAGAGATGACCCCGGTGGACGCCACCCTTTACCCGGAGTTGGCGGGCACGCGCACCCTCAGCATGGTGCGGCGGCGCTGGCAGTGCGATGTCCAGCTCGTGATGAGCTACAGCCCCGAGTTCGCTGAGGGCCAGCTCAACGGGGTGCTGCAGCATCGGGCCAAGGCGCTCCCCAAGCTGCAGGCGCTACAGGCC
>JAJYWM010000219.1 GCA_021791455.1 bacterium | reverse complement strand
GCCGATGCCCGCCGTCTCGGCCACCGTCACGGTTCCCCCGGCGACCGGCTTGCCGCTGCCCGAGGGCTGCCCGGTATTGGTGCTGGCGCAGCCCGCTACCAGCCCCAGCGCCAGCAGCCCCGATACCCACAACGGGCCGGTGGCCCGGCGCCGGCCGCCCATCCTCATCAACCTGGAAAGCATTCTCATCCCGGTCACGATCCCTCCTTAAGTCGCGGCCGCTAGCGGACTTCGGGGTCGCGTTCGGACCCCGTAAACAGACGTTGGCGGGCCATCCGGTGACGGCCGGTGGACACCGAAGTGGGCCCGCGCCCCAACCGTGGAGACGCCAGGGGGACCGTACGTGAAGTCGTTTCCATCAGTCCCCGTCCACTTCTCTGGCGACGTCGCTCTCGGGGGCGCCGGGCGTAGTGTCCGCCCGATGGTCGAGGGGCTCGACGTACCCCTTGATCAGACGGGCGTACGCACCCTCGAGGTGGACCCGGATCATTTCCAGCGCCTTCTCGGTGTCATGGGCGGCCATGGTCTCCACCAGCTCCCCGTGCTCCCTGTGGCCAACCTCGCTGAAATCCGGATTCACAAGGTTGCGCGTCAGAAGGAAGCGGAAGATGTGCGAGCGGAGCATGGTCCAGCAGGCGTAGAGCCGGTCGTGGCGCGCGGCTTGATACACCAGGTCGTGGAACGTGACGTCCAGCTCGGCATATTCCCGGGGGCTGAGGCGCGCGGCGGCCTCAGGCATTCGGTTGGCCAGCTCGCGGAGTCGGCTCAGGTCCTCTGGGGTGGCCCGAGCGATGGCCAGCCGCACGGCGAGGCTCTCCAGGCTGGCCCGCAGCGTGTAGACCTCCTCCACGTCCTGTGCCGTGAGCCCCACCACGATGGCGCCTCGATGGCTGCGGATGGCCACCAGCCCCTCGTGGCCCAGCTGGGCAAAGGCGTCCCGCACCGGACTTCGGCTCACCTGCAGGGCCGCTGAGATCTCCGCCTCGCGCAGGTGCTGCCCGGGTTTGAACCTACCCGTGACGATGGCCTCCCTCAGCCGGTCCGCCACCTCGTCGGAGAGGACGCGGTGGGGAACCGCGGTCAGGGCTTGGGCTTCGCTGAAGTCATCCGGCACAGTGGATGTCATATTGTCGACAATCCATCTATCTGTCAAGTCCCCGGGCAGGCGACCGGATGAGGATCCGTCCCGAGGTGCCCCAGCGCCGTCCCCCCCAGGGCCACCGCCGAGGTCCCCGGGAGGTCCGGTCGGCGTCATGCGCGCGCCGCCTGGGTCCGCAGGCTGATGGCCTCAGACACCTGGAAGGCGTCGAACCGCAGCCCCGTGGCCTGCTCCGCATCCAGGGCGGCGAGGTAGGCGAAGGCGGGGGCCAGGCGGCTGGGTGAGATCATCCGCGCCCGCATCTCCGGGGTGTAGTGCCCCCACGACATGGGAGTGTCGATCGGTGCTCCCGTGGTCGCGGTGTTCACCGCGATGTTGAACTCGGCGCCCTCAATGCTGAGCACCTTCATCAGTCCTTCCTGGCCATGCTTGGCCGGGGTGTAGGCGGACTCCAGGGGAAAGCCCCGCAGAGCGGAGCCGGAGGAGATGAAGACGATGCTTCCGTGGCCCTGAGCGATCATCGGCTCCCAGACCCCCTTGGCCAAGACGAAGGCCCCCTGCAGGATGATGTCCAGCTCCCGGCGCCAGCCCTCGAAGGTCCACTCGCGGAACGGGCGCGGTGTCAGGACGGCGGCGTCGTGGATCAGGGCCCGGGGCGCCCCCACCTGACGCACGGCCTGGGCCACGGCCGTCTGGGCGCCGGCGGCATCGGCCAGGTCTGCCCCCACCGGAAGCGCCTGGATCCCGAGCGCCAGGAGTTCGTGAGCCAGCGAGGCCACCTTGCCCTCCTGCACGTCGAAGAGGACCAGGTTCATCCCCCGTGCCGCCAGCTCCCGGGCGATCGCGTTTCCCAGGCCGTCTGCGGCGCCGCTGAGGAAGCACCACTGGCCGCGGATGTCGTGCAGACCCATCAGCTCGTCTCCCCGTTCGGGCGGGGTTGGCCACCGCCGCTGTCCACCCTGGGCGGGCGCCCCAGCTGCCACCCGGAGCGGAGCGCCGGGTCCGAGCTGCCCACGCCCAAGGAAGCCGCGCGCCGGACCCTTCCCTGGGGGCGGGCGGCGGCGCTGGCGTGCCGACGATGCTCAATCACGGTGTACCACATATTGTCGACAATCATCGTCGGTGTCAAGCCCCTCGGAGCGCAGGCCCGAGGCTCATGGGAGGGGCTCGGACCGAACCTCCGTCCAGGCCCGGGAGCGGTGCGAGGCCTCGACCGCGTTTATCACCTCCTGCACCGCCGCCCCCTGGGCGAAGTCGCCCTGGTTGTCGTCCCGGCCCGAGGTGATCTCCTCCACGAAGCTGCGGATCAGGTTGCCGTAGCAGGTCTCCTCCCAGCCGTGGCCGGTCTCGTGCTGGGGCGGGAAGAACTCCTCGGGGATGGGTAGGCGCCGGAACTCCACCTGGTCGGCGGTGGCCCCCCAGAGGCGCTGCCACTCGCCGTTCTCCTCGACGATCCGGCAGATCAGGGCCCCGCGGTCGCCGTACAGCCGGGCTTCCACGCCCGGGTAGTTGCCCACGGTGACGTAGCTGCTCTGAATCGTCCCCAGAGCCCCGTTGGCGAACTTGGCGATGAAGACGTCGCCGTCATCCAGGTTGATCGGCTCCCGGGCGCTGTCGAGGTTGGTGCGGCGGCGCTCCGGTACGAAGTTGCGCAGCACTCCCACCGTCTCCTTGATGGCGGACCCGGTGAGCATCAGCCCGATGTCGATGATGGGAGCTCCATAGCCCTCGAGGCTGGAGACGGTGATCGCCTCCTCCCCCGGGTCCCAGCCGCCCACCTGGTCGTCGGCGGGGGCGGAGAGGAGCCGCTTGTCGGCTGGATTGTCCGGGTCCAGCCACTGGCTGTTCTGCTCGTAGCCGTTGAAGACGAAGGGGCGGCCGCACCATCCCTGGGCCACCAGATGGGCCATGTAGGAGATGGCCGGCGCGTAGCGGAAGGTGAGCCCGACCTTGGTCTTCAGACCCCGGCGCCGCGCGATCTGCGCCGCTCTCCAGACATCCTCCGCCCGGTGGGCCACGGGCTTCTCGGAGAGGCAGTGCTTGCCCGCCTCCAGGGAGGCGAACACCAGGGGGTCGTGCTCGTCCCGGGTGCAGACGTCCACCACGTCGATGTCATCCCGGGCCAGCACCTCACGGTAGTCGGCGGAGATCCCATCAGCCCCAAACTGGGCGGCGGCGGCGCGAGCCAGCTCCTGGTTGAGGTCACAGACCACGGCCAGCCTTACTCCCGGGCACCTTTGCCAGCCAGGCAGGTGGGCCCGCTGCGACCACCTGCCGGCACCGATGACCGCCACCCTCAGCTCGTCCGCCATCTACCTCACCTCCCTGATTCTCTGGAAGCGGCCGCCCGAACCCACTCCAGCGCTTGGGCCGTGGGAATCGAGTCGTGGATCGCCAGGTGCCGGGGGCTGGCGCCCTCCCGCAACACCGCGTGGATGTGCCGGAGCAGCGGGGCGAAGGTCGGCTCGTCAGTCATCAACCGCTCCCTCTTGCCGGGGCGCCCGGCGACACGCAGCTCGAAGGTGTCATGGGCACCGGGATGGAAGGGGTCGGTGAGCTCCAGCGAGCCCTCGGTGCCCACGAGCCGAGTGGTCGTGTCCCTCGCCCGGGAGAGACCGCTGCTGAAGAGGAGGCGGAGCCCTCCGCCGTACTCGAGGAGACCACAGGTCTCCAGGTCAACCCCGGACGCGGCCGCGGTGGCGGACACCAGGGCGCGCCCGGGAACCTGCCGGAAAAGGAGCGCTGCCAGGTGGACCGGGTAGCAGCCCACGTCGTTGAGCGCCCCTCCAGCCAGCTCCGGGCTCCAGCGGATGTTATCCGGCCGGCGGACCGGGAAGTGGAAGTGGCTCACCACCTCCCGGAGCTCCCCGATCTCCCCCCCGGATATGAGCTCCTCGGCCCTCAGGTACTGCCGGTGGAAGGGGAAGGCGAAGGCCTCCCACAGGGGGGCACGAGCCCCACGGGCCAGGTCCACCAGCTCCTCCACCTCGGCCAGGTCAACGCCCAGCGGTTTCTCGCAGAGCACGGCCTTGCCCGCTCGCAGCGCCGCCCCGGCCCACTCCACGTGAATCGTGTTGGGTAGGGCCACGTAGACCGCGTCGACCTCATCGATGCCGATCGCCCCCTGGTAGTCGGCGATCCGGCACTCCACCCCCTGGCTCACCAGCAGCTCGGCGGCTCGCCGGCTGTCCCGGCTGCCCACGACCACCACCTCACCGCCGCCGGCGGCCCGCAGTGAGGGCAGGAAGTTGGCCCTGAAGATGTTGGCGGCGCCGAGAACCGCCCAGCGCACCGGTCGGGGTTCAGCCATTCCGCCCCTCCTGCGTCCCCAGGGAGAGCAGGTCGGCGAGGTTGGCTCCGCGGTCCACGGCGAGGGAGAGCTTCTCCTCGCGGCCGGAGAGGAGGACGGTCAACCCCAGACCGTGCCCCGGCAGACGGCTGGCACCGTGGGACACGACGCCTACCACCACCGAGCCCGGGCGATATCCGCTGATGTAGGCCGCGTCCCAGTCCCGGACCGCAACCAGGTCACCCAGGCGCGCCTGGGCCAGCTCCGGGATCGCCTCCAGCAGGGAGGGGGGAGTCTGCAGCTCCCAGGAGGTGGCGGCAGCCACCCGCCCGGCCCCCATCCCGACCGCCTCCGGGGGCAGCTCCAGCCTTACCCGGACCTCCAACCCGACCCCCCTGGGCTCCGGGGCCCAGGCTGCCCAGAGCTCGGGCCCCAGGCTGTGAGCCACCACGGCGGGGGAGGGGCACGGCCGGAGGCCGCGCCCGATCGCCTCAATCGCCACCTGGTCTCCGGGGGCCAGCACCTCCAGGGCAGCCGCGGGGAGGTCGACCAGGATCTCCTGGAAGCGCTGGAACTCCTCGTGCTTTCCGGTCACCACGCCTTCGGCGCCGGCGGCCGCCCCGGTACGGACCCGGACTCGGTTGCCCACACAGGCGAAGAGATTCAGGGCACGGTTGGCCGCCGCGTCCGGATGGGCGAGGCTCGCCCCGGGCTGGACCCGATCCGCCTCCCAACCGAAGGCGCGCATCCCGACCCGCACGTTGTACCGGACGCCCTGGCAGCCCACCGGCACGAAGGCTCGGCCCTCTAAGTCGGTGAGGTAGGGCGAGGACTCCATCTCCGGCTGGCTCACCCACCCCACCAGCATGGTTCGCACCAGGCGCGGGAAGGCCGCGGTCATCGGGCCAGCTCCAGAAGGTCGACCAGATTCCGGCCCGGCCCCGCATCGTAGGAGAGAAGCCCCCTTGGTCCGCTGAGCAGGGTGACCACCCCGACCCCGTGCCCGGGGCTGGGGCCAAGGGCGTGGACCACCACCCCCACGGCCGTGTATCGGGGGTCGTAGCGTCGGCCGAAGCGGTGGTCTTGGGCGGGCATGCCCACGAGGTCCCCCACCCTCAGCCCCTCCAGCCCCAGCCGGCGGACCGTCTCGCGGTTATGCAGCATCACGTCGCAGTTGGCCCACTCGCAGTCCATCCCCAGTCCCGCGCCCATCACCTCGGGGGTGAGCTCCGCGGCCACGGCCACCGAGATGGCCCCCGGACCAGTGAGCTCCAATCCCAGGCGGTTGAGAAGGTCCGGCGAGCAGTTCCTGCAGGCGACCTCGGGTGCGTCCAGGATGGCCAGCCCCTGGCCACTGGCCCGCACCAAGAGGCGGTCTCCGGGAAGGATCTGCTCCAGAGCCTCCTGGGGGAAGTCGATCAGCACGTAGGCGTGCTTGCCGGCCACCGTTCCCCGGGAGCCCCGCGCCGCCCCGCTGAGCATCTGGACCGGATTGCCCAGGCAGGCAAGGACCTGGAAGGCGAGGTTGGCCGCCTCCCCCTCGGCCTCCGCCGACACCCCAGCCTCGCCGTGGTCGCAGGCGAAGTCGAACACCGGGGACCCCACCCGGATGTCCGGGGTCACCCCGGACATGCCCGGCAGGATCCCCGGCAGATCGTCCCGGTCCACCGCGTAGGTGCCGGAGTGGCGAGGGTGGCTGACCCTTCCCAATAGCCCCACCTGGACCAGCGCCGCCTGGTTGGTGCGGACCACGGCGGGCGGCATCAGTAGAGCCGGTCCTTGCGCAGCACGTTCAGGAGTTCCGCCCCGTGCCGGTACCGCTCCAGGTTCTCGCTGAAGAGCTGGGCCAGGAGCTGGTTCTCACCGGCCACGGTGCTCATGGAATGGGGCGTGACCAGGACATTGGCAAGGTCCCACAATGGGCTTCCCGGCGGGAGCGGCTCCTCCCGGAAGACGTCCAGGGCGGCCCCGCGAAGCCTCCCATCCCGGAGCGCTGCGGTGAGGGCGTCCTCGTCCACCACGGTGCCTCGGGCCAGGTTCACCAGCACCGCCGAGGGGGGCAGCAGGGAGAGCCGCGCTCCCGAGATGAGCCCCTCGGTCTCGTCGGTGTGGGGCATGGCCAGGACCAGGAAGTCGGCCTCAGGCAGGGCGCTCTCCAGCTCCACCACCTCGAGTAGCCGGTCGACGCCAGACGAGGCCGCCGTCCGGCCGTCCAGGGAGCGCACCACTCCCGTGGTTCGCGCCCCCAGGGCCCTGGCCAGGGTCGCCACCTCCCGGCCGATGCTCCCCAGCCCGACGATGACCACCTCCTGTCCCGCCACCAGGCGGCCGCTGCGCCGGGCCCACTGGTGAAGCCGCTGGTCGGCGAGGATCTCCGGCAGATCGCGGTTGAAGTAGATCATGGCGAAGATGGCGAACTCCCCCAGCGCCCGCCCGTGGACCCCCCGGGCCGTGGTCACCACCACCTCCGCACTCTGGTCCAGCCCCACGCGGCGAACGAACTGTCCCACCCCCGCCGAGGTGGCCTGGATCCAGCGGAGCTTGGGGAGATGGGCCAGCTCGGTGTGCAGGGCAGGTGGCCCAAAGTCGAACATCACCTCCGCCCGGGAGAGCAGCGCACGCCAGCGTTCCAGTTCCTCGCCCTGGGCCTCGGGCATGCGGTGGTGGCCGGGGTACCGGGGGGTGGCGATGAGGTCCTCGGGGTAATCGAAGGTGTAGTCGGGATGGGACCGCCGCAGCCACTCCACCAGCTCCGGCTCCAGGGGGGTGGTGAACACCACCAGACGGTCCTCCGGCATCGCTCAGCCCTCCAGGGGGAGCTGAACCCAGCCGTGGCGGCGGTGGGACAGCTCGACGGCGTTGATCACCTCCTGCACCCGGGCGGCGGCCAGGAAGTCGGCCTGCGCCGGAAGGTCGGGG
>JAJYWM010000185.1:299-7330 GCA_021791455.1 bacterium | reverse complement strand
CGCTCCCGCAGCTCCTGCGGGTACCTCGTCGTGCTTGTCATCTCTCCATCCTCTCAACGAATGGAGTCTCCAACTTTCCCGGGGCGGTTCATGGTGTGGTAGCGGGCGAGCAGATGCCACCCGAGGACTTCTTCATGCCCGTCGGGATGGCGTAGCGCGGACTCCACAACTACGCCGGCCAGGCGTCCCAGGGCCTGCCGGATGAGCCGCCGTTGCTCTCCTCCCTTTGAGTTATGGCCTATCCATTTGGCAGCCTCGCCGAGACTGAACACCACGCGGTGGTCTGCAGGGCAGCCCGCCCGCACATACTCGGTGGTGAACTCCGCGAAAAGCCGCTGGTCGGCGACAGTCAGCGGCTGACCGGCGACCTGGCGGAACTGGTGGCCGTACAGCACTGATGGGGCTATGAGCTCCAGCTGGATTGGGCGGCTGCGCACGTCCCACAGGGGCGCGCGGGCTAGGTTGGTCTCGTGTCCCAGCGTGAGCGGCCCTTTGCTGGCCAGCACCCCTGCGGGGGCGGGCGGGCGGGAAGCCATAGCGCTTGGTGTGGGAAGATCCTCGCTCTGAGCGGGCGCAGCGCGGACGCGCGGGAGCGCTGCCGCGCTATCGCGCCGCATCGCCCTCGCGCACTAGCATGACCACCTGGGCCGCAAGCGCGGGGTCGGTCTGTAGGAGGGTGAGGAGGGCCCGGGTCACGGCGTACGTGGTGGTGTCGTTCTCAAGAGCGAAGGTCTTCAGATGCCGGTGGAGCGGCTTGGGCACCTCCGCTGTGTACCGGACGATCGGCACCACGGGAGGCGCGGCCTGATGTGGGGTGGTGGTGACCTCGGCTAGGCGGGCTAGGTCAGAGACTTTCATACGCTGCCTCCTGTGGCGGCTGGAGAGCTGAGTAACTCATCAAGTAGGGCCCCATAGGCGTGCCCTTCGGGAGGCACCAAGCCATAGCCCCATCCGTATGCCTCAAGGCGGGGGATCTCCGTGGCCAGGACCGGTAACCCTCGTGCCTCAAGGACCTCGCGGGCACCTCGGGCACTGCGAGTGCCGGCCCGCACCCGCGTCAGCAGGACGAAGACGTCAGGGTTGTTGTGCGAGGTTGCGCGGGTCATGAGGTCGATGGTGGGGGCCAGCCGGTCTAGGTCCATGAGGTAGGGCTCGACCGGAACGATGACCACGCTGACTGAAGCGACGGCCGCCTGCACAATGGTGATGTGGCCGGGCGGAGTGTCGAGGACGACGTGCTGAAACCCCTCAGCAAGGGAATGCATGCGCCGCTCGAGGTTGGGGTACGGGCAGACCACAGTGCGGCATGGCAGCTCTGGGGCGAGCTGTGCCCATCTGCTTGCAGAACCCTGAGGGTCCGCATCGACAAGTAGGGTTGGGGCTTGGCGGGCCAGCCCGACCGCAAGGTGTAGTGCGGTGGTGGTCTTCCCGACCCCGCCTTTTAGGTTGACGACAGCTAGGCGGATGTCCGGTCTCCTGAGTGTTGCGGTGTCAAGGCGAGCAGCGCGTCAGCGCGCCAGCATCTTATCGCGGCCGCGCGTCCGCGCGCAATCGTCCTGCCTGATCTCACCGGCGCAGCCGCAAAGGCAGTAGAGCGGGAGCATCCCTCCCGGAGGGACCTTGGCCGCTAAAGAGCACCCACCGATCTAGGCACGGTGTCTGCGGCCATGAGCGCGACTGTGCCCAGTGGCCTCATGTGTGGAGTCCTTGGGGCGGGGCGGGCGGCTCGTGGTGGCCCTCGGGCGGCGGGCTCGGAGTCACGCCTGGGACCTCGGCGTCAGCCCGGAACACGCAGAGGACCCTGCCCTCGGCAGGCCGAGCAGCCGAGGTGGTGAGAACACCGGCCCAGCCTTCGCGCCAGAGGGCTTCGCCCACCGCTTGGTAGGCCGGCCACTGTCTCCGGGTCGGCACCGGCGGGTCCAGGCCCACCCGGGCCAGCTGGTCGGCGCCCGACAGATCGGCGAGGTGAGGAAGCTCGACCACGTAGTGCCACAGTTCCCGGGGCATCTGACGCATCGGCGCCACCCCCAGTTCGGCCAGTGCCCGATACCACTCCGCCCACGCCGTACCCGGCTCGTCGGCCAGGTAAAAGCCCTCCACCACGCTGCCTTGTTGCCAGCGCCCATCCCCGGGCACGGCCGGTCGGTAGAGGGGATCACCACCCGCTGGAACGTGGCGCACCCAGCGGCCGCGCACCACCATCGCGTCGACATCGAGCGTCACTCCCCAGCCGCTCAGGTTAACGTCGGGGCTTCCAGCTCCGAGATCAGCCTGGCCACCCGCCGGTACTCACCGGCCGCCAGCAGCTCAAGCGGTTTGTGGTCGTCGAGCGCGGGTATCGGCTTGTTAAGCCACACCGGGATGTAGTCCTCGGCGACGACCCTGGCCAGGCGCTCCACCATGGCTGACAGCTCCACCAGACGCTGCGCTCGCTGTCCGCTTGGGCTACGTGTCAGGCGAAGCCACGCGCTCACCGTGCTCAGCCCCGCCCCGGTGACCTGGGCGATTTCACGGTCGCTCAGGTGCGCGACCCGGCGCACATAGCGAGCCTCCTCAGCGTAGGCCATCGTGTTCATGCCCGGCATTGTAGCAAGAAACGAGGCGCCTTGTAGTGACCACTTGACGCGAGACCCGATTCGCGCCTCTGGGATCCACGCTGTTCCCAGGCATCCCCGGGGTCCAACAAAGGGCCGCTTGGGGGTATCCATGTAAGCGGAGGCGGACGGTGCCGGGCTCGACGTCGGCCGTGACGCCGAGTTCACCCCTCACGTACTCAGGCACACTGCCGGCACCACCCTCGCCCGGGCCGGCACCGACATCATCTTGGTCGCCGAGATCCTCGGCCACAGCGTCGAGACCGCGCGGCGCTACTCCCTCCCCACCCAACAGGACCGCCAGACGGCCATCGAGCGGCTCACCGTCGACGAGTAGCGGAGCCAGATGGCACTTCGTGACACGCTCCTTACCGGCACCCCTGCTAGCGACGATCCAGTCGACGTCGGTGGTTGCGATCCGCTGCTGCAACCACGCAACCGCCCGCCGCCGCTGCGATGGCGTGAGGTCGAGCTCGGCGAGCAGCTGGGCCACGTGCCACTGCACCGACGGTTGTTCCCGGTGGGCGAGGTCGCCGAGAATGCGGTCCACGAACGGCAAGCCGACCGGCACCCCTGCTAGCGACGACCTTCTCGAACGCGTCCACCGCCCGCATCCGCACCCAGGCGTCATCGTCGCTGATGCACGCGAACAGCTCCTCGACCCGTGCGGGGTCCTGCCGCAGAAGCTCGACGAGCTCACCGGACCGGCCCAGCGAGTTCCGGTGACCGCCGAACGCCAGCACGTCGCGGAATGGCTCCACCGCCGCACCGTAACGCAGGGGCAGCCGCCCAGGCGGCGCTGGACGCGCTACCCACTACGGCCGGTCACACCCGTGACATCGCGGTCGAACCCGCAGCCCCGGTTGTCCGGATGTCGAGCGTCGGTGAGCCGGACTCGACGCCGTCTCGCACCGATCCGCACTCCGACGCCGCGAATTCTTGGTCGCGGGGGAAGCGCCGGTGGGATCCTGGCCCCTGATCCCGCACCGGTAGACCGTCGCTGCTGCCGATGGGCTACCGGGAGGAGGCGGGGTGGGGGTGACATGTCGGCTCTCGGGGAGCGATGCTGGTCGGATGGATCCCGCCGCCGGTTCTCGGCCACCTGCTGACGCCGATGGCGATCCGAGCGGGGCGGCTCTCGGCTGGCTGCTGGCTTCCGAGGAACCCGCCGTGCGGTTTCTCATCCGCCGGGACGTGCTCGGAGAGGAAGCCGGGGATGACCGAGCCGCTATCACGGAAGGCCCCTGGGTGAAGGCCTTGCTCGCCGTCCAGGACCCCGAAGGCGGGTTCGGCATGCATCCTTACCGGAAATGGACCGGGGTGCACTGGCGCTTGGTGTCCTTGGTGGAGCTGGCCGTCCCCCCACAGGAGCCCCGGGCTGTGGCCGCGGCGGGCCAGGTGCTGCGCTGGCTCACCGGACTGCCTCATCGCCGGGCGGTGCCGGTGATCGACGGGTTGGCCCGACGCTGCGCCTCGCAGGAGGGAAACGCCCTGGCGGTCTGCTGCCGCCTCGGGCTGGCTGCCGACCCCAGAGTGCGGTTGCTGGCCCATTCCCTCATCGAGTGGCAGTGGCCTGATGGAGGGTGGAACTGCGACCGAGGTGCCAGCGGTAGGCGGTCGTCGTTCCACGAGTCGCTGGCCCCGGCCTGGGGGCTCTGGGAGTACTGGCGGGCCACCGGCTCGGCCGAGGCGCGCGATGCCGCCCTACGGGCGGCCGAACTGTTCCTCGACCACCACCTCGTGCGCTCCTTGAGCGGGGAGGTGATCGACCCGGGCTGGTTGGTCATCCATTACCCGCCGTACTGGCACTACGACTTCCTGCAAGCCTTGGTGGTCCTGACCAGGATGGGCAAGGTTGGCGATGCCCGAGTCGAAGAGGGCATCGAGCACCTCATCGGCCTGCGTCGCCCCGACGGCTGCTGGGGCATCGGGCGGGCATGGTGGAAGCCGCCGGGCGGACCCGGAGGAGGAGTTGAGGTGGTGGACTGGGGGCGGACCGGTCCAAACCAGATGGCCACCCTCAACGCCCTGCGGGTGCTGGCAGGAGCTGGGCGCCTCCGCTGAGACTCCTCCAGGTCGACTGCCCGGCTCGGCGGGTGTGCCGATGACTGAACCTCTTACGAGATCCGTCCTGCTGAGAGTGGTTGCCGTCGAGAGGGTGTCCCGCAGCGCCCGCCCTGTGAAGATTCCCGCTGGGGTGACTCCTGCGGGACAGTGTTGGCATCGCAAAAACGGCCGTTTATGAGACGACGCAAGGGCTCGTCCAAAACTGGCCGTAGGTGCGTTCACAACCCGTGCCCACAATCAACGTCTCTTTGCGGCCTCGCTCCACCGATTCTGATACAGTCGAGCCGTCCATGGGAGACCTGCTGGGTTACGCACGCGTGTCCACGCTGGAGCAGAACTCCACGCTCCAGACGGATGCCTTAAAGGCGGCCGGGTGCTACCGGGTGTTCACCGAGCGGGCCTCCGGAGCGCTCGACGAGCGGCCTGAGTTCGGCAAGCTCATCGACCAGGAGCGGCCCGGCGACACCGTGGTGGTCTGGCGTTTGGACCGCCTCGGCCGTTCGCTGCGCCACCTGATCGACACCGTGAACGAGCTGGCTGAGCGCCAGGTCGGGTTCCGAAGCCTGACCGAGAGCATCGACACCACCACCTCGGGCGGCAAGCTCGTGTTCCACATCTTTGGGGCCCTGGCCGAGTTCGAGCGGGAGCTGATCCGTGAGCGGACCCAGGCCGGCCTGGCGGCGGCTAGGGCCAGGGGCCGCCACGGCGGGCGGCCCCTGGTGATGTCCCCTGACAAGGTGGCCACCGCCCGGCGCATGTACGTGGCCAAAGAGTTCACCATCGAAGCTATCGCCCAAGTGCTGGGCGTCAGTCGGGCCTCGATCTACCGCCACCTCGCCGACGCCGGGAAAGCTGGCCCTGAGGCGCATGACAGCTCGGAAAGTAAGCGCAAGCGATCACGTTGGCGCCGTTACCCAGGAGATCCAATAACCAGAATGTAACAACTCGCTCGACTTCCCCCAACCAGCTGCCAGTCGTGCTACCCTGCGCCGCAACGGACGGGCAGCAGGAGTCTGTAAGGAGGGTCGATGATGACCGGACTGAGATGGCTGCGGTTGCCGGCCGTCGCTGCGACCATGGCGTTGGCAGGGCTGGGACTCTCGGCGGGAATAGGTAGCGGCGTATCGGCGGCTTCGACGGTGACAGTGGAGACTGGGTCTGCCGCACCTACCATACAGGAGTTGATCGCAGATCATCCCGGGCAACTGAGCTTTGTCTGCTGGAGCCCCGGATCTCCTGTTGGGGCGTGCTCGCCCAGCGAGGGGGAGGCCGTAGTTACAGACTTGGCGCGGCTCGATCAGCTCACTGGTCCCGGCACCCTGTCACCGACTCCCGCTGCGAGTGGCTCGTGTGCATTCTACCCAAATATCAGCAGGACGTACAACGAAGTGTGGTACGGCGCCGTGGCAGCTTGCACTAGCACGATGGAGTACCTTGGCGTCAATGCCTGCCTACAGATGCAACAGTCATTCCTCGGGTTTCATTGGTGGGGTTCGGACTTTGCATGCACCGGGTGGTATGGCGGCTACGGGACTGCTTCGGCCAGCGTTCAGACACTGGATGTACTCGGCCCGGGTACTTACCAGGGCGACGGGCACTTCTCCGCAACGCCATATGGCCTCAGCAACGTAACTGATGATGTCACCACCAGCAACACAGTCACAGTGCCCAGTTAATGGAGAGGTACTTGCGTACCACAGAGCAGGAGTAATGATGAATCGTCAACGCCTCACACCCGGGGCCGCTACGCGTAGACCGCCCGGGAGTACCTAACGACAAGGGCGCAACATGAGTAAGCAGTGGCTACGCGGCTTTGTCCGGGGATTGCTGGCCTTTGTCTTGTTCACGGCTCTAGTGGGCGCGATTATTGCTGTCCATGCGGCAGCTTCTAGCCGAGGCTCAGGGGTGGGTTACCTCTGTTGGAGTGGGCACCAGGACAGCGTTTGCTCATCCGTGCAAGCAGAGAGAATCATCAAGCAAGTCACGGCTCTTCACTAGTGTTCCGTCGCGAAGCGTCCCACGGGAGTCCGCAGAGTCCATCCCAGAAGGCGGTACCAACTCATGGCAGCTGGAGGACCGAAGGCAGTCATCTTAGACCGTGATATTGCAACCGGGTAGGCAGAGGGTGATAGGTAGGCGATGTGCCCCTCTCCAAGGGATGATGCGGGTCTACCGGTGGAGGTGTCGATCCCCTGGTCGATCACCACGCCGGTCGAGCATGGTGACGACCAGCTGGTCACCTTCCCTAGCCCGAGTTTCCGAAGATCGAGGCTTTCGGGCCTCTGGTAGCTGACTGGACCACGCCTTTTTTCCTGATGGGGCACCATTTCCAATGCTTGACTTAGGCTGCCGGGTGGTGTATGACCTAAA
>JAJYWM010000185.1:0-289 GCA_021791455.1 bacterium | reverse complement strand
GTACCCCAAGCGGATCAACGGCAAGACCTACTGGTACCTGCGGGAGATGGCCCGGGTGAACGGCCGGCCCAAGAGGGTGTCCGAGCGCTACGTGGGCACCGCGGCCGAGGTCGAGGCCCTCTTGGACGCCCGCGAGGAGGCAGTGCTACCGAACCGCTCCCGACATCTCGCCTTCGGGGACATCGCCGCGGTCTGGGGAGTGCTGGATGACCTGGGCGTGGCGGGGATCATCGACGAGGTGGTCGGCCCCGAGCCGGAAGGCCTGCCGCTCAGCCCGGGCACCTACCTC
>JAJYWM010000336.1 GCA_021791455.1 bacterium | reverse complement strand
TTTTACCCCGTCACCCGCTTAGCAGGCGGGCGCTTTCGGCCACTCAGCCACCTCCCCATAAAGGGATTGAGGACCGAGTATATTCAATCGTCCCCGAGGGCCAACCAAGCGGTCGTGGTCGGGGCGCGGCCGGGGTGGCGGGGAAGGGTGGCCGGGGGCCGTCAGGAGAGGCCCAGCTCCGCAGCGTGGGGCTCAAGGGCCGTCACCACCAATCCGACCAGCTCCTCAAGGTCGACTCCCAGTTCGGCGGCGCCTTGGTTGATATCGTCGCGACTGACGCTGCGCGCGAACGCCTTGTCCTTGAGCTTCTTGCGCACCGATGCGAACCGGACCGAGCCCACCGCTCGCCCGGGCTGCACCATCGCCACCGCCATGACGAATCCGGTCAGCTCGTCCAGAGCGAAGAGCCACTTCGAGAGCTCGCTCTCGCGCGGCACCCCGCTGAAGTTGGCGTGCCCCTGGATCGCCAGGACTATCTCCTCTGGGTATCCGCGGGCCTCCAGAACCGGCCTACCCCAGAACGGGTGCTCTTCAGGGTGCGCCTCGTAGTCGAAGTCGTGCAACAGTCCCGTGATCCCAAATGTCTCGGGATCGCCGCCCGCACGACCGGCGGCCGCGCGCATCACAGCCTCCACCGCCAGCCCGTGCCGACGCAGGCTGTCGCCCTTGGTCTGGTCGTAGAGGAGGGCCAGGGCGTCGTCACGAGTGGGCACGCGACCATGAAAGCAGGTCGCCCGCCGTGCGCACAAGCGCGGGCTCCTGATAGCTTTGCCACGATGGAAGCAGGAGCGCCTGCGGCGGCGGCCCGAGAGGACTGGGCAGAGCGGACCTGGGACACCATCATGACGCTCGCGGAGTTCGTCGAGCCTGGGACGCCCGGGTGGACGCGCCGGGTCTTCAGTGCGGCCTACCAGGAGTCCCGGCGGCATACCAGACTGCTGATGAAGGGTGCCGGTCTTACGGTGGTCGACGATGCCGCCGGAAACCTGATCGGGACGATCCCGGGATCTGATCCCCGTCTGCCCGCCCTGGTCGTTGGCTCGCACACCGACACCGTGCTCGGCGGCGGACGCTTCGATGGGATGCTGGGGGTGGCAGCGGCGATCGAGGTGGGGAGACGGCTCGTGGCGACGGGGCCGACGCTGCGGCACCCGCTGCGGGTGGTGGACTTCACAGGCGAGGAGCCCAACGCCTTCGGGATCAGCTGTCTTGGCAGCAGGGCCGTCACCGGGCATCTCACCCCCTCGCACCTAGCTCTGAGAGACATCAGCGGAAACAGCCTCGGAGAAGCGCTCAAGAGCCTGGGGGCTCGTCCGGCAGAGCTTGGCGGCGCCGTCTGGGCCCCTGGTTCCGTGCATGCCTATCTGGAGTTGCACATCGAGCAGGCGAGCCGGCTGGAGCGTGCCCGCCGACCCCTCGGCGTCGTGACCGCGATTGCGGGGATATCGCGCGCCGCGATCACCCTCACGGGGCGCGCCGACCATGCCGGCACGACCCCGATGGGTGAACGCCAAGACGCTCTGCAGGCTGCGGCAGAGGTCATCACCGGGATCGACGCGCTCGGGCGAGCGGGGAGGGATGGGGATGGTGTCGCCACCGCAGGGCGCATCACGGTTGAGCCAAACTCGCCCAACGTGGTCCCCAGCGCGGCAGTCCTGGTGGCGGAGATGCGGAGCACTGAGGCGGATTGGCTGAGGGAGCGCTCGTCGGAGCTGACCCGCCTGGTGGACAGGGTCGCCTCTCGAAGGTCGGTTCGCGCCAATGTCGAGTGGATCTCACAGGAGCCGCCCGTTCCCACGCATCCAGCGCTGCGGCGAGCACTGGCCGAAGCGGTGGCGGATGTCGGCGCCGGGCCCCTGGAGGTTCCATCCTGGGCCAGCCACGACGCGGCCCACATCGCTCGCCTGGCACCCATGGGAATGCTGTTCATACCGTCCAGGGAGGGCCGCAGCCATTGCCCGGAGGAGTGGAGCGACAGGCCCCAGGTGGCACTCGGCGCGCTCTCTCTCCTGGCCGCGGTCCGAAGAGCCGACGACCAAGACTTCTAGGTGTCCTCCAGCCCTACCCGCAGCAGAAGGTGGGATCCGGATTCGAGCATCCAGGTCAGGGCCTCCGCCGTGGCGGCCCCGGCCATGGCGAACCGCTCCAGGACCAGGGGCAGGTCGGACCCCAGATCGGCGACATTGACGCGCTTCACGACACCCTCCAGGCTCGCGTTTGCGTTGGGCACCGTGAGCTGAACCCAGGGATCTTCGAGCCAGCGCTGTGCCTTCAGACTGAAGATGGGCGTCAGCAGGTAGACGAATCCCGACTCAGGTGCGGCGAACCACATTCTGACCCGGCCCGACCCGCCGCCACCTCTGGAAGCGACCAGCACCTCCTCCCGGCTTCTCAACTGGGCTAGGAAGTCCCTGGGGAGCGGAGCCTGTCCCGGCTGCGAATCAACCAAGTGCAGCTTGGGTCTTCGCCCATTGAAGGGCGCGCCACCGCATAGGGACGCCCGTGGGAGGTGAGGTGAGGATCACCGTAGTCAAGCCTTGGGTTGGCGCCTCCCGTTCCCACCGGCGGGTCGGCCTTGCCGCGAGCGGGGGGCGCCAGGCCGCAGACGATTTCGAGTGGATCCCAGCTTGGCCCAATGCCGCCGCCGCTGGCGCGGATGTCAACGGAGCATGGCCAAGTCGCGAGCGGGCACCGTCCCGCCCAGGTTTCTCCGGCTGTTGGAGGGGGGGCGCCTCTGCATTGCTCGGATATTAAGCCGCCTTGGCCGCCGGAACGGAGCCCTAGCCGGCGCTCCCGTTGTCGACCCGTTCGGGTGCCGCTTGCCGGGTTCGCTCGAACGCGCTCTGTATCCGGGGCAGTGTGCCTGGCCCTGGCCGCCCCGATTGGGGCCCCCGGGGAGGAATGGCGACCCCGAGCGGATTCGAACCGCCGATCTCCACCTTGACAGGGTGGCGTGTTAGGCCAGCTACACCACGGGGCCATGCGCCGGGCCAGCCGCGAGCAGCCCATGCGAACCCCACCGGGGGCCTGGCGATTATACGTCCCGATCCGCCTGAGCTAGGGCTCGGCGTTCGATCTCGCGCCGGTTAAGATGGTCCGCAGGGGCCGATCGTGAGTTCAGGAGAGTTTGGAGCACGTATGAAGATAGCCGTCTTCGTCAAGCAGATTCCCGACCCCTCCGGCGCGGGCCGCCTCGACCCCGTGACTCATCGCCTTGTCCGAGATGGGGTCGAGGTCGTGCTGGATCCCGGGGACGCCTACGGGATCGAGGCCGCCCTCCAGCTGGCCGAGTCCGCCCAGGCCGATGTGGTCGCGATCTCGATGGGCGCTGGGAGAGCGGGGGAGGTCCTTCGCAAGGCCATGGCGATGGGGGTCAGCTCCGGGATTCACGTCAGCGATGATCGCCTGCAGGGCGCCGACGCCCTCACCACGGCGCGGGTGCTGGCGGCCGCCGTGGCCCGCTGCCAGGCTGACATGGTGGTGGCGGGGACAGAGTCCACCGACGGCTACACGGGGCTCGTGCCCTCGGCGGTGGCGGAGTTCCTGGGTTGGCCCGCCCTGACCTTCGCAAAGCACCTGGAACTAGCCGGCGACCAGGTCCGGATCCAGCGCCAGACTCCGGCCGGGCACGACCTGGTGGAGGCTCAGCTTCCGGCCGTGGTGACGGTCACCGGTGGCATCAACGAGCCGCGGTACCCGACTCTCAAAGGAATCATGGGGGCAAAGTCCAAGCCGCTGGAGAGTTGGGATCTGACCGAGCTGGGTCTGGACCCCGCCCAGGTGGCCCATGACATCGGACTTCAGTTCATTAAGACGGTCGCGGCCGCACCGGCCCGGGAGGCGGGCCGGATCATAGAGGATGACGGGACCGCTGCCAAGGCGATCGCTGACTTCCTGGCTGAGTTGAAGGTGATCTGATATGGCCAAGATTTGGGTTTACGCCGAGGTTGCCGGTGGCCAGGTGAGCCCCGTCTCCCTAGAGGTTCTGTCCGGAGTCCGCGGCATGGGGGCCGAGGTGGCGGCCGTGGTGCTCGATCCGAAGGCACGGGAGGTGGTGGCCGAGTTGGGCGAATATGGCGCCAGCACCGTCTACGTGGGCGCCGACGCCATCTACCGCGAACTCGTCGCTCAGCCTCATGCGGAGGTCCTGGCGCGGCTTCTATCGGACGAGCGCCCGGACCTGATGGTCCTTGGTGGGTCCTACGACGCCCGGGACATCGCCGGTCGCCTGGCTGCCCGCCTCGGCATCACGGTGGTTGCCAACGCCACCGGGATAGCCCAAGCCGAGGGTGGATTCCTGGTCGAGAGCTCAATTTTCGGGGCGACCCAGAATGTGACCACAGCGCTCGCAGGGCCGACCTCCCTGATCCTGGTGCGACCGAAGTCCTACCAGGCGGAGAAGGCCAGCGGCACCAACCCAAAGGTGGTGGAGGTGCCCCTTCCCCCCGATGCGCCCCGAGGGGCCCGCCGTCTGGAGTCGGTCGAGGTGCCTTCCTCAGGACCCAAGCTGGAGGATGCCAAGGTCGTGGTGAGTGGTGGGCGGGGACTCCAGGATCCCGGCAACTTCAAGCTCTTGGAGGAGTTGGCTGACCTTCTGCACGGTGCCGTCGGCGCCAGCCGGGCGGTGGTGGACGCGGGCTGGGTCCCTTACTCGAAACAGGTGGGGCAGACTGGAAAGACGGTCAAGCCGGACGTCTATCTGGCGTGGGGGATAAGCGGCGCCATGCAGCACACGGTCGGGATGAAGGGAGCCTCCCACATCGTGGCCGTGAACAAGGATCGCGACGCCCCCATATTCAAGCTGAGCGATTTGGGTGTGGTCGGGGATGCCTTACAGGTTTTGCCCGCTCTGATGGCGGAACTGCGCTCGCGCGGAGGCTTGGGATGACTTCGTTGCCCCCGGGGGACTGACCGCCGGTGGCGGGACAATTCGCTCTGCGCGCCCCGGATGGGGCCACCGTGACCCTTGACCGCTTTCCGATCCTGCTGGGACGGACCACACCGGGCGGGGTGATCCCCGACGTGGACGTGAGCCACCTGGACCCTCAGGAGGGTGTCGACAACCGTCACTGCGAGCTGTACCTCGCCGACGGCGGCGTCGAGGTGCGCGACCTGGGCGGGGTCAGTGGAACCTGGGTTGACGGGCAGCGGCTCCGGCCAGGTGGCCAGCGCGTGCTGCCGGTCGGGGGCAGCCTGCGCGTCGCTGGGGTGCAGCTGACGCTGATACCGGCGCCCGGACGACACCTTGGTGGGGAGCCAGCAGTGTCGCTCACCCCCACGGTCGGGGACTGGCGGGACTCTCTCGGCTCTCGAGGGGTGCCACCGCCCCCCTCTTCCAGCGGGGCGGTGGAGGACGCTGTGCCCGCGCCGAGGTTGCGCTCGCCTCTGGACTTGACAGGCGCACCGGCCACCATGCGCGCGGCGCTGGCAGGTGGGGCTGACGCGGTTCGCATGGTGGAGGGGTCGCCTCTGCAGGTGCGCCGCCTGGGTGAGACCACCGCGGAGGGGGAGCCATTGTCTCAAGGGGTCCTGGACGACGCGCTTGGCGCCGTCAGGCGGGTCCTGGGCCGTCCCGAGGACGCCCGGTCCGGTTGGGGCTATGCCGGTGACCTTGAGATTGACTTCGTGGACCGGCCGATCGCCTCGCGAGCAAGCCTGGGGGCAGTGGTGGTCTCGCCCCCGGACGCCGATGCCGGTGTTCTGGAGCGGGCCGCCGCCTGGGTGGAAGCGGGTGGGACCCTGCTGGTGGCCGGCCGTCGCCCGGAGGCTACTTGGTGCATACCTGGTGAGGTCGGGCACCCGGCCTCGCATCTTGGCGTCAAGGGACTCATCCTGGGCTTCTCCCGGCTGGGTTGCGATCTCGCCAGGGTCGCCGGACGGGCTCTCGGTGGCCCTTGAAGGTGATCCGCTGGTTGCGGTGGAGCCGCAGGCGGCGGAGTTGGAGCGAATCCTGGCGTGCATCCCAAGGCTGGCCGGCGGCACCATCCTGGCGGTCGAGGCGGCCTCCCCGGAGGCCGCCCTGGAACACTGTGCTAGGTCGTCGCCAAGGGAGTGGCTCGACTCGAGCATCCCCAATACAGCGGAGAGGGCCGCCGAGGTGGTTCAGCCACCCCAGGGGGGTCCACTGCGGATCGAGCTGGCGAGGCGGCTCCGCCGTGTTGTGTCCTGGGCTTCCGGAACGGTGGAGTTTCAGGACGTATCGTTCGACCCCACCTTGGGTGGGTGGGTGCTGGTCCCCTCCGGGGCCTGAGCCGCCTTGGCCAACTCGAAGCTCCCCTCGCCAACCTCAGGGCCATCGGTCGCCAGCTACATCGTCCTCTGCCTGGTGGCCGGGGTCGTCCTCATCGCCGTCGTCTATTTCCTGGGCCTCACCCTGCAGGGAGCGGGGGCAGCGTTTCGCGCCGCGCTGGGGCTGCGGCCCGCGTAGTCTCCTGGAACCGCGCACAATTGCACCATGCCGGTGCTGTTGCTGAACGCTTCCATGCAGCCCCTGAACGTGATCAGCCGCCGCCGGCTGGTGGTGCTACTGACCAAGGAGAAGGTGGCCTTCTTCGACGAAGAGGTCCGCTCTCTGGTGGAACGCGAACTGGAGCAACGTCGGCTGGGCGAAGGGGTACTGGTGGTCCGCCTGCTTCGCAATGTCGCGGTGCCACGTCGCATGATCCGTGCCAATCGCCGCAACCTGCTGCTGCGCGACGGCCACACCTGTCAATACTGCGGGCTGAGGGCCGGGCCGGTCGACCTCACGATTGACCATGTCGTGCCTGTATCGCGGGGTGGCAGCTCGAATAGCTGGGAGAACCAGGTCGTCGCCTGCAAACGATGCAACGGACGCAAGGCTAACCACCTGCCCGACGAGGTGCATCTCCGCCTCGCCCGGCCGCCCAAGCCGGTTGTTCAAGAGTATGCGCACCTCCTCCTATTGCGGCACCCGGAGGTCCGCACCGCGTATGAGCAGCTGCTGAGCTCCGTGCTTCCCGGCCAGGGCTTGACCCCAGACCTTGGCACCCGGGCAGCCGTTCTCGGACGCGGTCCCACGCCGCGTCGCCGTGCGGCCTCACTCTTGGGCGCACCCGATAACGTGGCCCCGACGCGCGGTACAAACCAGTAGTCAGAGCGCCAGCTGGATCGAGCGTACGAGCCAGGGTCATGGGGCGATCCTTCTTTGGTCGTCCTAGTCCGTGCCAGGAGGTGTCTCGACGAGGGGCCCGGACTCCGGGTGCCCCCGCACCCGACCATCAAGAGGTCACGGACTGGCCGCGTGTCCTACCCGTCCCAGGACATGCGGGTGACCCTCAGCCGAGCTCCGTTGGAAGATGCCGCGGAGGTGACTCCAGATGCCGTGCCGTGGCCC
>JAJYWM010000124.1 GCA_021791455.1 bacterium | reverse complement strand
CCTGGCCACCCTTACCCCGGGGCAGCCCCCCTCCCCGCCCGCGGGTCCCCCCGGGACCAGGTGGAAGCCCCATCCCGCGGCTCGACTTTGTCGAGCCGCGGGATGGGCTAAGTTGCGGCGGGTGGGGGCTGTCAGCTAAAGCGCTCGCCACTCCATTCACACTCCACCGACTCTGAAGCGCAGCCCGGGGTCAAGCAGAGATGAGCCCGACTCGACGGACGAACGCCGCACCGGACGGTCGATGTCTATCATCGGCAGGCTTGGCTATGGGCTCGCCGTCGAGGCTCAGCGCTGCGCCGCGATCTGCCTCATTCCAGTGGTGTTGAGGAAGGCGACTCTGCTCGCATGCAATCCGGAGATCCTCAGATACCGAAAGGACGGATGCGTCGAACAAGGCGTGATGAGTCGAGCACAGCAGTAGGCCATTGGAAGGCAGCACGCGCTCTGCCCGCGATGCCTTACTCCAAGGGATGATGTGGGCCGCCTCGAGGGCAGCTCGCAGGGAAAGTCCACAGAATGCGCACCTCCCCTGGTACGCCTTGAGCAATGCCAAGCGAAAGATCCGCTGGGCTGAACCTCGATCCCTGATGCGGCCATAAATCTCAGCCGCGTCTTCCGGGCGGTCAATGAGCTGACCGGCCAGTTGTTCCGGGGTCGAGCCGTCAGCGGCAAACGCAAACGGGTTTAACCGCAGAGACCACGGATACTCGTAGACAAGATGGACCCCATCCTCCCAATCGCCGAGGTCCCATGCGGTAAATCCAGCCCCCGGGTGGCCGCTGGCGCGGCTGACGACCACGATCGTGAGCGGTGGAAGCCCGGCCTCAAGACAGTATTCGTGAATTTTGTCAAGTGCATACCGCAGCGGGCGGTGGTGCGGAAGGCCCAATTGGGCCGACAGTTCGCCGTACGTTATGGTTGTCTTGCTCGCCGCCGTACGCGTAAGGATGGGCCACGCTCGAGCTGCCCGCTCCCACTGGTTGACCATCACTTCTCCGCTTGCCACGCACACCGAGCCACGAGAGCCCACATTCCGAAGCTGACGGTTGACGCGGACCGACACATCCCGGAAGTGTCATCTGCCGGTGGGGTTCTTGTCAACTGAGCCGCGCTCCT
Source organism: bacterium (assembly GCA_021791455.1). The sequence goes on along the minus strand of JAJYWM010000124.1, from coordinate 6,249 downwards.
GCGCAACGGCTGTGCACTGCCCTGGATAGGGACGTTCCGGGTCCGAAGTGAGGTCTAGTCCGGCGCCCCAGGCCTGGTGGCATCGGCGACTGGCTTGCGCTCCGGCGCCAAGACCGCCTGCACCGTTGCAGGCCGCCGCTACTTTTGCACAACCGCTCGGCAGCCGAGATGGCGGCCCCCGCAGCGTTGATGGCGGCGTGGAAGCGCTCGCCCGTGAGGGTTGGCCGATCCGTTTGGAGTGGAGGATCTGACGCTTCGACGGTGGTCCGGGCCGAGTCGTGACAAGTCACGACTGGGCGCGGCGGTGAGGGGCGGGTATCCGTCCAGAACTCGTGCGTCAGGGCTCTGACACAACCCTAGAGCCCTGAGCCATGTACTTTTCCCGGGTCCACTCCAGCACGCTTTCGAACTCGGACATTGCAGTGGCGTCGCAAAGCGCCTCGATTGAGAAGCTCGGCCGTTTGCCTAATTTGTCATCCGGGATTGTCTCTCCGGACACGCGCTCAATAAGGCGAGCTAGTTCGGCCCTCAGCTCCAGGTTGTCGAAGGGCGTTAGGGACTTTAGCTGTTCAAACTGGATCTCGACTCGACCGTACGTCCAAACCTTGATCGGCGAGCAGGTGATTGCAGAGTCCTTCCAGGTTGGCCACCAAGACCCCTCCGACGCGCCGTGTCCGAAGGAGTCGGACGCGCCATTCTCCAAGGACCAGTCCATAAGGGTGCGAGCAGCTTCGGCCCGGTCGTCACCACACCGAGCCCTAAGTTCGTCGAGGAACGCAGTCCGATCCCAGTCCCGCTGCCCGGAACTAGAGCTCTTAAGCGCCTCCGCGCTCGCGGTGCGCCCGATGAGACGAGGAACTAACACCGTTCCCTGCTCCCATTTAAACTGCCGGACCTCCACCGCCAGGACTTCAGCGCTAATCATCTGCTCATTTAGAAACTCCACGATCCGCTGGAGCTCGGGGGGGATGGCGTCGGCAACGAACACCAAGCGTACCTTCGCCGCTTCGAGGTTGGTCTTCACTTTCTCCCAGAACGCTGCGGGCTCAGCATCGGAGCCCAAAAAGTGTTCCAATTCGGTATCGGGCTCGAGGCCACGCTTACGCGCAGTGCCCTCGAACTTGGCGACCAGACTGTCGACGGGCCAATACACTACAGCATTCGCTGCATAGTCCAGCATTTGTCCGACAACCTCGCGGCGAATTTGCGTGTTCGAGCTGCGCTTCACTTCCACGATGGTCGGGACTCCCGCACTGTCAACAAAGAGGTGGTCGATGGACCAGCGGTTGGGTCCCCCTGCTGAGCTCGGAAGCTGGGCTTCCCGCTCAATCAACAGCCATCGGCCAGCGCCATCGGGCCTGCTCACGGACTCGAGAAGGCGTGGGTGGGTGGCGAGTAGCTCTTGGAGAATCTCCTCCTTGTCGTAGGGCTGCTCCACGAGCTCCACGAGATTACTTCCGCCGGCGAGCAGGAAGATCGGCTCGGGTGATGCCACGGCGCCATTTTATGCCTGGTGAGGGGACGTCACCCACCCGTTGTCCGGGGCCACGGGCGGCAGGTGGTGGACCGGGCCAGCCCTGGCTCGCTGGCTCGCACGGATAGAGCAGCGAGCCGCGGCTCAGGCGGAGCATCATCTAAGCGATGGGTCGGGACGCCGCAGCCTTCCAGAAACGGATCGGGCTCGTCGGTTGCGTCAAGTCGAAGCTGAGCCGCCCGGCGCGAGCCCGGGACCTGTACACCAGCCCCCTCTTCGTCGGACGCCGCAGCTGGGTCGAGCGGACGTGCGAGAGCTGGTTCATCCTCTCCGCCAAGTACGGCCTCGTGGCTCCCGAACAAGTGGTGGAACCGTACGACCAGACGCTCACCAGGATGAACAGAAGGGAGCGCCGCGCCTGGTCGCGGGCGGTGGTCGCCGCCCTGCGGGCTCAGCTCCACGACCTGAGCGCGTACACCTTCGAGATCCACGCGGGCGCCGCATACTTCGACTTTGGCCTTAGGGACAGCCTGGTGGCGGAGGGAGCGGCGGTCGAGATACCCTCCCTGCATCTGCGGCTCGGTGAGCAGCTGGCACTGTACCGTCGCGGCCACAGCCGAATGGATGAGGACGCCTGATGACTGACGTCGTAATCACCAAGACCGAGCGCCTTGGCCCCTTCGAATTCCGGTGGCCGGCCAACGTGGAGCCGTTCGAGGGAGGCTGGGAATGCCTCATCAGCATCGACGGCGTCCCGCACATCGTTCGGCACGGGATAGGCCAGCGCGAGGTATACGGGCGGCCACGGCTCTCCACACCGTGACCTGGCTCGACCGCAATGTCCAGGTGGAAGGCGTCGAGGCGGACGACTACCCGGCCAGTCAGGCGCTGATCAGCCGGCTGCGCCGCCCGGACGGAAAGCTGGCCCGCTGGCTGGAAGATGTCCAGCGGGGGTACGAAGGGTTCGCCATCGTCCGGCACAGGGTGGAGATCGACGCTCCCCACAGCCCCAACTGCCTGGCCGTGAAGGTGCGAGAGGACGACCTCGCGTCCTGGGCCACGCACGCCTGGCTTCGGAGCCAGCTGTCCAAGGTGCCACGTCCCGCGGTGCCACCGCCCGACGCCAGCCCCGCACCAACCCCCCGGACACCTCCCAAGCCCGTTGACCGATCTCCCGTGCCGAACGGCCGCGCCGTGGCGGCCGCCCTGCTCCAGCATGCCGACGCACTGGCCAACCAGCTGACCTCCGGTGGCGCTCAATTCACGCCGGATCCTCAGGCCAACCAGCTGGTGATCGACGACCCCTTCGCCTTCCTGGTGGCGGTCATCGCCGACATGGGGATCAAGGCCGAACGGGCGTGGGCTGTCCCCTATGAGCTTCGCCAGCGCCTCGGGTACCTGGAGCCAGAGAGGGTCGCCGCCAGCGGCAACGCGGTTGCCCAGGCCGTGCAGGCGAGTCCGAAGCTTCATCGCTTCACCAGCCTGATCCCCAAGTGGATCGTGGAGGCGGCCCGGATCGTCAACCTTCAATACGGTGGGGACGCCGGGCGCATCTGGGGCGACACCCCAACCGCGACCGAGCTGCGGGTACGGCTGGAGCGCTTCCCCGGAATCGGACAGAAGAAGGCGGCCATGGCCGTCGAGATCCTGGGGCGGGACCTGAATGTGCCCCTCCAGGACCTAAGCGGCGGCGACATCGCCTTCGATGTCCACCTCCGCCGGGTCTTCCTGCGCACCGGCATCGCCGAGCACGACGATGTCCACGAGATGGTTGCCGCGGCAAAGGCGCTCTTTCCCGAGCGCCCGGGCGCCCTCGATCTCCCGGCCTGGGACATCGGTCGGCGGTGGTGCCGCCCCCGCCATCCCGACTGCGAGCTGTGTCCTCTCGGCCTCGCCTGCCCCCGTCTCATCGAGCGCGGGGACAAAGTCCGCGGCACCTGACCAACCGAACGCCGCACACCCGCCGGCCGGCATCCTGCCCCGGAGTCCCCGGCCGGCCCCGGCCCCCAGTTGCCGGGCGGCTGGCCGGTGGCGCGGCGTCGCTCGCCAGATCCCCAGAGTTGCGGCGGGTGGGAAGGATGGACATATGGGGTCACCCACTTAGGTACCCTATCGCGTACCACCAGCATCTCCAGAGTTGGGTGAACTATGAGCCGCCAACGAGGCGGGGCGTCGCACCGGCCTCGACCCGCCACCATCATCGACTTGGCAACTGTGCCGTTCTTGAGGACTGTATGGAAGAATCACGTCCGAAAGGCACTACGCAAGTCCGGGATCAAGGGGTTCTACTTGGGCTGGGATCCTCTCGACTTCCTAGCGTATGAGTGGACACTTCAAGAGAATCTGGAACACCTTGCTCGCGCGTTGATCGCAGGCACATACAGAGCAAGGGTCCCGGAGGTGCTCAGAGCGGCAAAGTCCCTTGGCCTGACACGTCCGCTCGCGTTCTTCACGCCTGCCGACCAGATCGTTTTCTCGGCGCTGACCAATATGGTCAGAGCCGATCTGCGGCAGGGGCACAATCGCCCCTGGTTTAGTTCGGGACGAGACACAGCGCTCACCAGGGAAGACGCTGATTTCTATTCCATCGGGCTGTGGTTCGCGGAGTGGAGTGCGAGGCAGCAACTCCTACAGACCATCTCGAACCACTTTCCACTCGTCCTTGTGACCGACATCGCAAACTTCTATCCCTCTGTCAGGATCGCAGACGTAGTCACCGATGTCTTGGAGCGAACCGACCTCGACCCAGTTCTCGCGCGACTACTACAGCAGTTTCTTGAGGATGCCTTCCACTCACCTGACTATCATCGAGCCGCCGCTCGTGGGTTGCCGCAGGACAGCCTGGACTGCAGCAGGGAGCTGGCAAACGCGTATCTGGCTCCCCTAGACCTCGTCTTCGAGCATCTGGGCGAGCACCAGGGGTATACGCGATGGGTGGACGACATCGTGATCGGGGTCTCAAGCCGAGAGGATGGCTTGGACAAGATGCGCCAGCTTCAAGCACAAGCTGAGCACTTGTCGCTGTCACTCAACACGTCTAAAACGGCCCTACTTTCAGCCTCCGAACTGCGGGACAGCCTCTGCCTCGAGACGAACCGCAGACTTGACGATGTATCGAGAGCCGTCGAACTCTTGGACCGTGGACTGCGGATGCGCGGAGAATGGCTGGCACCGCGTCTCACAGGGACCCGGGCCCAGGTACTGCACGAGACGATCAGTTCACACTTGGCCGCTGACGCGACCCAACGGTCGTGGGAAAGCATTTTGAGGCGGCTGTATCGCCTCTGCCGCTGGACTCGTGATGAGTCCTTGCTTGAGTACGCGCTGAATCACTTGCGCCAGTACCCCGGTTCGGCTGCCCATGTCCTCTCATATCTTTCTGTCTTCCCCATGGCTGAGCAGCTGATCAATCCGCTGTTCGATGCGATGGAGTCGGTGGCAGCCGTATACGAAGATGTGGTAGCGCGAGGGCTGTACTACGTAGCCACAGCCCCGAATGATGACGCTTCCACCCTGAGGCAGCTCATCTCTGGCCGCGCACTGCAAATGCTTAAGCACTTGTCGGGAGGCAGTTCGAGGCTATGCGCTCATTGCATAGTGGTAGTCGGAAAGTTTGGGTACCCGCCGGACTACGATGAGATCTCACGAATGTACCGATCACGCGGAGATGCAACCATAGATGCGCGACAGGCACTCATTCTACTGTTCGGCGCACCATCAGGCCGCGAAGGGTTGGCAGGCCGTATACGGCGCACCGAGGACTGGGGCTATCTCACCGAAGTCGTAGGAGGCAACACCGCCGCATCCCACCTAGCCCTCGCGAGATTAGGCCCGGTGGAGATACCCGAGCCGCGCAGGCATATCTTCCGGCCCCACGTCACCCTTCTTGGGCCCCTGATCCGTAAATCTGATCCCAAAGGATACAACTCCAGGTTGCGGACTTGGACGGCAAGGTCGCGAAGGGATGTTCCCGAGCTTCGAGACAAGGGGTCGTTCAGGCTCCTCGGGATCGATGACTAGCCTCGGTATTTCATCAAGGGCGACTGAGTAGCCGCATGTACGTGCGGAAACGCCATCGCGGGGCGAGAATCTTGGGTGTTGAGAACCACTATTCCCGCCAAGGAGGGCATCACCTTGAAGGTGAAGCTTAACCACCGGCCACGCGTTGTTGTGCGGGCAGACCGGGGGCCTGGTGCCAAGCCGGTGGCCAGCTGCTGGCGGAGTGGGCTGTCAACGGAGCGGCCCGGAGTGCGAGCTGTCACGGGCGCTGGCTCCGCTGGCACGGCGGGTCTGGCGTCACGACCCAGCCCGGGTGCTGGAGGCTCCGAAAGTGGCGCTGGCGACAGGCGGGGAGGGCATCTCGGACCTGGCCGTGCTACGGCAGCAACCGGAGTTGATCGGAGAGATGGCCTCCGATTCCACCGCGTGACGGGTGCTGGACTGCATCGGCCCGGGGCTGCTGGCGCGGCTCACTGCCGCCACTGCTTGAGCGCGAACCAGGGTCTGGAACTGGGGTCTGGCGCTTCCGCAGGTGACCACGGACATCGAAGCCACCCTGTTGGAGGTGGAGTCGGAGAACAAGGAGAAGGCCGCTCGCAACTACAAGAACGGCTTCGGTTACCACCCACTGCGGGTGCATCTGGACCAGGCCGGAGAGGCGCTGGGGGCCATGCTCCAGCCCGGCAACGCCGGCTCCAAGACCGCCCAAGCCTACAGTGCTGGATGGGGCCCTGGCCCAGCTGCCCCGGCCCACCCGCCAGCAGGACCTCAGCTGG
>JAJYWM010000044.1 GCA_021791455.1 bacterium | reverse complement strand
TAGACGGCGACGCTGCCAGTGGCGGCGGCTGAACCTGGAGCGTCGACCAGGATCAGGCCCCCAACGCGGCGCGCCGGCACCGGCAGCTTGCCATCCCGGAACCAACGGTATGCGGTCACCGGGTGAACCCCCTGCACCCTCGCCCACTCCTTTAAGTTCATCTCCGCTTCCTATAGCTCATCGTACGAGCAACTGTTCGCAACCCCGCCGGTGGACGCTGACGAGGTGGATGTGAACGAGTTGAGAAGCGTGTTTCCCGGGTTCTGACACTGCCCCGTGCCTGGGATGACGCCCCTGGCCACCGCCAGGGTGCGACCGCCTCCGGGCTGAGACAACCGAGAGCACGGCGTCCCACCTGACGCATGGGATGAGGCTGCGGGGTGCCACAGTAGCCGGGCGGGGGACCAGGCGGCGATCAGTGGCGGTCCCCCCCCCAGCAAATCAGGTCGGAGTCAGCGAATGGCCCCGGTCCGCGTGATCGCCTTCCGGACCCGCTCGTCGCGACCCGGCCGCACCCCTCTGCTTCCGCATGAGCTGGCATGGCTCTGGGCCGGCCGTCACCGAGTGCGCCACCATCTGAAGGCCGCGATCGTTCACTGTGAAGCCTCAGCCTGAGCTCGCGACGGCACCATCCCCTGCGATCATGGCCTCAGCACATTCACGGCTCACCGCAGGGGGCACTCCGCGTCATGGTTCCGAGCGATTTCCATCTCTACTTTCAAGCGATCGTGGGGGCTGCGGCGGGCCTCATCGGATTGCTGTTCGTGGCGGTCTCCCTGCGCCCCGACTCGGTCTTTGGCAGCAAGGCGTCAGCTCGGGGCGAGGCTCTGGCGGGCAGCGCCTTCACGGGCCTGGTCAACGCCTTTTTCGTGAGCCTGGTCGCACTGATGCCGAATACAGATGTAGGGGCGGTGGCGGTGGTGATGGCACTGCTCGGGCTCTGGCACACGGTCCGGGAGCGACGCGGCTTCAGCAAGAACATGCTCAACGTCATCTCCTTGCTGCTGATACTGGCGGCGCTCCTCTATCAGGTGGATGTCGGGGCGGTGCTGATAGCCAGCCCCAAGGCGCCTGGCGCGGTCGGCACGCTGGCGGTGCTCCTGCTGCTCTCCCTCGCGGCATCGCTCAGCCGAGCGTGGCTGCTACTTCAGGGTCGGCACCTGGCCAAGGACACCCCTGATGAATGAGGCGGTCACGCGGAGGGGCCCCGCCTGATGAGAGCAGGTCCGATTGCGGTCGAGCCGGTCAGCGATCCGGCCGAGTTGCTCTTTCGAACGATGGCCCTGTTGAAGACTCGGCAGGTTGCCAACAACCTGCTCGCCAGCGTGCTCGAGCGGCGGGTCGGGGACCGGCTTGCCGGGCACTACTGGATCGCGACCCGGGATGGGCGCTGCTGCGGATGCGCGGTGCAGGCGCCGCTGCAGATGCGGGTGCTGTTGCCAAAGGTCACCCCGTCGGTCGCGGTCGAGCTTGCCATCGCCATTGCCAGATCCTCCACCCATATACCTGGGGTCGTGGCCGACGCGACAACCGCAGCCACCTTCGCGGGACAGTGGAGCGAGTCCAGCGGAGCGGTCGTCCATCCCGTCGAGGGCCAGCGCATCTACCGCCTTCGACGCTTGAACCAGCCAAGCCCAGGCAGGGGTCGAATGCGTCCGGCGGCCATCTCCGACCGCCACCTGCTGAGCACCTGGTTCGTGGGCTTCATGGCGGAGACCGGGGCCCTGGCTGAGAACCCGGTGGAGGAGATGCTGGCCCGGGAGCTTGCCCTCGGGTCCATATTCGTTTGGGATGATGGCGGACCCCGGGCAATGGCCCGAGTCTCTCCGGCGGTGCTGGGCCTGGTCAGGATCGGCTCCGTGTACACTCCACCCGACTGCCGCCGCCAGGGGATCGCGAGCTCCTTGGTCGGCGCCCTGTGCGCGCTCATTCGCTCTCAATACCGAGCAGTGCCGGTGCTGTACACCCAGCTCTCCAACCCAGCCGCGAACAGGCTCTACCGGCGCCTGGGATTCCGCGCTGAGACCGAGGTCCTGAGCTACAACTTCGTGGGGGAAGCCCCAGGCTCCGATTAGTGGCGACCCGGGCGGGCGGGATCCTGGCTCAGGTGGTGAAGTCCAAGGCCAGGGTGTGGGAGGCGCGCTGGTCGCGGATGGTGACCGTGAGCACGTGCTGTCTGCGGTTGAAATCCAGATGTAGATCGGCTGTGGGGTCGGATGACCGCAGCAGCCGGTAGGAGGAGAAGAAGGATGGCACCGCGATCCTCAGCGTTCGGCCCGCGGTCACTCCTTTGAAGGAGATCTGCAGCTCGCCAGTGTGGTAGTCGTAGCGAAGGCTGGTGAGAGTCCCGGGGGTCATCTCCGGATAGGCGCGCGCGACTATGCGCAACCGGGATGGTTGGCGGATGAAGGCCCAGCTGCCCCCCTCGTCCCAATCCCAGTAGGCCCACCCGAGCCGGAAGCTGTCCAGCTCATTCATCTCCTTGGCGATCCAGGCGTTGCTCGAGGCACCCGGGGGCCCACCGATCTCTCCCACCCAGGGTGCCCCGTCAGCCGTCTTGGCCTGGTTCTCGAGGAGGCGGAGCGGTGACTTGTACTGCGGGGTCGGGGTCTGCCAGGGGGGCTCGAGGAGGGTCGCGAAGACGTGGCTGGAGAAGATCTGGTTGGGGTACGGGATCTTCCCCACGTACGTGGGCAGCCCGAAGTCCAGCGATTGCTCTGACATCAGCATCTGGTGAGGCGCGATCTCCGCCAGCTTGCTCATCAGAGAGGCCTCGAACGGGAGCAGGAACTTGGCTCCGAACAGCCCCGAGGGGATGGGGAAGGGATGGGGTTCGTTCCACAGGTCGAAGGCAGCCACCGCAGAGTCATTTCGGAACGCGCGCGCCACGTAGCTCCAGGCATCGGTCACGTCCTGCTGCCAGCCCCCGAGGTCCGACCAGAAGATGAAGTAGCTGCCGAGGACGCCAGGGGCGATGTGCCGGTTCCAGGGGGGCGGCGCGGGGAATGTGGTGGGCAGGAAGCCCGCGCTGGCCCAGCTGGGCGCTCCGTCTCCCCCGTAGTAGGTGCTCCAGTCGATGTTGTGCATATCCAGGATCGAGTAGATCCCGTGAGCGGCAGCCTGGGCGACCACGGTCTTGATCTCGTCCAGGTACCGGGTGGAGAAGGTTCCCGGCTCCGGCTCCAGCTGGGCCCAGCTGATGGGGATCCGGATGACGTCGAAACCGTCCTGCTCCATCCGCTCGAAGGAGGCCGCCGTGGGGACCGGACCCGGGGTGATGTCCTTCGCCTGGAGCAGCCCTGTGACATTCATGCCTCTGAGGAGCACCTGCTGTCCGGAACTGGTGAAGATGCTCCGGCCGTTGCTGTGCAACCAGGGGAGGGTTGAGATGCTGGGCGCGTCGGTCGACTCCAGCGCGGCTCGAGCGCTGGCGGGATAGGTCGGATACGAGTTGGGGATCAGGGCATACACCACCAAGATCAGGGACAGACAGACAAACGCGCTCAGCGCCAGGGTCAAGCACCCGCAGCAGCCTCGGCGACATCCCCGGCCGCGGGCCGGCCGGACCGCCCTCCAGGCTCTGCGGAGCGCCCCCCTTCCCCTCATCGGCCCCCGGCGGTCATCGTTTCCCCCAACAGTGCTGGTGCACCCAGGTCATGCTGCATGCACCGGTCTGGTGGCGGGAATCTTCACTCGGCCCACCAGCCAGCCCCCGGCCAAGAGGGCGGCCGCCAAGAACACGAACAACATGGGGAACCCGGCGTTGTGATGAAGACCGTTGCCGAAGTCCAAAAGCGGTCCGCCGATAGCCGTCGCCAGAATCCCCGAGCCTGCCGTCGCCAGGTTGGAGATGCCCATGAACCGCCCCGACTCCGCAGGGGGCACGAGGTCTGTAACGAGCGCCCAGTCCACCGACAGCAGCATCCCAAAGGCACTGCCAACCACGACGCCGACGGCGTAGACCCACAGCAGCGAGGGGGCCGGAATCAGCAGCAATGTGCCCGCGGCCCCCAGCCACGCGGCGGCCCGCACGATCGTGATGCGCCCGACCCGCTGCGACAGCTTGCCGGCGGGGAGAGTCACCGCAATGGCGCAGATGACCACGACCGCGAGCAGCACCGATGTCGCCCCCGATGCCCGATTTGCCAGGGAGCTTCCCGACCCCGGGTAGAACAGCGCCTTGATGTACAGGAGCGCGAAGTCGGTGAGGCCGGTGATTCCCATGAGGGCCAGCAGACGCGATATCAGCAACCAGGTGAAGTCCGGGTTCTGACGGAATCGGAAGCTGAAGACTCCGAGCAGGGCATCGCGCTTTTTGGGGAGCGGTGGTGCCGCCGGAGCGTCGGGAACGAACCTGAGCGTCAGCACGAGCGCCAAGACCAGGACCACTCCCGCGGACCCGAGGGCCAGAGGAAGGTGTCCAACCGCGATCAGCTGGCCGGTCAGCAGGAATCCGACGGCGGTGCCCGCGAAGACGGCCAGACCGTAGTAGCCCGCGGCACGCCCGCGCTCATGCTCGGGGACCTGATCGGGGAGGAGGCCCTGGTAGGCGCCCTCGGCGGTGTTGGAGCAGATCTGCAACGCACAGTAGGGCAGGATCAGGGCCCCGTAGCTGCCGGCCAGGGCGAGGCCCACCAGGCACACCAGGTCCCCCAGGGTGCCGGCCAGCATGAACGGCTTGCGCCTTCCCCATTGGATCTGCACCCTGTCGGAGAACGCGCCCGCCATCGGTTGCACGATGATCGCCACCACCGCACCGGCGACGGACAGAAACGCCAGCGCCACCCCGCGATGGGCGGAGGGCACGGTCCCCACGATGAGGCGGGGCAGGATCAGCGCCCCCATCCCCTGCCACAGGTAGTTGATGGCAACCCAGTAGGCCGAGAGCGCCAGAAGCCTCCACGCGGAGAAGCGCACGGTGATCTGCCGCTGCTGCCGTTTCGACGATAGCAATGTCGAACTCTGGCTCATGACCGCACCACCTATGCCTCTGGCGCACCGGGCGCATCCGCTGCAGCGAGTCTACGCCGCCCCAGCGAGCCTTGATAGCATGCCCAAATCATCGGTCTCAGGGGGAGCGCTGTGGTCAGGCACACGATTGCACTGGAAGGGGGCCGATCACTTCAGGTGAACGAGGCGGGCGATCCCGCGGGACGGCCCATACTCATCCATCACGGAACTCCGGGATCTGGCCTCCTACTCCCGGAGTGGACCTCCGACGCGGAGCGGCGGGGGCTGCGGCTGATCGGCTTTTCCAGGGCCGGATACGGGCTCTCCTCCAGGGCCCCGGGTCGTGATGTGGCCCAGGTGGTGCAGGATGCGCTGCCCTTGCTCGACGCGCTCCAGGTGGACCGCTGCGCCACCTGGGGCATCTCTGGCGGGGGACCGCACGCCCTCGCATGCGCCGCCCTGATCCCGGAGAGGGTGGTTGCCGTCTCCTGCATCTCCGGGGTTGCGCCGTATGGGGTCGAGGGGCTGGATTGGACGGCAGGCATGGGTCAGGCGAATGTGGAGGAGTTCGCCCTGGCCATCTCCGGCGACCATGCTGGCCTGCTCCGCGCCAGCGAGGACATGGCCGCTGGGCTGCGCACATCAGCCCCCGCTCAGCTGGTGGAGGAGATGTCCACCCTTCTGTCCGGGGAGGACCTTGCGATCATGCAGTCTGACTTCGGAGCCCACGTGCACGAGCAGATGCTGGAGGGGCTGCGTGAGAGCGCCTTCGGCCCCTATGACGACGACCTCGCCTTCTCGTCTCCATGGGGATTCGATCCCGCCGACATCCGAATTCCCACCCAGGTGTGGCAGGGAAAGCAGGATCTGATGGTGCCGTGGGACCACGGAGTTTGGCTGGCTCAGCGCATCCCGGGGGCGGAGGCTCATCTTCTGGAGGGTCTCGGCCATCTGACCGTCGCCGCCAGACGAATCTCCGAGGTTCACGAGTGGCTCGCGGCCCAGTTCTGAAGGTGGGTGGAAGGGGTTCTGTAGCATGCGGGTCCATTTCTTAAGGGCTGCCACCCGCGCCACCCCTGTTCCGAGTCGACGGCTTGACCCCGGAGCCGAGACGTCCGGTCGGGGTATGCTGGCCCCCGGCTCAGATTGACCGGGGGTTCCCATTGCACGTTCACATCTCCGTCGACATGGAAGGGGTCGCGGGCGCGGTCACCGGGACGGACGTGCTGCCCGGACAGACCGACTATGAGCGGACCCGCCACCTCATGACGGCGGAGGCCAGCGCGGCGGTCCGAGGTGTGTTCGCCCACGATGGTGAGGCCACGGTCACCGTGGTCGACTCCCACGGGCCCTTCACCAACATCATCCAAGATGAGCTTGATCCACGTGCCCGGCTGGTAAGGGGGAAACCGCGCCCACTGGCGATGATGACCAATGTCGAGGGTGCTGATGCCGCAATCTTCGTGGGTTATCACGGCCGCGCCGGAACGGCCGGGTCGGTCCTCGCCCACACCATCAACGGCGGCTGCGTCAGCGACGTCCGCTGCAACGGGCGGCCGGTGGGTGAGATCGGGCTCAACGCAGCCCTGGCGCAACACTTCGGCGTCCCGGTGGTTCTGGTCTGCGGCGACGATACGGTCGCCGCAGAGGCGGCCTCGGTCATCGAAGGAGTCAGCACGGTGGTCGGGAAATGGTCCCTCGGCGCCCGGGCGGCTGAGTCCCTGCACCCTGCCCGAGCCTGCCAACAGATAGAGCAGGCGGTGCCAGCCGCCCTGACCGCGCGCGGAGCGGTCAGGGCCCTGACCTTCCCGGGCCCGGTCGAGGTCGAGGTTGATCTCTACCGGGAGGTGATGGTCGAGAACCCGCTCCTCATCCCGGGGGTCGAAAGGACAGGAGCGCGCACCGTCGCAGCTGTGGCTCCGGACTTCGTCCACGCTTACCGGCTCATCATGCTGGTCACCATGCTGGCGGCTGTGGCCAACTGAATCCGGAGGTCCCTCGGTGCCTGCCGACCGCCGACGACATCACCGACCCAAACGGCCGCGGCTCAGTCGCGGATGGCCAGGTATGGGCGCGGGGTAGAGGGCAGCACGGCCAGCGCTCACCCCCGGGCGGGCGTGGCCAAGGTGGATCAAGGGGGGCGTGTCCCCTCATCGAGTGAGGGCAAGCCGCATCTGGACCAAGTCGAGCCCGGAGTATCCCGCCTTCGAGGCTGCTTCCCTCCTGCGTGAGCGTATCGAGCGAATCGAGGCGGAACTTGCAGGGGCGACAGCTCTGCGCGAATTGGCCATGACCGCCAGCAGCAACGGCTGTCCTGGGTGGAAGTGGAGATCGCCGGGGCGCTGCGTCAGACCGAGCTGGACTTCACCGTGCAGCCGGGTCGGGTGACTGGATTCCTCGGCCCGACCGGCGCGGGG
>JAJYWM010000002.1 GCA_021791455.1 bacterium | reverse complement strand
GCGACCCTCCACGCGTCGGCTGTCTTCGTCCCCGGGGCCGTCGTCGCCTTCGGGATCGGGTGGGGCTGGAACGGCCTGTTCAACTTCTCGGTCGTCAGAACTCATCCCCGCAGCCCCGCTCGCGCCAGCGGCATCACCCAGACGGGCGGGCGCCTGGGAAGCGTGGTCGGCCCTCTAGTCTTCGGGATCCTGGTGGAGCACCTGGGATATCCCGGTGCCTGGACCGTGGCCTGCGGCGAGATGGTGCTGGGGGCGGCCACAATGGTTGCGGCACGAGCCCTGCTGAGCCGCCGAATTCGGGCGGAAGCAGCCTTCTCGCCCCCGGAAGCCATCTCCCACCAGACCGGCCACAGCTGACCTGGATGGTGGAGACAAGCCCACTCGGGCCTCTGGTCAGCGACGAGCAGGTGACCTTCCGTGTTCCGGACCTGGGAGCCGATGTGACCGAATTGAGCCTCTATCAGGAGGTCGCCTGGCCCCGCAGCCCCATTCCCCTCGTGCGCAGGGAAGGCCGGTTCGAGCTGGTGCTGCCCCGGCCCCCAGTGGACCGGATGGAATACCTGCTCCAGTTTCGCCACCGCGATGGCAGCTATGGGCTCGGGCTCGACGCCTGGAATCCCAAGCGCGCGGCGGGCCCGTTTGGTGAGAAGTCGGTGGTGGAGTTCCCCCAGTACAGAGCGCCTGCCTGGACCAGGGTAGCGCCCTTCCCCAGAGGCACGACCGACGACCTGGAAATCCCATGCCCGGCGCTTGTTGGGGCGATGCACGTCAGGGTGTGGAGCGCCGCGGGCTCGAAAGACGACCGGCCCCTACCCCTCTTGGTGGCGCTTGATGGCTTGGAGTACGACCTCTATTCATCCCTCACCCAGCTGCTCGACGCGACCGTCGCCGACGGGAGACTGCCCCACTTCCGCGCCGCTCTCCTGCACCCCATCCGGCGAGACCAGGACTACTCGGCGTCGGCCAGATTCGTGGAGGCTTTGCAGGAGGATGTTCTTCCCGAGCTCTGCCGGCGGTTCCCGATCCGGTCCCAGCCGGGGGGCATGGTCAGCATGGGTGCGAGCCTGGGCGGGCTCGCCCTACTGCACTCGCATTGGAGTTCCCCCGAGCTCTGGGGGGGGTTGTTCCTGCAGTCCGCGAGCGTGTTCAACCACGGTTACTTCGCCGAACCCCTGAGCTTCGAGCACATGGAGAGGATTTGCGCCTTCACCGAGGTCGTGCACCGGGCAAGGGTGGCGGCGGCCCCTATCCCCGTGACGCTCACATGCGGTCTGGTCGAGGAGACCCTGCTGGCCAACTCAGCGATGGCGGCAAGCCTGCAGCGCCTAGGCTATCGAGCGCGCCTGCTGCGGCTGCGGGATGGTCACAATTGGACTGCCTGGCGCGACGCGTTCGTGCCCGGGTTGGTGGAGCTGCTGCGAGATTGCTGGGTTTCCAAGGGAGGGGAGGACGGTCATGCGTCGTGAGCATTGGGTGATCGAATCTCCGGGAGCCGGGCCCGGCAACGTCATGGCCTACGGCCACTATGGACGGCCCATGATCGTGTTCCCGACGGACATGGGGCGCGCCTTGGACTTTGAGGAGAGGGGCATGCTGGACGCGCTGAGCCCACTGCTCGACGCCGGCCGAGTCAAGCTCTACTGCGTCGACAGCTTCGACCAGGCATCATGGAGGAATCCAAGCCTATCCCTGGAGGACCGGGCAAGGAGTCACGGCAGGTTCGAGGATTGGGTGGTCAACCACCTGGTGCCCGCGATTCACCGGGACTGCCGCGGAGAGATGGACATCGGCCTGGTGGGATGCAGTTTCGGCGCCTACCACGCCGCCAACTTCTGCCTCAAGCGGGCGGACCTATTCCCGCTGGCGCTCTGCCTCTCGGGGGTGTACGACGTTTCTGTGGTGGGGGGCGGGTGGGAAAGGGGGACGGAGGCCTACTTCAACAACCCGATGGACTATCTGGCCAACATGGAGGGCGGCCATCTGGAGTGGCTGCGGGGCCGCGCCAGATTGCACCTGGTTTGCGGCCAGGGCATGTGGGAGGACACCACCGGAGCGCTGCAGTCGACACGGGCCTTCGCGCGTCTGCTCGAAGAGAAGGGAATCCCCCACGAGCTGGATCTCTGGGGCTGGGATGTCCCCCATGACTGGCCCTCCTGGCGCAGCCAGCTGGCGCACCATCTGCCCCGCTTCTGCTGACCTACCGGGCCTCAGTCGGGGAAGAGCGTCCCCAGAGAGCGCTCCACGGAACCGCTGTGGGGAACACCTGCCACGGTCTCCCGAGCCAGCAGCTCAACGACTGCCTGGTGGGAGCCGGTCGCCCGGTAGCAGCGAAGTTGCCGATCCGCGCTGGTCCCTCCGGCCAGGATCTCATGAAGATAATCGACGTCCTTGCGGGAACCCAGCTGGTCGACAACGTCGTCGACAAACTCCAGCAGCTCGAGGGCCAGCTGCCGCATCGGCACCTCCTCCCCCTTCCCGAAGTCGATCAGCTTCCCATCCAGGCCGTGACGCAGCGCCCGCCACTTGTTCTCGGCGATGAGATTGGGCTGGTACTTGCGGAAGCCGAGATTGGACCTCCGCAGCTTGACCAGCTTGGCGCAGATCGCCTGGATGAGACCGGCCAGGCAGACCACCTCGTCAACCGTGGTCGCGGCGTCGCAAATGCGAAATTCGAGGGTTGGATAGAGGCAGTGCGGGCGCAGGTCCCACCAGACCTTCTTGCCATTGTCGATGCAGCCGGTGCGCACCAGCAGGTCGGTGTAGTTCTCAAACTCGTCGTAGCAGGAGAACTCCGGGGGGATCCCGGTGCGGGGAAATCGTGACCAAACCACACTGCGATAGCTCTTGAGACCGGTGTCTCGGCCCATCCAAAATGGCGAGGAGGTGGACAGGGCAAGCAGGTGGGGCAGGAAGTAGCGCGCCTCGTTGGCCACCTCCACGCGCAGCTCGGGGTCCGGGATCGCGACGTGGACGTGCATCCCGAAGATGAGCAGTTCGCGGATCACGTCCTGCATCTCCTCCTCGAGCATCTTGTAGCGCTCGAGAGCGGTGACCTGTTGCTCGTGCCAGTTGGCGAACGGGTGGGTGCCCGCTGAAGCGATGCGCAGATCAAAAGGCGCGAGCAGGTCGGCGACGGCGCCCCGCAGGCGGATCACATGGCGGCGCACCTCGTGCACGTCCTGGCACACGGGGGTGGCAACCTCCACCACCGACTGCAGCATCTCCGCCTTGACGTCCTCACCCAAGAGCGGCGCAGCCTCGGCCAGGAGCGTCTCGATGTGGGACCGGAGCTGTCCTTGCCGGTCTATGATCTGGAACTCCTCCTCCACCCCCATCGTGAACCATTCGGAAGTCACAACTCGCCCTCCACCAGAAATGCCGGGACCACACTGCCCGCCCCCGCCGTCAGATTGAGCAGGGCGGAGGAGGAGAGCCGGACCAAGAGGCCGCCCACCTTGCCGTCGAAGAGGTAGGGGTCCATGTCCCGCGATAGCCTGAGCATCTCCACCTCGTTGCCCATCACGACCGGATACGAGTCCCTCGGCACGTCCACAGCGGCCTGAACGACATATGACTGCGTGAGCGCCACCGCCACCGTCTGCTCCCACTCAAATTGGTCCACGGTCCAGCCCAAGACCACCCCTTTGCCACCGTACTCGTCGTTGGGCTTGAGAACCATCTCAGAGCGGTGGGCCACCACGTAGTCGACAAGGTCAGTGATCTGGGCTCCATCACGAGAACTCGGCCCGGGCCGTACCTTGCGGGTCCAGGGGACATGGGCCCGGATGGCAACCCTTTGCGAGGGCGTGTACAGGCTCCAGTAGCGTTCGTCCGACAACAGCGCCAGGCTCATCTTCTTGTGCAGAAGCTTGGCCCGAAATGAGTTCACCAAACACACCTTGTGGTCCAGATAGGCGGCGCAGAGCTGCTCCCAGGCACCCTCCCGCGCCAGCAGCTCGGTCTCCAGGACCCGCCGGTAGACCAGGTTGATGGCGGTTCCTTCGGGCCCCCTCAGGACACCCTTTGAGTATTCCAGCTCCGCTGGCTCGCAGATTATCGTGGTGACCCCCTGGCGCTCGAAGGACTCGCGGAAGAGCTCGAACTCCCTCAGGGTTGGGAGGTTGGGCCAGTCGACGATCGCAACCACCGGCACTTCTCCGCTGCCACTCCAAGCCGAGAAGGCGCGCAGCATCACCTGCAGCTGACGATCTCGACAGACCAGGGGACGCAGGCGATAGCTCATCCTAAGCTCCTGGATGAGGGGCAGGTCCCAGAAGATTCGGCTCAATTCCTCGCCGTAGGCCATCCCCGCAGGCGACTCGGCGTTGTACTCGACGTAGGCGATGCGCTCGGCCGCGAAGCTGTCCAGCCGCGAGCCTGGAGAGGAGGGCCGGTAACCGGGGTCCACCAGGGCAAGTCGTTCCTCCATAGGGTCCATGTCGAGTTCGTCGCGGATGGTCTGGTCCGTGAGGAGCGTTCGTTCCAAACGGTCCAGTGCTCCCCAGATGACCTGGGCGGCCCGGCTTGCTTCGCGGTACTGCTCTTGGGTCAAGAACTCGGGACGCAGAGCGACACAGAGCGGATGGGACCCGAAGTAGAGCCCCCTTTCGTGTTGCCCCTGCTGGAGAAACTCTCTGCTCTCGGTCAGCAGTGAGTCATCCTCCAGCAGCCGGTCGAAGGCCTCCCGCGCGGCCAGCGCCTGGTTCACACGTGCCGCCACCAAAGATGGGCGCCCTTCCAGGGAGGCGAGATCTCACCGGTCGCATAGCGCAGCACCAGCTGGCTCATGCGATCCAGGACCCACTCGAATCCAGCGTCCTTGATGGAGAAGCTGTCGAAGTCGGGGGCGGGGTTGAGGAAGTCGATGGCGTAGAGCACCCCATCGCGGACCGCGAACTCCACCGTGTCCATGTCGTAGCCCAAGGCCCGGGTCAGCGTCAGGGCCTGCTCCTGGGCGAGGGCGGTGAGTCCGGGGTTAGGTGGCGAATCGGTCACGTAGCGTTCCGTGAAGGATTTCGTCGGGTCGTAGCGGAAAACCAGCACCTGGTCACCGATCACGACGCAGCGCAGATAGTCATCCCATTGGATCCTCTCCTGCAGGATCATGGTCTTGGTACCGGTCTGGTCGTAGGCGCGGATCAGCTCCTCCTTGGAGTCGACCATGTAGACATCGCGCCAGCCACCTCCCGTGTTCGGCTTGAGCACGGCGGGGAGCCCCGTGTAGCGCAGGATGCCGTCCCAGTCCAGGGGATACTCCAGGTTGCGCAGCGACCGCGCGGGGTCGATGTAGGGGATGTACTCCTTGTTGGGCAGGACCACGGTGCGGGGCACGGCAACCCCCAGGCGGCGCGCCAGGGTGCATTCGAAGAACTTCTCATCCGCCTCCCACCAGAAGGGGTCATTGATTACCACCGTGCCCAGCAGCGAGGCGCTCTTCAGGTAGGCCCGGTAGAACGGGACCTCATGGGAGATCCGGTCAACTATCACCTGATACCGGGGGGGATCCTCAACCTCACGGGCGCCGCCCAACCGGACCAGCTCCGCGGACACATGCAACTGGCGACCGCGCTCGTTGACCAGATCGATGAAGGGGGCGGGAAAGGTGTTTTCCGCGCCCACCAGAAGACCCACCTTGGCCGCCATGCACCCCTCCGAAGAGCCGCTGTCGCGGCCCCGAGAGAGGTTCGCGGGGTCGCCCTGCCCCCACCATAGGGATAGGTGGCAGGTCTGACAAGAGCCAGACGAAATCAGCGCTCGGCGAAGCGCTCCTGGGGTGCATCTGAGACGGCCGCCCCGGCACCGGTCTCACAGGCCTCAGGGGACAAGCCGGTGATGGTGGAAATGGTCGGCCCGGGCCGAAGCAGGCGCAGCGCGCGTCGGCCGTCGCTGCCGGGCAGCAGCAGGTTGGTCGCCATCTCCACCACCATCACCAGCAGCAGTTCCCACGCCCAAGTCGGGAAGAGCAGGGCGGAACCGGCCCACACCAGGGCCTCCATGATCGGGCCTACGAGCCAGATGTCTACCAGCTGTCTGGATGTGGCCCCCTGGGTGTGAAACTTCCAACCGAGGCCGGGGAAGTGAAAGGAAGGTTTCGGGTCCAGGCCGGCAAGGCGCAGCAGTAGGTAGTGCGATCCTTCGTGGACCACCAGGGCAACCGCCAGGGTCAGCCAGACGATGATCATGTTTCCACAACCTCGCTATCACCACCGTCGTTGAGCCCGCCCCTGCCCACTCCGATCCTAGAACGCCGGTGAGTCGGAGGCAGCCGTGATCTCACTCGAGAGCTGACGCCCGTTCCGGGGGGCGCCCATACTCGGCAGATGCGTGAACAGCGCGTGGTGGACTCAGACGGGGTCGTACGGTGCCCTTGGGGGGCCGCCCCCGCCGACTACCAGCTCTACCACGATCGAGAATGGGGAAGGCCCACCGGCGAAGAGGTCCTGGTCTTTGAGCGGCTCTGCTTGGAGGGCTTTCAGAGCGGGCTGTCCTGGCTCACAATCCTGCGCAAGCGGGATGCCTTCAGGCGTGCTTTCGCGGGCTTTGAGCCGGACATACTGGCCAACTTCCGTCCTTCCGATGTCGAACGCATGCTGGCCGACCCAGGAATCGTACGCCACCGGGGGAAGATCGAGGCGGCCGTGGACAATGCTCGCGCCACTGTAAAGCTCCATCAGGCGGGAGAATCACTGGCCGCACTCTGCTGGAGCTTCGAGCCCGCCCCGCAGCGCGCTCCCAAGGACCCTGGCGATGTCCCCGGGGTCACCGCTTCCTCCAGGGCCCTAGCCAGCGAGCTTCGTCGTCGGGGGTTCAGGTTCGTGGGGCCGACCACAGCCTACGCTTTGATGCAGGCGCTGGGCCTGGTCAACGACCACCTTCGGGATTGCTTCGTCAGGCCCGATGTCGAACGAGAGAGGCTGGCATTCAGCCGCCCCCGATGAGGTCGCTGCAACTGCCAGGCACTCGGGAGGCAGAACCCGAGTCAGCTGAGCTCGGAGGGGACGGCGCAGCCGCTTACCCGGGGTCAAGTGCCCGCCGTTTGACGTCGTCGTCCGGACGCTGCACCGTCATGGTGCAGCGTGCGCGGGCTGGCTGCCCAGAACGGGACCCGACTGGCCCCGAGAGCTTCTACCCGCACCCACCGATGCCCGGCCCACACATGCTGAGAGTCTCACTGCTGAAGCTCCCCTTCCAGCACTCGCTCTGCGTCGCCTCGGCTCTGTCCCGCGCGCGCGCCGCCATCGGGGGCTTGGCTCATCGCATGGAGCCGAGCGGCCGCCTAGCGGGCCGTTTGGTGGCGGGCTTTCAGTCCAGATCACGTAGGGGTGCCCTATCCTGACGGCATCGCTGAATGCCGCTGGCGACCCTGAAAGCCCGCTTTGGAGCGGGAGACCGGGTTCGAACCGGCGACCTTCTGCTTGGGAAGCAGACGCTCTGCCAACTGAGCTACTCCCGCCCGACGAGCCGAGTATATCGCTGTACTCTGGTGCTTCAGTTACCCGCG
>JAJYWM010000086.1 GCA_021791455.1 bacterium | reverse complement strand
GCCCGGCAGGCTTGCCACCGTTCGCGTCGAGACCCCAGGCCGCCGGGAAGATGGACATCCCGAGAGGTCGCCAGGGTGGGGTGTGATCTGCTGGGCCATGGGCTCGGGCCTATGGGCTACTGGAACAGATGGATCGCGGACGCTCCCTGCGTCACGAACGGGGCATTCACCAGCCAATCACCCGCATTGCCCTCTTCGACCATCTGCACCTTGACGTACCGGGTGCTCTCGTAAGGCACCAGGACCGCCACCGTGGCCTCGGCGTCCGCCGCGTTGACCATGTGGATCGAGACGATCTTGAAGCGCGCCTTGGTCGCCTTGACCCCGTTGAAGAACGCTATGAACGGGGTCTGGTCCTCGGCGGGGTTGGTGAGGAGGGTGTAGGCGTAGACGACGGAGTGAGCGTGGACGTCGGTCAAAAAATACTCCAGAGCGGACCGCGGCGCCACCGTCGGACTGGCGCAGCCGGCCAGCAAGCTGCCGCCCACCACCACGGCGGCAAGGCCGGCCAGCCCGGGGAGTCGCAGGCGCCTAACCCGTGACGACAACACGTCCCAGCATTCCCGGGTGCAGGGTGCAGTAGTAGTCGTAGACCCCTGGGGCGAGGAACTTGACGGCCCATTTGTAGCCAGCCCCTCTGGTGGGGGAGTTCACCAGCTCCTGATCCACCCACCACACGTTGTGCTGGTCGTAGTGGTCGGTCCAGATCCACTCCACGGTCGAGCCCACCGGCACCGTGAGGCTCTCGGGCACGAACTCCCCGACCGTGTTCACGTTGTGGTAGATGATGACCTTGTAGTCCGGGTTCGTCGGCGGCTTCGGCAGCACGACCAGGGAGAGCGTGCTGTTGGACTGCTTGACCTGAGTTCCAGGGGCCGTGAGGATGTGAGCGTCGGTGGGGTCCCCGACATCTCCGAAGGCGCCGCAACCGGCCACCAGAACGGTGACAAAGAGCGCCAGCAGTGCCCAGGCCCATCGTGATCCGTGCAGGCGCCTGGCGCCCTCGAGATGGCGAACCGACATGCTGCCAGGATACCGGGACCGGTGGGCGTGCTGCCTGCTACGCCTCGAACGGAGAACATGTATGCCGTGAAGACCAACAGCTTCGGAATCCCCAAGACCCCCAGGCAGCGGGCCCTCGCCGCCCTGGAACTGCTGCGCCAAACCTATCCTGCGGTCTGCGCCCTCCAACATTCCAGCCCACTCGAGCTGCTGGTGGCGACGATTCTGTCCGCGCAGACGACCGACGAACGGGTCAACCAGGTGACCCCTGCCCTGTTCGCACGCCTGCGGACAGCTGCCGACTATGCCGAGGTGGACACGGCTGAGCTCGAGGGTCTGATCCATTCCACCGGTTTCTTCCGCGCCAAGGCCCGCTCTCTCAAGGCCCTGGGGCTCACCTTGGAGACGGAGTTCGGCGGCCGGGTGCCCTCCTCGATGGCCGAGCTGGTGCGGCTTCCCGGGGTCGGCCGGAAGACCGCGAACGTGATCCTGGGAGTGGGATTCGGCGTCCCTGGATTCCCCGTCGACACCCACGTGATCCGGATCACAAACCTCCTTCGCATCGTCAAGACCAGGGACCCCGTCCAGATCGAGGCCAAGGTCTGCAAGATGGTCCCAAGCTCAGAGTGGACAGATTTCAGCCTGCGCCTCATAGCCCACGGGAGGGCCGTTTGTGTCGCCAGGCGGCCACGATGCCAGCAGTGTCCTATGGGGCTGTGGTGTCCATCGTCCAGTACCGGCGGGACCGCGACCGGCTGCTAGCGGTCCTGAAAGCGCGGCGCCCGCCTCTCCTTGAACGCGCTCCACCCCTCCGCCGCATCCTCGCTTCCCATCGACTCGCCTTGGGCCGCGGTCTCGAACGCCAGGGCCGCCTCGAAGCTCGCGCCGTCCTCGGCCAGGTTCAGGGTGCGCTTGAGATCGCGCACCACGGATCTGGGGTAGGCTGCGATCTCCTCCGCCCACTTCAGCGCCTCCTCAACCAGGCGATCAGGGGGGACCACGGCGTTGGCCAATCCCAGCTCCAGGGCACGGTCGGCCAGGACCGGCCTTCCCAGCAATAGAAGCTCCCGAGCCGCCGCCGTCCCTGCGATCCTGGTCGCCAGCCAGCTGCAGCCGCCCCCGGGATGGATTCCCAGGCGCAGGAAGGGAGCCGCCAGCCGTGCCCCCTCGGCGAGGATCCGCAGGTCGCAGCTGAGAGCGAGATTGAGGCCCGCACCCACCGCCGGCCCGTTGACCGCGGCGATCGTCGGAATCGGGAGTTCGCGCAGGTCCAGGAAGGCTCTGTAGTACCCGGCCAGCAGGCCCCTGCGCTCAGCAGGTGTCTCGGCCCCGGCGGTGAGCGCGCCCAGGTCCGCGCCGGCGCAGAACGCCGAACCTGCCCCGGTCACAACGACCACCCGCGCCAGCGCTTGGGACGCGGCCTCCGCCACTGCGGAACGCAGCTCTGCCGCGAGGTCAGCGGTGAGCGCGTTGCGCTGCTCCGGGCGCTGCAGCGTGATCAGAACGACGCCAGAGCTGAGCAGCTGGCTGCTGACTCCCCTGTCCCGCGGCGTTCCCGCATCCACCTCTCGAGCATAGTCCGAGCCGAGCAATTCGTGCCGCCCTTCCGGTCCTGCCCAACTGGGACCAAGTGATTCCACGGGTGCTTGGGGCCGCTTTCGAGGGTAGACTCAGAGTCCTAGAGCAGGTGGCCAGCCGAGCCCGGAGTCACGAAGGGGAATCAGAGGGTAGATGAACCAGCCCGCGCCATACCTCCACTGGGCTTTCATCCTGATCTCGCTTCCCAACCTCGGGGTCATCGTGTTCATGATCGTTCTGTTCGTGCTGGCGCTCTTCCTGCCGTTCCCCGGCCGGAGCCGGCGGCGCCGGAGCTATCAGGAGCGCGATCGTGAGCGGTGAGCCCGGGCGGCCCTCCGCGAAGGAGAGTTCTAGCGCCTCCCGCAGCTGGACCGTCCTGGTGCGCCGTCGCTTGGAGCGGGAGCTGCCTCTGGAGCATCTGCTCCCTGACGAGGAGCCGGCCTACGTGGGCTCGTGGGTCTACATCTTTGGAGTCGTGACCATTGCCTGTCTGATCCTGGTGGTCACGAGTGGGGTGATCCTGGCCTTCTTCGGACCTCAATGGTGGCACGTGTCGCCGCAGGGGCATTTCGTCAACAGCGTCCACTTCTGGTCCGTGCAGATGTTCTTCATCTTCATGGTGCTGCACCTGTGGGGCCAGTACTTCGCCCAGGGCTGGCGCGACGGCCGGGCCGCCACCTGGATGGTGGGAGTGGTCATCTTCCTGATCGCGGTGGTGACCGCCTTCACCGGGTACATCTCCCAGCAGAACTTCGACTCCCAGTGGATCGCGGTCAACGCGAAGGATGCGGTCAACGCGACCGGAGCCGGCGCCTTCTTCAACGTCCTCAACTTCGGTCAGATGTACGGACTGCATGTCGTTTTGTTTCCGCTGGCCGTCGTCGGCCTGGTCGGGTTCCACGTGATCCTGGTCCGGCGCAAGGGGGTGGTCAGGCCTCCTCAGGAGTCGCCGCGGTGAGCGGGCGCCCGGGCCAGTCCCAGGCGGAGTACTACCGCGGGGTCCCGACCGCTCCCTACGACCTGATCAAGGAGATCTCGGTTGTGCTGGTCGTGATGCTGGTCGTGGTCCTGGCCCTGGCCTTCTTCCTCTCATCGCCGGACGTCCCGCCGGTGACCGTGCAGAGCTGGGCGGAGGCCCAACCGTTGGGTCTCCTGCAGACCGCCACCTCCGAGTTGCAGGGCACCAGCTTCAGCGCCGACTACGGCCCGCCCTACAACCACGGCAGCGGCGCCATCCAGACCCTGGGCCCGCTACAACCCCAGGTGTGGGCCGGAATCCACCAGCCGGTCGACCCGGCCCGAGACGACGTCCTCGCCCCACTGCGGCTGGCCAGCGTGGGCAGGCCCCAGCTCAAGGTGGCCCTGGACAGCTTCGAGGCGGCCCCCGCGGGCCTGAAGCACAGCTGGCTCAACGCCTATGCCGCCGCCCTGCAGAGAGCCAGGTCGGTTGGACCGACGGTGACCGTCCCCACCGGTTCCTACGGCCCGGTCAACACGATGATGCAGGGCCTCTTGGAGGACGCCCGGTCCGGTGCTCTGGACTCCCTGCTGATGCAGAGCGGGCAGTTCTACGACACCAATTACACCGGGCCGCTGCTCTTCCTTGGGGACGGAGACTACTTCACCGACCTGGCCGCTAGTCAGAAGCTGAATGGAACCCAATGGGGGATGATGAACGAGACCGGGCGCTATCCCGGACAGTCGTGGCTATGGCTCTACACGTTCTGGTACCAGATCCCCCCCTTCTCCACGGCCTCCAACGCCGATCTCATGGTGGTGTTGATCATGGGGTTCCTCTCAACCCTGCTGGTCTTGGTGCCGTTCATCCCGGGTCTTCGCGACCTGCCGGCGTGGCTCCACCTTCCCCAGCTGGTGTGGCGCGAGCACTACGCGCTGCTGCGTTCGTCGGGGAGGCGCTCAAAGGGACCCTGACCCCGGTCTCTCCCGCCCTGGCCGTTGGTATACTCCCCATCCGGCCGGACCGGTCCTGACCATCCGCGAGGTGGAGATTGGCTGAAGGCACATTCGCGCGCGCGGTGATCCTCGCCGGGGGGCGGGGTAACAGGATGCGGTCCTCGCTGTCCAAGCCCCTTCACCAGGTTGGTGGACTGCCCATGATCGAGCATGTCCTGCGGGCGGCACGCGCCGCGGGAGCCGAGCTGCCGATTGTGGTCGTGCCCGCCGACGACCCCGAGCTGGAGCGCCATCTCCAGGGCAGGGCGGTGGCCGCGGTCCAGCCACAGCCGCGAGGAACTGGCGACGCTCTCTTGGCGGCCAGGGCCGCTTTGGGCACCTGCGAGAACGTGTTGGTGCTGCCGGCCGACATGCCCCTGGTCTCTTACGAGACCGTGACCAACCTGCTTGCCGCCCACCGCGCATCCGGAGCGGCGGCCACCGTGCTCACCGCCTTGGCCCGGGATCCCTCCTCCTACGGCCGGATCGAACGAGACGCGACGGGTCGCCTGATCGGGATCGTGGAGGCGGCCGATGACAGCAGGAGGACGGGTCCGGCCGAGGTGAACGGCGGTCTCTATGTCTTCAGCCTTCCGGAGCTGTGGGAGGTGCTGAGTCGCATCTCAACGGCAAACTCCCAACAGGAGCTGTATCTGAGCTGGGTGCCTCAGAACCATCCGGGGGAGGTCTGCCTGGTGCATGCTCCCAGCGAGGAGGAGGTGCTCCAGGTCAACGACCGCGTGCAGCTGGCGGCGGCGGAGGCCGCCATGCGCCAGAGGACCCTGCGGCGCCTGATGCTGTCGGGGGTCACCGTGGTCGACCCCGGGTCGACCTGGGTCGACTGTGAGGTCCAGGTTGGCAGGGATACCACGATCCACCCGGGCACGGTCCTGCGGGGCGCCACCAAGGTCGGGGAGCGGTGTGAGCTGGGGCCCTTCGCCGAGTTGGACTCGTGCGAGATCGGGGACGGTTGCCGCATCGGCCGTTCCGTCCTGCGAGGCTGTAAGCTGGACGACGAGGTGGATGTGGGGCCGTTCAACCGGGTCCGCCCGGGGACGCAGCTTGGAAGGCACAGCCACCTTGGCACCTTCACCGAGGTGGTGCGGAGCAGGATCGGAGTCGGAAGCCAGGTGCCGCACCTGAGTTATGTGGGCGACGCTGAACTGGGAGACGATGTGAACGTGGGTGCGGGCACCATCACGGCCAATTTCGACGGGCGCGCCAAGCACAGGACCGTCGTTGAGGACGGAGCCAGGCTCGGCAGCGACACCATCCTGGTGGCCCCGATCCGGGTGGGCAAGGGGGCCTACACGGGAGCGGGCTCGGTGCTCACCAGCGACGTTCCAGACGGCGCTTTGGGAGTTGCGCGGAGCCCCCAGCGCAACCTGCCAGGGTGGTCGGCTCGGCACAGACCTGACACTCGGCCGGTGGCTGATGTGGCCCGGGAGGAGGAGGGGTGAGGGGTGCCGACGGGCCCCTGATGTTGCTCTGCGGGACGGCCAACCCCGAGCTGGGACGGCGCATATCCGAGGAGGTTGGGGTGGCGCTGGCGCCGATGGAGATCACCCGCTTCGCGGACGGTGAGTTCGACGTCCGCATCGGGGAGTCCGTGCGTGGCCACGACGTCTTCGTGATCCAGCCCACCTGCCCGCCGGTGAACGACAACTACATGGAGCTCTTCGTGATTCTGGACGCTCTGCGCCGGGCCAGCGCGGCTCGCATCAACGCCGTTCTTCCCTACTACGGATATCAGCGCAAGGAGAAGAAGACCAGAGCGCGCGATCCCATATCCGCCAAGCTGATGGCCAACTTCCTCCAGGTGGCCGGAGCGGAGCGCATGATCGTGCTCGACCTCCACGCCGAAGCCATCCAGGGATTCTTCGACATCCCGGTGGACGCTCTCACTGCGAGCAAGATCCTGGCCAGTCATGTGCGTTCCCGGCACGGGCGTCAGCCGATCGTGGTGGTCTCTCCCGATGTGGGCGGCACCGCGCGGGCGCGTGCCATCGCCAGGTTGCTGGAGTCGCCGCTGGCGATAATCGACAAGCGTCGCCCCAGGGACGACGACGTCGAGGTGCTGAACGTCATCGGAGATGTCCAGGACAGCACCTGCGTCGTCGTTGACGACCTCATATCCACGGCGTCCACCCTGGCGGGGGCGGCCCACGCCCTCAAGGAGGGAGGGGCCCGGTCGGTCGACGTGCTGGCGACCCACGGGGTTCTGAGCGCAGGCTCGCTCGATCGGCTGACCGAGGCGTTCGTCGACGAGGTGGTGGTGACCGACACCATCCCGCTGTCGTCGGACGCGGCCCGCAACGACAAGGTCAGCCAGGTATCCGTCGCCCCCTTGATCGCGGAGGCGATCGTCCGGATTCACGAAGGCAGGTCGGTATCCGCGCTGTTTCGGTAGTTGAATCCGGCTGCTAAACTCAAGGCGAAGATGGGCGCTGGCTCACCCCCGGGTCGATTACGCAGACCTTGGCGCCGCGCCCCCAACCGCGGCCTCCTCCGCTGCGCAGCCAAGTGTGAGACAAACACGCCAACGATGGCCCCCTTGAGCCCGGTGGGACTACCAACATGACCGTCTGGCTGATAGCGGTTCTGGTGGTGGCGCTCATTCTGGCGGCGCTCTCCGCAACCGCGGAGACCTCGCTCACCTCGGTCAGCAGGTTCCGGGTGCGCGCGAGGGCCGAGGAAGGGGACAGGCGGGCCCTGCAGATAGAGCGCCTGCACGCCAATCCCGGAGGCTATCTCGGGGCGATCCTGGTCACCAACACCTTAGCTCTGATGCTGGCATCATCCTCGGCAACCCTGCTGGCGGCTCTCCACTTCGGGACCGGCGCCGGGTTCTGGTCAGCCGTTGCCCTCTCCGTGCTGGTCCTGCTGTTCTGTGAGATCGGGCCCAAGGCCTACGCGCTCCAGCACAACTACCAGGTGGCACGGCTGATGGCCCCGCCCGTCACGGTCGCCACCA
>JAJYWM010000423.1 GCA_021791455.1 bacterium | reverse complement strand
TCCGTGGAAGGCGACCCCAGGCCAGTGCGGCGTGGGTGATCATGCTTGACTTGAACACCAGCCCCTCCATTGCGGCCAGCCAGTGCTCTTACCGCACGAACTGTCCCGGCGTTGGGCACCAGAGCCTCCCTTCCGCTTCGCCCAGCTCCGTCCCATCGGTTTTCGCGGCCGAGAGGGTTGGCCCCGGCACCTATCCCTCGCTGTAGCCACCAAGCACCGGCCCTGGTTTCTCAGGCGACGGCCGTTGACATGGCTCGCAGCCGCTGATAGCTTCCCCAGTGTGTTGAAGACCTCCACAGGAGTAGGAGGCGCGTCACCGCCGCTCGATCGGGACCGGTGCCGTGGCGAGTAGGCACACCGCGTCTCGGACACATCGCGTGAGCGGCGGGGGAGGTGCCGTTGCCCGGGGAGATATGCTGGGACCGGTTGTAGACGCAGAATCGGTTCTCCGCCACCTAGGGGCGATCACGCCTGCCTTGGCTACGGCGTTGGGACCGAACGTGGAAGTCGTCTTGCATGACCTCGCCCGCCTTCCCAACTCCATAGTGGCCGTCGGTGGAAACCTTACAGGGCGCACCGTCGGCGGACCGATGACCGATCTCATGCTGCGCCGCATCAAGGAGCACCAAACTGAAGACATGCTCCGGTACCGGGTAAGCCATCGCGGCCGAACTTTCCAGTCTTCTACCATCTTTCTGAGGGACCATGAGGGGCGCCCCTACGCGTGCCTATGCCTGAACACCGACATCAGTAGCTTGCTTGGTCTCCACCAGGCACTGAGCGATGTCTTGAGCGGCATGGCCGCGCTCGGGCACAGCAGCTTGGGCATGACGGGAGTGGACTCCGCGGCGAGGGGCCATCTCGAGTCAACCGCAAGCGCCATAGCGGCACCAAGCACCGAGCACGGTGAGGTCTTCGCTCGCAGCGTCGAAGAACTCGCGGAGGCAGTGGTACAGCAGGCCGTTGATCAGCTTGGGATACCCATACACCTCATGCAGAAGGCCCATAAGCTTGAAGTGGTTCGGGCCGCTGACCAGAGCGGCCTCTTTATGATCCGATCCGCAGTCGACTCCATCGCCGCAACCCTGGGGGTGAGTCGCTACACAATCTACAACTACCTCAATGAGCTGCGTAGCAGCGATGGGGGACCGGAACCTCAAGATCACCCGGTGCGGACCGCGAACTGAGCCGCCGAGAGAGTAGCGGCCAGACGCACTTGTGCAGACAGCTAGGAGAGATAAACCCAGGCGGAGCGCCGGGGCATCAGGAGCGAATTTGGAATTCAGCTATCTCACTCACCTCGAATGTGGACGATGCGGGAAGCACCACGATGCCGACGTGGTGCAGAGCACCTGCTCTTGCGGAGCACCACTTTTGGCGCGGTACGACCTGGCGACGGCCGCAGCGACGTGGACGAGGGACGATATCGCGACTCGGCCCCCTGATCTTTGGCGGTACCACGAGATCCTGCCAGTTAGAAGCCCGCACAACGTGGTCACCCTAGGGGAGGGCATGACGCCGCTCCTGCCCCTGCCCAAACTAGGCGCGGACTTTGGGCTCTCCAATCTCCTCATGAAGGACGAGGGGCTGCTTCCCACCGGAAGTTTCAAGGCTAGGGGCGCGGCGGTGGGTATCTCACGGGCCCGGGAGCTTGGGGTGTCGAAGGTTGCCATGCCGACCAACGGGAATGCCGGTGCGGCTTGGGCGACATACGCGGCCAGGGCTGGAATCGAGACCCTCATTGTCATGCCCAAGGACGCCCCTTCCATACCGCGAGGCGAGTGTGCCATCAGCGGCGCCCGCTTATTTCTGGTCGACGGCCTCATTAGTGACGCTGGCGCTATGGTGGCGGCCGCGCTCGACACGCAGAAATATGCGGATGCCTCGACCCTGAAGGAGCCCTACCGACTGGAGGGCAAGAAAACGATGGGCTTAGAGCTCTTTGAACAACTCGGGTGGCGAGTTCCAGATGTAATCCTCTACCCAACGGGGGGTGGTGTTGGTCTCATCGGCATCTACAAAGCCTTGCTTGAGTGCCAGGCGATGGGGTGGCTTGGGGCCAAACTGCCCCGCCTGGTAGCCGTGCAGGCGCAAGGCTGCGCTCCCATCGTGCGAGCTTTCGAAGAGCATGCCGATTTCTCGGAGCCGTGGCAGAATGCCTCCACGATAGCCTTCGGCATTACCGTGCCGAAGGCGCTGGGCGACTTTCTCATTCTCCAGGCTGTGTATGCGACATCGGGGCGTGCCATAGCGGTCGACGATCAGGAAATCCTCGCTGCGCAACAACACCTAGCGCGAAGGGAGGGGGCGTTCATCTGCCCAGAGGGCGCCGCATGCTTTGCCGCTGTAGCACAGCTGGCCAGGTCCGGGTGGATAGCGGCCGACGAAGAGGTGGTCGTGTTCAACACCGGTGCGGGGATCAAGTACCCCGACACGGTCGCGGTGACCGTGCCTATCCTGGCCAAGGGGTCAAGCATCCCGGAGGCCTAGACCCCTACGCAGGTCGCTTTAAGTACTGGCACCCGAGTGGCGGCGTGCCGGCCTCCGCCCCCACCTGCACCGTGCAATGTGTCGTTCCGGACGGTACCAGCAAATC
The DNA here is from genome assembly GCA_021791455.1 of bacterium. The sequence continues at coordinate 4,926 of JAJYWM010000423.1, read as the reverse complement.
TGCGAACGCGCCGCGGCTGGTAACCAAGCGCAGGCGCATGACCTACCTGCCCCGCATTCCGGCCCGCGGAAGTCGACTGCACCGCGACGTGATGGCTGAGCGACATACGAATCAGCCATCGAAATGCCCGGTTTCTACGACGCGATGCTCAATCTGGGACTCGGCGCCGGCCGGCCATCATCGCATTGGTCGTGGTCAGGCTGATGAAGGTCCTAGTCGCGCGGCGGGAGCGCGCTTCGTCCGGTGGGAGCGGTGGCATCAGGGCGAGTGGTACCCGGGACAGTGGGTGCCCAAGGCACGGCGTCATCGGCCATGGTGTACGTGCAGTTGCGGACGGCACTGGAGTCGGCCACAGATGCCCGCGTTCCCCGTTTGGCCCAGCCGCCTTCTATGAAGTTACGTCGTTGGGCGTTTCCCATGTCACCGGCAGGAGTCGTGGCGACCAAGGCCGAGCCTACCCGAGGTCCTACAGACCAGCGGGATGGGCCACCACAACCGGCCTTCGTGACCGTGGGGGCGCCGATTACTCCACTTCCCGCATATCATCGCCGCAACGGCGTTGGTACGCGATCGTCCATGGCCACCGTGGTCGGTGAGGCCGGAGTAGAGCCACACGCACCGCGTAGGTCCTCCTCTCTCCGGCCCCCGGATCTCGCGCTGCGTCGGACTCTGTGCATCGGGCGGCTGCCATGGCTTACACTGGCAAAGTCTCGCGCCGCCAGTTCCCTTGCCTGTCGTCCGGCCAGCACCAAATGCTGAGCATGGGTCCATGCTCAGCTGACGTCGTCGGCAGCGATGCTAAACTCACAGCTGCTGGGCCCTAACAGTGCTGCTGACCGGAGGACGAGGTTCGTGTCAGAAGATCGCAGGTTGGAACGATCCGGGGGGTCTCGCTCTGGTCACGACTTGGCCCCGCCAGTGGCCCTGCTGAACTTCCTGCAGACCGGCTGGGCAGAACGCACGCCTGCGACCAACGAGCCCATTGAAGGAGCAGACCACTACCAAGATCGGCGACGTAGATTGTCTGAGCAGTTTCCGGGGCTCAGCTTAGTAATTCCCGCCGGGCAGCTCGTCGTCCGATCGGCCGACTCAAAGTATCGCTTTCGACCCTCTAGCGACTTCCTATATCTGGTCGGCGAAGCCTCTCCCAATGATGTCCTCGTGATGGATGCACTTCCCGGTGGCGGCCACACCAGTCTCTTATTCAGCGACCCAGATACCGACCCGAGCTCCCCTGACTTTTTCACAGATCGCATTCGCGGCGAGTTCTGGGTCGGGCCAAAGATGGGGCTCGCTGAGATGGCCGCGCGTCTCGGGATCAGGGGCGCCCCACGCGCTACACTTTCGAGCTTCGTGAACACCCGCACGTCACTTGCCGTGGTTCGCGGCATCAGCCCAGATCTCGATCGACTGGATTTACCGCCGACGGCCCTTGATCACGACCTGCAAGCAGCCCTGGCCAATCTTCGCCTCATAAAGGATGAACTCGAGATCCGGTACCTTAAGGAAGCCGTCGACGCGACGGTGGCGGCTTTCGATCGAGTTGTCCGTAACCTTCATCAAATGCAGACGGAGCGTGACGTCGAGACGATATTCTGCGGTGCGGCACGGACCTCTGGCAATGACGTTGGCTATCCGGTGATCGCCGCCGCCGGCGCCCACGCCACGATATTGCACTGGCATCGCAATTCCGGGCAGCTCCGATCTGGCGACTTGCTCCTCCTCGACGCTGGCGTAGAGGCTAAGTCATTCTACACAGCTAGCATTGCGAGGACCCTGCCGATCGGAGGGCGTTTCACCCGCGCCCAGCGCACCATCTACGATCTAGTCTGGGCGGCGCAGCAGGAGGCTATAGTTCGAGTTAGAGTTGGCAATCCCTTCTATGCTCTGGACGATGCTGCCCAAGCAGTCCTGGCCCGAGGCCTGTACGACCTGGGTGTCCTCTCGATTCCCGCTGAGCAATCGCTGGCAGCGGATTCTCACCTGCATCGCCGTTACACGGTGCACGGCGCGAGCCACATGCTGGGCCTCGATGTGCACGACTGCGCTCACGCCACGCCGAACTCCTATCCCAATGGCCATCTCGCCCCCGGCATGGTGCTGACGGTGGAACCCGGACTCTACTTCCAAGCCAACGATGAAACGGTTCCGCCGGAGTATCGAGGCATCGGGGCACGTATAGGTGACGATGTGCTGGTGACCGAGGACGGCCCGGTGGTATTGAGTACCGCGCTACCCTCAGCCCGGGCTGCCGTTGAGGAGTGGGTCCGAACCGGACAGACACCTTGACCTGACCGGGCACAGCCACATGGCCTCCGGGTAGGCTTCCGACTCACGCCGGTAGCAGATCGCGACGAGCCGGCCGGGGCCCGGTCGTCGCTCACCCGAGGCTGTAAACACAGTTCGGCGTCTCATGCAGGCGTTGACGTCTCACCTGCCGCGGACTTTTGTTGACCGCCCGTGGGGGGCTGACGGTGGGCGGTCGGCCGGGGTCGGGCCACGCGCCCGACCCCTCAGGCTCATCCCGCGCATCGACTAGGCGACCCATCGCCATCCAGACAGGCCTATCACTCAGAAGCTAAGGAATTCGGGATACAGCTTGAATCCATCGACCCCCTTAGAGAGCACGCCGTGCAGATCAGACTTGTACATTTCGATCAGATAAGGACCGTCAGGCATCCACACGACCGGCAGCTGCTGGGCTAGGTAGTCCTCGTACTTGTAGAGTGCGCTGTACTCAGCCGCCTGTGTCGGTGCCGTGTGAGTGGCCTGAATGTTCGCGTCGTTGACGGAGCTCGAGTAGTCTCCCGCATTGCTGGCAGCGCCTGTTTGGAAGATCTCGCCTCCGGTCGGAAAGTTGTCAGGGTTGTAGTTCCAGCCCCCTCCCCAGTCCGCCAGTTGCCAGCTCTTGCAAGGAGTCTTGAAGGTGCAGCTGTTAAACACCGTCCCGATCACGGTGGCAAAGGGCGAAGATGTCAGGTTCAAAGTAATCCCCGCGGCCGACTTCATGATGGACTGCATAGCTTCCATCTCGTTGGTGAGCTGTACCGATCCGCTAGCGTAGAGGAGCGAGAAGGTAAGGGCTTGGTGGTTGCCGATGCCCGAACCACAGTCGCCAGTAGCAGTGCCGGGCCTGGCGCAGTATGTCGTTCCACCAGGCGCCACCGACCAACCGTTGGCCTTGAGCAAGGACACAGCCCTCGCCGGATTGAAGGGATACAAGGGCTTCCCGGACGAGATCAACGGACTTTCGTCGACATTGTGGGGTGGATATTCCGGTACGGGACCGTTGTTTATCACCCCCAAATCACTCGAGAAATCCTTGATGTACTGCTCTTGATTGACCAGGGATTGAAACGCTTGACGAAAGTACAGCTGGCGGAATATCGGCCCCGCGATCGGGTTCGTGAAGTTGTAGGGGAAATAGACGGTGGTCGGGGAGTGCCACTGAGCCAAGGTGTACCCCTCCTGCTTCTCCACAGCTGGAGCCTGGTTCAGATCCTGCACCGGAATGTAACCCATGGTGAGGGCTCCGCTGCGCAGGGCAGCGAACTCGGAGCTGTCACTCGTGAACGGCTCCTCTTCGAACGCAGAAATCTTGGGCTTCGGAGACCCCGAATATGCGCGGTTTGGAACCAGCTTGACGTAACCGCTGGTCGTGAATTGGACCAACCTAAAGGGTCCGTCGACCACCTGCCAGAGCGGATTAGTGGCGTACGTGGAGAGGTTCTGGGACTGCAAGTTGAGGAACTGGGCAACCCCTAAGGCCCCGGTCGAGGCCGTCCCAGGGTCGGCAGTGACGTACGAATTGGCTGGCAAAGCATCGGACGCGGGAGCCAACATGCGGGCCTGAGCACCCATGTCATAGTCACCCACGGTTCCGGAGGTCGAGAGGCGATCCCAGCTGGCCTGGGGAAGCGGAGTTATCTGACTCAGCTCGTTGTATAGAAACCAAGTCGGGTTATAGGATGCATTGAGGTGAAACACGACGGTGTAGGTGCCGGTGGCTTTGTAACTCACCACATTCTCCGGAAAGCCCCCTGGCACGCCGGCGCCCCAGCCGGGACCCGGCGAGGTGCTGCTGCCGACCGTAGGAGCACCAGGATCCGTCGCCGCACTGAGCAGATTCATCCAAAAGACGACGTCCCGTGCCGTGACGGGCCGACCGTCGGACCAGTTCCAGTGCTTCAGCTTTACCGTGGCGACCGTGTTGTTCTGGGAGAAGGTCGGGAGCTCGGCCAAGCTGAGACTCTCGTTGATCACCGGCTGGCCGTTGCCGCCGAACCAGTACAGCGGTCGGTACATGAGGTAGTCGAAGAAGGGCAGATTGTTGTGGTCAAAGTAGTTTCCACTCATTAGAGGGAAGATGTAATTTGGCGGCGCGCTGGCCTGCTCGGCGAAGGTGACCGTGCCACCGGTGCTGGAGTTGGAGTGAGAAGCGGCGGCCGACGCACACCCGGACACGATGAGCGCGGCCGAAAGTGCGACGGTCAGCGAACGCACCCTCCCCAGTGACCCAAGTTTCAACATCGCCTTCATACCCTCCTTGGATGCGCCGTCGGAAATGGAATCGTATTCGGTACAACCACGCGATCTACCAAGCCACCGCGGTGAGCAGCTATCTGCTCAGTCCCTAGCCCCAAAGGTGAAAGGGGGGCTGGTGCAGCTGTCCCAGTCACCCGCCACTCCGGCAACCCCCGTACAAGAAACGTCACGGGAGAACCGCGCACCCCGGGACTCTCGTGGGGCGCGGCCCCACCTTGGATCGAACCGTCAAAGGCTCGGCGATCCCGGTGCCTTGCAGCACGCATTCCACAGTTCGTGGAATGCTACTCGCTCCTGTGTACCTTGTCAATGGGTCGTATGGGGTCTATTGCGCCTAAAGGATGTCTTGCAGGTTGTGGCGACGCACTCCCCGTCGGCACC
>JAJYWM010000341.1 GCA_021791455.1 bacterium | reverse complement strand
GCCTCTCCCCAGTGCAGCTCGGAGAGGACAACCGGGGCTCCCACCAGGACCCAGGCGGCCGGCTGCCGCAGCAGCCACCCCACGAGGGCGCCGGGGTCCGAGCGGGCTCTCGGGCGTGCCAGGTACCTGCCGCCCATCAGAGTGAGGAGACTGCCGGAGCCGGGGGCACGGCGCGTGGCGGCGGGCCTGGGCTCTGCCCCGCCAGGAAACCCGAGATCAACCAGATGGCGAAGAGCAGCGCCAGGAGTACCCAGCAGCCGGTTCGTCCCCATGGGCTCCCACCGAGGAGGGAGCGGAGGACCGCCAGCACCACCATGACGCTGAAGAGGACAGCGGCCGCCCCCACCAAGAAGGTGAGGACGGCCCCCAGGATGCCGGTCACTTCCGGGCCCTTGCCTGGGTCTCAGTAGTGACCTCCTTCCGGGGCGGCGAGAGGTAGGTGATCTGGTCCGCCACCACCACCAGACGGAGCTGGCCGCCCCTCTCCTTGCCCTCCGGGTTGTAGAAGGTGCCCCGGAGGCGGCCGGTGACAGCCACCCTCGAGCCCTTGCCGTTGAAACGCACCAGGTTCCTCGCCTGGCCCCCCCACGTCTCCACTCGGACCCAGTCCGGCTCCTGGGTGCGGTCCCGCCGGCGCACCGCGCAGAGGAAGCTCGCCTTCACCTGCGGCTCCGGCTTCCCCGCCGCGATGAACTCCTGGACCCGAACCTCCGAGGCGACCACACCGAGCAGCTCGACGTGGTTCATCGCCCCGCCTCCCGCTCTCCCACGTGCCGCTCGGGACGCACCCAACCCTCTGGCGGGCGTCCCCCGGGCATCATCGCCCACCAGGGCAGCTGGCACCTCTCCCGGCTGCCGTCGTCTTCCTGCTCGCGCTTGTCGCCCCGTGGTCTCCGCAGGTCCTTTGACATCTCTCGCCTCCTGTGCTGGCCGGTACTCCGGCCCATGTGGACCGGTCCAGGTTAGCAGGTCCGCCAAGGATGTCAATAGGTGGCGCGTACCAATTTTCCCGGACGTGGGAGGACGCCTGGGACGAGACCGGCTCTAACAGGCCGGAGATCAGGGAGCGGTTCTCAGATCCCCTCTTGGACCCGGGGGAAGACCAGGGTCGTCATGTCCCCTGGCAGGTGGCTGTCGATCACCGCCACCACCTGCTCCTGCTCCCGCATCACCCGGTACAGCTGCAGCACCGGCACCCCGTCCGGAAGGGCCAGCAGCGCCTTCAGGTGGGGGGTAGGCATGGAGGCCTCCACCACGTCCTCCCCCTCCTCCCCGGGCAGCCCCTTCAAATTGAGGAGGTGCGGCAGCCAGAAGCCGCTCAGCTCTTCCTCCCGGATCTGGGCTTTCTCCTCCGCCACCGGGTGCAGCCACACCCGGGCAAGGATCGGCGCCCCGGTGACGTCGATCCCCGTTCCCTCCTGAACTAGCACCACGGTTCCCGGGGCCACCTGGAGCAGCTCCGCCACCCAGGGGGTGACCGGGATCCTCCGCGTGAGGTCCCCCACCAGTCCCTGAATCTTGAAGGCCCGTTCGGTGGATGGCTCCCCTGCCGACTCCTCCAACGGACCGACGCGGGGCCGGGCGGTACCCACTGCCCGGGCCTCCACCCGCCGACGCTCGGCCTTGGGGTCCCGGACAAAGCTCCCGGAGCCGTGCTCGGACTCCACCCTCCCCTCCTGCTTCAGCACCCCCAGGGCGCTACGAACCGTGGCTCGGGTCACGTGGTACCTCGCCATGAGCTTGCGCTCCGAGGGGAAGGCCACCCCCGGGGGCAGTCTTCCTTCCTCGATCTCCCGCCGGAGGGCCGCAGCCAGCTGCTGGTAGAGCGGCTCGGAGCTGTCTCGGTCCAGGACGTACCTTGCCATAGGTGCAGCTTATCTGGTCCGCTCCAGACTTGCAACGGTGCGATCTAGGTGTACTCTCGGACGCTTACCAGTGCATAGCCCAGGAAACGCGAAGTCCGCGTCGCAGTCAACGCGGGCATCGGTACTGGGCCTTCCAGCGCGTTCTGGGTTCGGCACTTGCAGTTTCGTACGGGTAGCGCTACTCTGCCGCCATGAAAATTCCAGTCTCGGCCAACGGCGATCTCGTCATCCCTCGACAATTGGTGGCTGAACTCGTGGCGGAGCCCGGAGAGGAGTGCTTCGTGGAGCTCGACGAGGCCGGCACCCGGATCACCGTCACCCGGATGACTCCGGGAATAGCCCAAGCATATGGGACCCTAAAGCTAGAGGGCGACACCGACCAGATCATCGACGAGCTAAGGGGACACTAACGTACCATTGGGTTCGTTGTGGTCCTCATGTCTGCTTCCTCCGCGAGGCCCGATATGTCGCCGCCTTCGCCCGTCTCGCAGCCGGATCCGAGGCTTGAGAAGAGCTACGTGTCACTGCTCTACGCGGACAGGAGCGCTCACGCCGCCACGCAGTCCTATGGGGTTCATGGCACAGGCGGGCAAGGCACAACACTGCCTGGACATCCAAGACGCCCGCGTGTGACCCCAGGCGATCTACCGCCCTTCCGAAACGTCCAAGAGACGCCGCTCTTAGTTTCCGACGATACTGACGCGCGGCACGCCATGACCATGCCTGAAGGCAGGGACGGGGCTCTCGCTCTCCCGCACAAATTCCCCGCTAGCGCATTCGCGACACGAAAGGCGCTCTCCTGGTCCTCTGTTTAGTGAGCTGAGAGAGTGACATGAATTCTACAGCGGGGCCGCCGAGCACAAGCGCGATTCTCGTCGGGCTAGACATTTCCCCGACGGTCGATGAGGTGGACAAAATCAAACTCGCGCTAGGTGCACTCTACTCGACAGGCCTCGTCAAGCAGATCGCGCGCGCCGGGGCCAGAGAACTAATCGCCCAAGCAGCCGGAGAAGCAGTGTTCTCAAGCATGAAGGATCTCCGGTCATTTCGCATTGCGTGCCTGGTGGCTGAAGACGTCCCAATGGCGGACATCGAGCGCGTCGTGGCGGGCCTCTTCAAAGTACCGCTGCGGAGCGCGCGAACCATGGTCAGCGGTGCAATTGCCCGGTACAAGGTACAGTTGGACGCCCACGTGTTCGAAGTACTGAAGAAACTCCTTGATACCGCCACATGCGACCCGTCCGAAGGTTGGTTCCGGGTCCGCGTTCCGTCCGATCTGGTTCACGAAAGACTCGACAACCTGCTTGAGACCTTGAGCGTCCCCGGTCCCCGCCCGAGTTCGATCGGGACGATATACCTATTCCCTGATCAAACGTATCAAAAGTTGCGCGTTGCCCATGGCCTCCCGGTCCTGAAATGGAGCAGACCGAGATAGTCGGTGAAGGCAGCGCAGCTCGAATCAGAGATCGCGCAAGTCTTCGGCCTCTTAGCCGTATTGCTGGTATTTGCGCTAGCATACTTTTCGGCGATTCTACCGCAGGTTATTAACGTATTGTCCCAGTCCGCGTCGAACACACTCGTTGCTATGGATGAATGCACGCGGACTGCACTTGCGGGTCGCATGCGGACCTTTAGACTGCTTATGATCGCTTCAGGCGTCTTCGACGTCCTCGTAGGGTGGGTCGTCGCCCCTCTCACCAAGGACGTTCTTGGGCAGACTGACCCGTTTGGCTGGACAGCGCCGCCTACGTTTACTGGGCTTCTCCTTGTTGACTTCTGCCTCTTCTGCATGGTAGGCACGGTGGCAATATTTGTTATCCGGTTAAGTCGGGGAGTCGGCCGGGCCAAGCGGAAGCCAACAGATCCGCCGTTGTCGAGTCCCGGATAGGGGCGCTAGGCCCAGCAAGGCTGCAGGGGGGCCGCAATCCGTGAGCACATTTCAGGGTCTACTGCCCGATGTCTGAGTGAGGTGAGGGGAGAAACAAGGAACGCACCGCCGGCTTCGGATCTTCCCGGGCTGCGCCTGATCGCAGCGGAAGCTGCGCCGTAGCGTGCCGGATGTCGCAGTCATGGGTGGACCCACCGGATGGGGCGCACACTGGAAAGTACACCATTGGGGTGACCGCCGACAGGTGCTCCCCAGCGTGTGCGAGCTTCTCGATGGCCCCCGAGGAGCCACGAGGAACTCGATCAGGGGCAGGAGATACGCACCGGAGCAGGTCGTCAGTCGGGTCCGGGAGACGGGCGAGCTGCGGAGGCAGGCCAGCAGGGCCTGGCCACGGTCACCAATGGTAGGCGTCGCCCCCCAGCAGCACTATGAAGGGACCTTCCCAGTATGGCAAGTCGACCCGGTGTGACCGGTTGTCCCGCGAACAGGCGTGCGCGGGCATGCTTTGCTCGACTACTATATTGCTGCGGCAGGCAACTTGGTCAGAGCGCTTGGTTGAAGGAATGAGTCGGGTACCTACGGCTGAAGAGTTGAGCCGGTCGCGGGCTCGCAGCGCTCACGGATCCGACGCCGGGGCCACACTCCTCCCGCCCGGGTGGCATCGGCCACTCATGACGTGGTGGCGCACGAACCGTCTGATCTTGCCGTGGAGGGAGACTAGGGACCCCTACCATGTCTTAGTGGCCGAAGTGCTGCTCCAACAAACCGGCCACGCACGAGTTCGCCCCCAATATGAACTTTTGATGAAGCTCGCCCCAACACCAGCCGCCCTTGCCGCCCTGCACCCCGAGGCGATCGGGACCATCCTTGCGCCGCTCGGGCTCCACCACAGGACTTTCACTCTTCTTCGGCTAGCTCGACTACTAGTCGAGCAGCACTCTGGCCGTGTACCCGTCCTCGAGCGCGACCTCCTCTCCCTCCCAGGCGTTGGTCCGTACGTCGCCAAGGCTGTCCAGTGCTTCGCCCTGGGCAAGCCTGAGCCACTCGTGGACAAAGTCACCGCCAGGGTCTACAGTCGCATCCTCGGCTTTCCTATAGGCTCGCGGCCAGGCCGATGTTCTCAACTCTGGACTAGCGTTGCCAATATTCAACCCCCCCGGCCCCGCACGTATCACTACGCAGTCATTGACCTGGCTACCAAGATCTGCACGCCTAAGGCACCAAACTGCCCATCGTGTCCGATCCGTCGCACTTGCAAACAGTATCGCAATGCGTAGCATTCCTGCCATCTCAGCTCCGGCGTCACGTCGCTTCGAGAGGTTCACAGTCCTATCACTTTTCACGGGCGCAGGCGGCCTCGATATTGGTTTCGAGCGGGCCGGCTACCAAGTGGTAGGCTGCGTGGACAACGACCCAGAGGCCTGCAAGACCCTGCGCTACAACCGGCCAGACTGGCCTGTGTTCGAAGGTGATATAAGAACCTTCGAACCCACCGTGACAGCCGACGTCGTCATTGGCGGTCCACCATGCCAAGGGTTCAGCACTGCCGGTAAGGGCGACGCTAACGATCCTCGGAATTTCCTATGGCAGGAATACTTTCGCGTCGTCCAACTACTAAGCCCCAAGGCTATCGTCTTTGAGAACGTCGCAGGTATGAGCAACGCCAGGAACCAACACCACCTGGAACAACTCAAAGGAGCCCTCTGCCGTTTGGGGTACAACGCGGTCGTAGAGGTAATTAACTCCGCCGATTTCGGCGTACCGCAGTTGAGGAGACGACTGTTCATTCTTGCCGTCAGAAGCGGCACTCCGAGCCTTCCCAAAGCACAAGTCAGGGGCTACACGACGGTTCGGAGTGCGATTGGGGACCTTGAGGACGTCGTCGACCCTGCCCTAAATCAAGCGCCGAACCATCACGCTCCCCACGTGACCCGACGTTGGGCGGCGCTTGCGTATGGCGAGACAGACCCTCATTACCGGAGAGCTAGACTCGATCCTGATCGTCCTTCCCCAACCATCCGTGCCGGAGGGGGTTACGGACCGCGCGGCAACCATTTGGCCGGGTTCCACCCTCCCATTCACTATCGTAGGCCAGGGCAGATCACCGTTCGTGAAGCTGCTCGCCTCCAGTCGTTTCCAGATTCTTGGGTTTTCCAGGGCAGTAAGACCGCCCAGGGCAGGCAGGTGGGGAACGCTGTGCCGCCTCTGCTTGCGGAGGCCGTGGCACGGCACCTGGCGGACTTGATGAGTCCCCGCACCCAACGCCGTGCACAGGGACGGGCGGTGCAGCTGTCCCTGCTCCCCTGATCGTGGTCCGAGCCTGGTCAGTGCGCTAAGATGGATGTATGGCGCTGCGCATCGTCGAACTTTATGGTTTCCCGGCAGGGGACCGGTCAGACCAGGCCACGCACGCCCGGGGGGCGGGTTGGTGTCCGTTCCTTCGCGACACGTGTACCAAGCGGTTTAGGGACAGCACAGTTAGCGGCGTCTGCACTGTTGCTCTGTCGCGCGATTCTCGGCCCGTTATCTGCTGTCCAAATCGGCTCTACGCGGGGTCCTACCAAGTACTGCGAGACGTTGCGGAGGCCGCGTTTGGACCAAGTGCGCACCTAGTCACTCGCATGTCCGCAGGGGACGATCCGAGCACCGCCGGGCGCGTCGTTGCGTTCGGAAAGCGCTGGGGCAAGGAGCTGAGACTTCCGCAGCGGGAGGGGCGAGGTGGCTTCTTCGTAGATTGGGTCCTAGCATTGTTGGACGGTCAGGGCCAGCTGAAGGAGTTTGTTGCAGCCGAGGTTCAATCCATCGACACAACGGGCACATACCGAGCTCAGTGGGCGGCTCTCATGGCTGGCAACACGCTGGCCACTTCAAGCGCGGCGGGATTGAATTGGGAGAATGTGTCCAAACGGATCCTGCCTCAACTAATCTACAAGGGTCATGTCCTGAGGCTCGAGCGCCTCTGTACGAAGGGTTTGTTCTTCATCTGTCCGGCCCCAGTTTACGAGCGTATACAGATGCGCCTCGGGCACGGTATGATGAAGTATCCTGCGCCAGCACAGGGTACGCTCACGTTCATGTGGTATGATCTTGAGCCCCAAGTTGCGGTTCAGGGACCTCGAAGGCTGCAAGCAAGGGGCACCTTCACGACGACGATTGATCAGTTGGCTGTGGCTTTCACTGCACCTCGAGATCTCCCGCCGGCTGGGGTTTACGAAGCAGCCCTCGTGGCCGCCCTCGCGGAGTCGTAGACCCTTAGTCACCAGATGGGGTCGTTCGCGCCAGTCATAGTTGCTGAATCGACGCGTTTGACATGTCTAGGCAACAGCAGCCAGTGCTGGTGAGGGGACCCCGCCAGCGTGCGCGGCCAGGTAGAGGCTCGGGGTTGCCGTTATTGATTCTGAGGCTACCACCGGGGGTCGGCTTCAGCCACTACCCTCCCCCGGAGCCGGGATCCGGTCTCTGCTCAACGCAGTTGAGGGGACCCCGTTTGTTAGTCCAGCGCGGGTGAGAGTTTCTGGTTGTTGAAAGCCGCTGCGAAGACCGCAGGCGGCTGTAGTCCCAGCGAACGGTGGGGACGGTGCAGATTGTAGGCGTGGCGCCAGTCCTCGTAGAGAACCCGGGCCTCCAAGATGGAGTCGAAGATCTCCCGGGCGAATAGCTCGTCCCGGACTTTGCCGTTGTGAGGGGACCCCGTTTGTTAGTCCAGCGCGGGTGAGAGTTTCTGGTTGTTGAAAGCCGCTGCGAAGACCGCAGGCGGCTGTAGTCCCAGCGAACGGTGGGGACGGT
>JAJYWM010000038.1 GCA_021791455.1 bacterium | reverse complement strand
GCGGACCGCCAGCGACGCCGCGGCCTACGCGCGCGCCTCCTACGCTGAGGGGGTCTACGACGAGTTCCTGCTTCCTGCCGCCATCGCCCGGGATGGGGCTGAGCCGGTGGGAGTGCGGCCCGCCGACGTCGTGGTCCATTTCAATTTCCGGCCGGACCGGGCCCGCGAGCTCTCGCACGCTCTGGTGGATGCCGACTTCGATTCGTTCGACCGGGGGCCCTGGAGGGAGCCGGTCGACCTGGTCACCTTCACCTCCTACGACGAGTCCCTGAAGGTGCCGGTGGTCTTCCCCAAGCCCGAGGTGCGCCACACCCTGGCGGAGGTGGTGGCCGACTCCGGGCTGGCGCAGTTCCACGTGGCCGAGACCGAGAAGTACGCCCACGTCACCTACTTCATCAACGGTGGTCGCGAGGAGCCCTTCCCCATGGAGCGCCGGCTCCTGGTCCCCTCCTCCAAGGTGGCGACCTACGACCTCAAGCCGGAGATGAGCGCGGCTGGCATCACGGACGCCGCCCTGGCCGAGATGGAGCGGCAGCAGAGCAGCCTTTTGGTTATGAACTACGCCAACGCCGACATGGTGGGACACACCGGGGACCTGGCCGCCACCATTCGGGCCGTGGAGTTCCTGGACAGCTGCCTGGGGCGCCTTGCCCAGTCGGCCGAGGCCAACGGCTATAGGCTCCTGGTGACCGCCGATCATGGCAACGCTGAGTACATGGTGGACGACGTCACCGGGGCCGCGGTCACCTCGCACACGACCAACCCCGTGCCGGTCATCCTCACATCGGAGCCGGGGCCGCTGCGAGCAGGTGGCGGCCTGCGCGACGTCGCGCCGACGATACTTTCGGTGATGGGCCTGCCGGTTCCGGACGAGATGACCGGCGAAGATCTGCGCCGGGTTCGGTGACCCCGACCTCCCGGGTCCGCCGCCGCGGGCTGCACGGATCCGACCAGGAACTCCCCTTAGCCCCCGGAGCCCTGCCTCTGGTGGCGCTGGTGGGTAGGCCCAACGTCGGCAAGTCCACCCTTTTCAACCGGCTCACCGGCCAGCGGCGGGCGATCGTATCCCCTCAGCCGGGCCTCACCCGAGACCGCATCTACGGGCGTGTCGAATGGGGCGGGAGGACCTTCGGCCTGGTCGACACGGCCGGTCTTGACCGGGTGGTGCGGGACGGCCCGGAGCTTGACCTGCCCGCCAACACCCAGGCTCATGCTCGGGCCGCCATCGAGCAGGCGGACGTGATCTGCCTGCTCATCGACCAGCGGGAGGGGATCACTGCTGCCGACCTGGAGGTGGTGGACCAGCTTCGGCGAGCTCCCCAGCCGGTCCTCTTGGTCGCCAACAAGAGCGAGGGAAGGTCGGAATCGCTGGAGGTGAATGACCTGTACCGCCTCGGGCTGGGTGACCCGATCCCGGTGAGCGCGATCTCCGGGGTGGGCACCGGCGACCTGCTCGATCTGCTCCTAGCCCGGCTGCCCACCGGCGCCGAGGGGGAGGCGGAGCAGCAAGGTGACGTCGTGCGCTGTGCCATCGTGGGCCGGCCCAATGTCGGCAAGTCCTCCATCCTCAACTCCCTCATCGGGCAGGACCGCTCTCTGGTGAGCGCGGTCTCGGGCACCACCCGGGATCCGGTGGACACCTGGCTGGACACCGAGGAGGGACCGCTCCTGCTGGTCGACACGGCGGGAATCCGCCGCCCGGGGGTGACCAAGGATGTGGAGTTCTACAGCCTGGTGCGCGCCCTGCGGGCGGTGGAGCGGGCTGACGTCGCCATGGTCGTGGTGGATGCCCAGAAGCCGTTCGTGGCCCAGGACCGCCACATCGCCGGCCAGGCCCGGGAAGCCGGGACCGCCACCCTGGTGGTACTCAACAAGTGGGACCTCCTGGACCACGACGAGCGATCGGACCGGGCGCTCCTGCGCGAGCTCCGCGCGGCCTACGACTTCGCTCCGGGCACCCCGTTTCTCTATGTCAGCGCGCTCACCGGCCGGGGGCTTCAGCGGGTGGTGCCGGCGATCTTCAGCCTGGCCCGGGCCAGGGCTGCCAGGATCCCCACCCCGGAGCTGAACGGTGCCTTCGGGGAGATGATGGAGCGGAGGCCACCCCCGAGCGGGAAGTCCGGGCGCCGGCTGCGCCTGTACTACGCCACCCAGGCCAGGAGCCAGGTGCCCACCTTCGTCCTCTTCGTCAACGATCCCCAGCTTCTGCATTTCAGCTATTCGCGCTACCTGGAGAATCAGCTGCGGCAGCGCTTCGGGTTTGCCGGGGTGCCAATCCGGATCTTGACTAGGAGGTCAGCAGGAGACCGGTAGTCTCGACCGGGGGCGTGAGTCGCCTGGGGGGACTGGGGACACTGGTGGGGCCCCATCTCTGCCTCAGCGGTCAATAATCCGACCTGTTGTTCGGATGCGGATGTAGACCGTGTGCCAGGCCTCTCCCGACCGCCACTCATGGACGTGCTCCGGATGCCCTAACCCGCGGTAGCGGATGGGGCTAGCCGATTCCGCTGTGGTACTTGACGCGCGTGCGCCAGGTGCTCGATACTTCCGCATCGCTTAGGACGGAAGCGAATGCTGGCTGGGCGGAGGGGCCAAGCTTCGTCGTGGCGTGGCACCTACCGCGTTAAACCGATGAGCGGAGGGAAGGCAGTGCCACGTTTTCGAGGCAGGGTGATCGCCCTGCTGGCGGTGGTGGGCATGGCGGGGGGGCTCACGCTGGCCACCTCGGGCATAGCCTTGGGGAACGGCGCCTCAACGGTCGTGGGCGTTGTCCCCAACCATGTGAATGAGCTGGACTGCAATGGCTTCAGCAACGTGTACAAGTCGGTCAAACCAGACCTGGGCGGACTCTGCACAGATCCGCTGACCCCACCCGGGACCTGGAGCACCCAGGCCTCCCGCTTCTACGACAACGGCCACTACATCGGCCATGACGAACCGTCCGTGAAGTTCATTTCAAACCAGCCGGGAAGCGGTAGTGACATGACCTACCTGATGAGGGTTGCCACCGACCCCAACGGCACCCCGACGGCCTTTCCCGGTCCGAACAACACCACGGATTACGCCGAGCTGAGCCCTGCCCCGTGGTTCGGGCTGCCGATCTGTGACCCGCTTTCGTACCCTCTGAATCCCTGCACGCCGCAGAGTGACAGTAACTCGGGGGCGATCGGCAATCCCAAGTCGGCCGGCAGCGCGTTCATGGAACTGCAGTTCTACCCGCCCGGGTTCACGCCCTTCGCCGACGCGCCCAGCTGCGATCAAACCCACTGGTGCGTGGCTCTGACCATCGACAGCCTGGAGGCGGCGTTCAACTTCAGCCCCATCAACCTGGCCTGCGAGGAGCCCGTCAACTTCGCCTACCTGCAGACCAATGGCATTCCTGCCGGGCCTCCGAGCCCTCAGCTGGCCGACGCCAGCACGTACGTTCCCAACGCCAACACCCTGATGATCAACGGCGGGGACGTACTTAAAGTGACCATCAAGGACGTCTGGGTTCCTGCGACCACTGTCTCGGTCGGAGGTGGAACCTACTCCGTGGCTGCGGGATATGCCCTGCAGACATCGGTCACCGACCTGACCACCGGTCAGACTGGAACGATGACAGCAAGCGCCGCCAATGGCTTCATGGACACGGAGGGGATCGTGAACGGCGCGGTGAACCCCACGTGCAACGGGGAGCCGTTCAACTTCGCGGCGGAGTACAGCACCGCCAGCCAGGCCAACCAGGTTCCGTGGGCAGCTCTGGAGGGCGGAGTCCTCATGGAGGACGAGCTCGGACACTTCCAGGCCTGCAGCTCGGTCAGCAACCCGTTCCCCCAGTCCAACGCAGACTTGACCGACAACAGCGTCTACCAGGTCTGCAACGGGGGATCAGAAGGGCCAGGCTTCCAGAGCCACGAGCAGGGATGCAGCCTGGTCACCGGTAACTGCCCTGGGGCAACTACCCAGGGCGGGCTGGCCTGCCCACCTCCTCCCGGAGGAAGCCAGCCCAACTTCACCGAGGGTCTCTCTTGCGAATACTCGGACGCGCTGTGCATGCCCAAGGGTCCGCGCCAGGTGACGATCAACGGGGTGACGAGTGTCGCTGACTGGCCCGTAGCCGGGTGCCAGGATGATGTGTTCCAGAATGGTGATCTGGACTTCGACGGCACCTCATACCAGCCGGACTGGCCCAATGGCCAGCCCAATCACCCCACAAGCTTCGAGTATCTCGGCCCCTTCGCGAATGGGACCACGCCGTACCCACAGGTCCAGTTCGAGACCGACGTGCTTGCCTCCGAGGCCTTCTGCAACGTCGCCACGGGCCTGGGGTGCAGTGTTCCCCCAGTAGGAGCCAACTTCTACCCGTTCTGGAGTCTCGGCCGGGGCAGCCTCTCCGCTTGCATGGGCGGTGGTGATGGACAAGGCGCCCAGGGCTGCCGGAACGGACAGGACGGCCAGGCCATGGCGCTCGGCAACCAGGCCATGCACGGGAGTTCGTGCCTCTGGAACTTCGGCAACGTGATTCCGGGCACCACAGTGAACACATTCGGCCAAAGTGCCGAGTATGGAAGCGCCGACTTGCTCCGCTACGGCGGAACGGCTACCAGCGCCGTTATGCCCAACCCGCAGTTCGCGGGTGGGTGTGGACAGAACGGGAGGTGATCTCCGGCGGGGCCCGCGCTTGCGCGGGCCCCGCCCGTTCCTCAGCGCCAGGTCAGCCGTCGGGAGGGAGTCCCGCCGGGACCTTTTATCCGGCGGGTGGTATGGTGCGCTGATGCGGTGCCGGTGGACCTGCACTCGCGCTAACGCAGTGCTCCGGGGGTCCGTGGTCTCCGGGTCTCTGGCTGTCCTCGTGTGCGCGTGTGCCGGCCAACCCCAGCTGCCTCAGTCGGGCGGTGCCGGGGCGGTTCGGCCCTACGCGTCGCCTTCCTCCGGTCGCCCCCCCACTGAAGTGTCTCCAGCCCCGACACGCACCGCGGCTCCACAGCCGTCAGCGAGTCCGTTCCTGAGCGGCCCGGCGACGGTCTCGGTAGGACTAGCTCAGAACGGGAGCGATGTTGTGCTCACTGTGGGGGAGCGCCTGCTCTTGGTGCTACCCAGGCCGAATCCGCGCGAACTAGGGAATGAGCTGGTCCGCTCATCGGATGAAGCGGTCCTTGGGCTGGAGTCCTCATCTACGCCGGGCACCGGCCCGGGCAGCGTCCTCGAGGCGCCATTCCGCGCCTTGCAACCGGGGACGTCCGTGGTGACCGTGTCCGGACTACTGGGTTTCCGTCTCGTGGTAGAGGTCCAGTAGGCCCGAACTGGCTGGGGACTGCAGTGTCCTGGGTATAGATCGTGCCTCGCCCCGGGGTACCCCTTCACTGGTCTGATGCCTCTGGGTGGGGCGTGCCGCTTGGGGTGGGCTCCACCTCTGGGAGTGAGACGGGCCCGCCGGTTGCGCGCGCGACCGGGCCCGCTGCAGGCCCCGGCGAGACGTCTTGGAGGTGGAGGTGGGGGGAGGGGCTGGTACTGCTCGCTGGGTTCCCTCCCCGGGGCGCGCCCACACCGTCAGTGTGAGCTCCAGACCTGGCCGAGCAAGATGTCCAGTTCAGGGTCCTGCCCAAACTCTCGGACTTCCTGTGGGCAGCGGCAGGCGGCCGCAATCCTTCTGGCCCACTCGATCGCCTCATCGCGCGAGGGAACAGCGACGATCATCGCTTCCCCGATCGCCTCCGGGTACGGGCCGTCGGTCACGGTTCCATCAGAGGCCACGACGGTGGCCCTCTGGTTCTCCGGTCCGCCGCTGAAGAGGTAGACGCCAGCTCTCAGCGCGTCCGCTACCACTCCGTGCGCTGCAGCCGCGACGGCAGGCATGTCCTCCTCCGGTATGTGGTCCATCGCCGTCGCGCCAAATGAGATCACGTACCTCTTCATCACAGGAATCTCGTCACGAGTACGGCCAACGTCGCCCACGCCACCTTATCCGCAGCCGTCGTTCTCGGACCCCGACCTCACTTGGGGCTCAGGATCGGCGGCCTTGCCCTGCGCAGCGGCTATTGCACCAGGCGAGTTGCCGCGCGCCAGCAACCATCGTCGGGCTGGGGCCCTGGCTCGCATGCCGAGCAGCTACGCAGAGGCGGTCGACATCGGCAAGGCCGTCGCCGGGGGCCAACGGGGTCTCAAATGGCACTGTGGTCGAAGTCCCGGGGTCGCTGCAAGGGTGTCCGCGAGGGCCAAGGCGCCGCAGGAGCTACGGGGCCCTGGCCAGGACGGCGATGAACGCCTGGGACCGCGCGGGAGGCGTTCAGGTCCCTTCGGGAGCCCGTTCAGGCCTTGGTGGCGGGCCACTTGCCCACAGCCGGCCTCCGACCGGCGACGAGGTACATCATTTGCCCGCCACTCGACCACAACGACTCGCCCTGAATCCCGGCAAGTTCCTCCCGGGCAGCCCGGGCCCTGCGCGACCATGCCTCTTCGAACGCCGCCTCGCTACCGCCACCCGCGAGAAAGTACCGCCGAGCCTCCTGCCTGCCCCAGGGATGTCGCTCGTCCGCAGCCGCACCTTCGATCGATTCGACCAGGGCACTCTGCTCCGGAGAGGAGTAGGGCGGCCACAGTGGGGATGCCTTGTCCGAGATGTAGCACCCCACCAGCTGGAGCCCCGCCTCTGCGAAGTACCCCGGCAGGAGGTCACCGACGGAGTCGCCGCCCTCCCCGAGCATGATCTTCCCGGCTTCACAGGTGGCATAGAAGTGGATCCGTGATGCCAGCGCCTCCGGGTCTTCCTGGTACGAGACGCTCGAGCGAACCAGCTGCCCAGCCAGATTGATCGGCTCGGCCACGAGTGCTGTTCCGCCGGGACGAACAACTCGGCACATCTCGCGGAGGACCTTGGGAACCTCGGCCACGTGGATCAGGACTGTCTGGCAGGTGACGAGGTCAAAGTGAGCGTCCGGGTAGGCGATTCGCTCTGCCCTCCCCTGGTGGACGGTGGTCCCTACGGGCGGCCGGCGGTCGGCATCGACCAGATGTGCCTGCCTGACCCATGCGCCTTCTGAGTCAATGCCGACCACCTCGGAGACGGCTGGAAGCACTCGGGTGAGCACCCGAGACCAGTGCCCCAAGCCGCACCCCACGTCCAAAACAGACCGCGTCCCAGCAAGCCCAAGGCGATCAACGACCAAGCCGAGGAAGTCCTCGTTCCACCAGAAATCGCGCTGAGCACCGAAGAACGGCGCTGAGTGGCCGGATGCGCCTTCCGTCGTCATAGTGGTGCCTCAATCGCAATTGGGGGCCCCGAAGGCGTTGGTCATGCCGTGGGGGCCGAACGCCTACTGCGGCCGGGAGTACTTGATGTCGGGCGTCTTCGTCTCCCGTCAGGCGGTGTTCGGCGGACGGGGACCAGGTTCTCCGGGCAACCGGGGACCCCAATTCTAGCCATCCCCAGACCGCGGCAGGTGCAGCGGCCAGACTCGCCGGTGTGCGGCGTGAGCCGCCGTGCTGATGCTAAGACGGCAGCCGACGCCGACTGTGGGGCCGCCCGGAGTCATCCCAATCCCGCAGTGTCGGCGGCCA
>JAJYWM010000277.1 GCA_021791455.1 bacterium | reverse complement strand
GCCCCCTCCATCAATCGTGCCCCCCAGAAGATTGCGGGCATACTAAGTCCCAGAGCGCTCCCGGCACAACCTCCACGCGCAGGGCCAGAGCGGTCCGACAATCCAGCGAGCCTGGCGTCGCGCTGCCGCAGCCGTCCTCGCTGCCGCGGCGGCGTTGCTCCCAGCGGTCGTATGGGCGGATGGGCCGCCTGCCACCTCCCCGGTCAGCCCTCGGTCGCGCGCCAGGCCCGACAGCGAATCCTGCCCTGGGCGCGGTTTCAGGGACGCGGAGGCGCCACATCCCTGACCAGCCGTGGGCCCTCCCTTGGGCCGTGGGTCCGGTCGCCTCCAGTGCTCACGAGGGAGCCCGCTGAATCCGCCGGCGGGGCCGCTACCATGGGTTGCCAGATCCCGGATGCAGCAGAGTTCGAAGGCGAGCCGCAGTCTCGTCGGTGGGCATTGGAGGTGCGCGATGACCAAGGAGGACGATCTCAGTTCGGCCTTTCAGTGGAGATTCATCGGACCTCCCAGGGGCGGCCGGTCGGTTGCGGTGGCGGGGGACCCCGTCGACCGCGCCGTCTTCTACTTCGGATCCTGCGGAGGAGGGGTGTGGAAGACGACCGATGCCGGCACCAGCTGGCGAAACATCACCGACGGGCACCTGAACTCCGTCTCCGTGGGTGCCCTGGCGGTCGCCGCGTCCGATCCTCAGGTGATCTTCGTCGGAACCGGTGAGGCCTGCCCCCGCAACGACGTCATCCAGGGAGACGGAGTCTACCGTTCGACCGACGCGGGCCGTACCTGGGAGCACCGGGGCCTGGCTGAGACCCTGCAGATCTCCCGCGTCCGCGTCTCGCCCACCGACCCCGAGCTGGTCTACGTGGCGGCCCTGGGCGACATCTTCGGGCCCTCGGACCAGCGCGGAATCTACCGTTCCCGGGATGGCGGCGGGCATTGGGAGCTCGTTCTTCCCGGCGCCCCTCAGGCAGGGGCCGCCGACCTCTGGATGGCTCCCAACAACCCCCGACTCCTCTACGCCACCCTCTGGGAGGCGCAGCGCCAGCCCTGGGAATTCAGCAGTGGTGGCCCGGGCAGTCGCCTGTTCCGTTCACTGGATGGTGGCGACAGCTGGACGGACATCACCAACCGGCCCGGACTTCCCAAGGCCCTGCTGGGACGGATGGGAGTAGCCACCGCACCAAGTCGCCAGGACCGGGTGTGGGCCGTGATCGAGGCGGCCGATCAACAGGGTGGGCTCTTCCGCAGTGAGGACGGCGGTGAGACTTGGGACCGCATCTCCGACGACCGCTCGCTCCTCGGCCGCCCCTGGTACTACAGCCACATCGTCCCAGATCCCCAGGACTCAGAGACGCTCTACGCCATGAACTACAACTTCGTGCGCTCCACCGACGGAGGGAGGACCTGGACTCAGATCGGGACGCCCCATGGCGACAACCACGACCTGTGGATAGATCCCAAGGATCCGCGCCGGATGATCGAGGCGAATGACGGCGGCGCCTGCGTCTCTTTCAACGGAGCGGAGACGTTCTCCACCATCTACAACCAGCCCACGGCCGCCATCTACAAGCTCGCGATCGACGATCAGTTCCCCTACCGGGTCTACGGGACCCAGCAGGACAACTCCGCGATTCGGGTGCCCAGTCGCTCCAAGTACGGCGCCATCCTGCGTGACCAGTGCGAGGAGGTTGGCCACTCGGAGAGCGGCTACATCGCGGTCGACCCGCGCGACGACAACATCGTCTACTCGGGCGCGGTGGGAAGCTCCGGCGGCGGCGGGGCGCCTCTGCTCCGCCACGACCACCGCTCCGGTCAGACCGGCCTGGTCACCATCTGGCCGGAGTGGACCTACGCCGAGGATCCGAGCTCCTGGCGGCACCGTTTCGCCTGGACCTATCCGATAGTGCTGTCCCGCCATGACCCCGAGGTCCTCTACGCTGCGGGGGAGCGGGTGTTCGTGAGCCGCGACGAGGGCGCCAGCTGGGACGCCATCAGCCCCGACCTAAGCCGCAACGACCCGGAGAAGCTGCGGGCTTCGGGCGGCCCGATCACGAAGGACACGTCGGGCGCGGAGGTGTACTGCACAGCCTCGGTGCTGGCCGAGTCGCCCCACGATCCCAAGGTGCTCTGGGTGGGCACCGATGACGGCCTCTTGCACCGCTCCGACGACGGGGGTGGGCACTGGGAGCAGATGCAGCTTCCCGGCCTGCCTGATTGGGCCTGGATTTCGGGCATAGAGGTTTCCCAGCACGAGCCCAACGTGGTCATGGTGGCGGCCCATCGCTACCGCCTCCAGGACCGGACCCCCTACCTGTACCGGACCAGCGACGGCGGTGCCACCTGGGCCAGGGTGACCGATGGGATCGATGAGGCCGACTTCGTGCGGGTGGTGCGCTGCGACCCCGAGGTGCGAGGCCTCTGGTACGCGGGAACCGAGCACCGCCCCTACTTCTCGACTGATCAGGGGCAGAGCTGGCGACCGCTGCAGCTGAACCTGCCTCCGGTTCCCATCTACGACCTGGCCCGCAAGCACGGGGAGCTCGTGGCAGCCACCCACGGCCGCGGCTTCTGGGTGCTGGACGACGTCACCCTGGTCGCCAAGGCCACCTCGGCCGGTGGGGCCAAGGAGACCCAGCTCCTGGTCCCCGACCGACTTCACCGCTACTTCACAGGGGAACCTGGAGCGTTCACGGAGCGGGGCACTCAGTACGTGAGCCGCGCCCTCGGAACCGTCGAGAGCTCATCTGAAGGCGCGCTGCGCCGGGTGCTCCTGGATGCCGGATACAACCCGCCCGACGGTGTGGTCATCCGCTACCGGCTGGCCCAGGACGTGGAGCCCGAGCAGTTGGAGCTGGCGATCTTCGACGCCAGCGGAGACGAGCTGAGACGCTACCGGGGCCGCAAGCCAGCCAAACTCGGCCAGATCGCTCCCACGACTCCGGACGAGATGGATGACCTCCAGTCCCAGGTGCTGGAGACCGCCGCCGGGCTGCACCGCCACGTCTGGAACCTCTGCGCCAGCGGGGTGACCCTGCAGAACCAGGTCCTGCGCACCATGGTCAGTTCCGCAGAGACTGGCCTGGACGGGCCCCGCGTCCCCCCGGGCAAATACCGCCTGGAGCTGCGCCTCGGCGACCAGGTCCAAAGCGCCGATATCGAGGTGCTCAAGGACCCCAATCTTCCCCTCTCCGACTCCGACTACGAGCAGCAGTACCGCCTGCTGATCCAGGTCAGGGACCACCAGCGGGACCTCAACCTGGCGCTCAAGAGCTGCCGACAACTGCGGGACACCCTGGGTGCGTGGCAGAAGAGGGCCGACATCGATGAGGAGCTGCAAGCCAAGGTGGAAGATCTGTCGAAGGAGCTGACGAGGATGGAAGCCACCTTCACTCAGCCCGGCTGGCGGGGCGAGATGGACGAGATGGAGATGGCAGCAGGACTCGACGGGCGCCTCTTCACCCTGCAGCAGACCCTCGACAGGTCCGATGCCGCGCCGACCAAGCAGGCCAAGGAGATGGCGGAGGTGCTCTTCGGCCAGAGCGAGGCCGCGGTGGCGGAACTCGACCTCATCGTCAAGGACCAACTGGCGTCACTCAACGCCGCGATCACGAAGGCGGCACTGCCGCCAATACCCCAGGTCGCCTAGAGACAGTTGGGGGGCCGCCCACTCGCTGCGGGTGGCCCCCCCAACCGGCTCAGGCGCTCGATTTCACCGTGTCGACGCGCCTCAGCCCGGAGCGACGCCACTCTCTGCTCGCCAGCAGAACGCTCGCCACACAAAGAACGGCCGCGATGCCGACCACCCAGCGCTCGAAGGAGCCGTTTCCGTGGTCGGGGTCGACGTGGAAGACAATCTCGATCCAGTTCTGCCAGAAGGTGGTGATCACAGCGAGGAAGAGGGTGACCGCGGCAAGGGCCACCTCCATCCAGAGCCGGAAGCTGAGTCTTGCCTTCACCTGTCTCCTCCCAAATACCGCTTTTCGTTGGCGCGTCGGGGCCAACTCCATTCCAGAAGGAGGTTACTCCTCCGACCGCAACCGGCGGCAGCCCTCGCCGGTACAACCATCTTGGGCGGGCATCGTAGATGGAACCTGTGCCGGGGACTCGCCCGGGCCCCTGGAGTGATCAACCACCCGGGAACTTCGCCGGGCTGGAGGCGACCATGGCCGCACCCAGGGTCCGGCCGCTTCTGGAATCGACCGCAATGAAGCTCCCCGTGGTGCGGTTGGAGCGGTAGCTGTCCAGGGGTATAGGCGATTCGAACTCCCAGCGCACGAGCCCGATGTCATTCATTCCCACCTCGCTCGCCGGCCGCACTTCCATGTTGGTCAGATCCCTCCTCCCCTCGACCGCGGAGATCACTGCTTCCACGAACCTGGTGGTGTGCTTGATGAGGAACCGCCTGCCTGGCCTAGCGGGGGAGCGGTCGAACCAGCACAAGGTGGTATCCGCCTCCACCACCACCGCAGCAGCCCTCCCGACTTCGGACACCATGTCTCCCCGGTGGAGTGCGACCCCATCGTCGAGAAGGATTTGGATCGACCGGCCGACCAGCGCCCGGGGCACCGGACTTCCAAGTGCAGACAGCCCCCTCACGTGACTGACCTGGCCTTTCGGCAAAACAACGACCGGGTCACCCAACGCGATCGGGCCACCACTGAGGAGTCCCGCCCCCCAGGCCTCTTCCTGAGCGCCCGGGACCACCAGTTGGACGGGAAGCCGGGCGCCGCTCGAAGAAACTCGCTCGGGAGTGGGGC
The DNA here is from genome assembly GCA_021791455.1 of bacterium. The sequence goes on along the minus strand of JAJYWM010000277.1, from coordinate 2,826 downwards.
GCAGACAGCCCATGACGGTCACCCCGCGGTACCAGCTCGCCTCTCTGGAGAACTCGACCACGTTGTCGCCGTGCAGCGCGGACACTGGGACGGCGGTCACCGCGGCCCCGCCGAGGCGGCGCACCACCTCCTCGACCTGGTCGACCGTCGCCCTCCACGCCGGCTCGCTCCAGCCCACGAGGTCCATCTTGTTGACCGCGACGACCACCCGGCGGACCCCGAAGAGGATGGCCAGCGCCAGGTGCCGGCGGGTCTGTTCGCGAAGTCCCCTGGTGACGTCGACCACGACCAGGGCCACCTCCGCGGTGGAGACTCCGGTCGCCATGTTGGCGGTGTAGACCAGATGGCCTGGGCAATCGGCTATCACCAGCCTGGCGGCCTCGGTTGTGGCATATCGGTAGGCCACGTCGATCGTGATCCCCTGTTGGCGCTCGGCGCGCAGGCCGTCGGTGGCGTAGCTGAGGTTGAGGCGTCTTGGACCGGCCTCCACGCCCTTTGGTTCCAGCGCCTGGATCTGATCCTCCGTCAGCTGGTGGGAATCGTGGAGCAGCCGCCCGATCAGGGTCGACTTGCCGTCGTCGACGGCTCCCAAGGCGGCGACCCGGAGCAGTTTTGCTGGCGCGTGCAGACCAAGAGGTCTGGCCACGTGACCAAGGGCAGAAGGGATCAGAAGTAGCCCTCCCTCTTGCGATCCTCCATGGCCGCGTCGGAGAACTGGTCGTCGGCGCGGGTCTGCCCCCGCTCGCTGATCCGGGAGTTCGCCAACTCCCGGATCACCTCTTCGACTGTCGAGGCGGTTGAGAGCACCGCCCCTGTGGTGGTCGCGTCGCCAACTGTCCGGAACCGGACGCTGAGCTCCTGCACCTGCTCCCCTGCCCGGGGGACCACCCACGGGGAGACGGCGAGCCACATCCCGTCTCTGCGCACCACGGCGCGCCGGTGGGCGAAGTAGATCGAGGGAAGGACCAGCTGCTCCCGGCGGATGTAGCGCCAGACGTCAATCTCGGTCCAGTCGGAGAGGGGGAACACGCGCAGGTGCTCACCTGGCGCCACCCGCCCGACATAGAGCTGCCAGAGCTCCGGCCTCTGGTTGGCAGGGTCCCAGCCACCGTCGGCGCCGCGGACCGACATCAGCCTCTCCTTGGCTCTCGCCTTGTCCTCGTCGCGACGGGCGCCTCCCAGGCAGGCATCGAACCAGTGACGCCGGATGGCGTCCACCAAGGTCCTGCTCTGCAGCTGATTGCGGGAACGACCGGGCCCGGGATCCTCCACCACGCGCCTGGCGATGGCGTCCTGGACCGTCTCAACCAGCAGCCGGAGCCCCAGCCTGGACACCGTGGCGTCGCGGTAGGAGATGGTCTCCTCAAAGTTGTGCCCCGTGTCGATGTGCAGCACCGGGAACGGGACCCGCTCGGGCAGGAATGCCTTCTCCACCAGCCTCAGGACGACTGTGGAATCCTTGCCACCGCTGAACAGGACCACCGGGCGCGCGCACTCGGCGGCGACCTCACGGATCACGAAGACCGCGTGGCTCTCCAGGCCGTCGAGGTAGTCGTCCTCGAGGGCCGTGACGCGCTCGCTGTCCAAGACGGCTCGCCTTGCCAGTGCCGACATCCCCCCTCCCTGGACCGAGAGCCAGTCCCCGATGACCCGGGACCGGGACCGCTGCCGATCGGGCCGCGCTGGCCCACCGCGCCAACCATACTCTCGGATGAAGTTGTATGGTACCAGCTAATTCGCGTGTATGGTGATGGATGGAACGATGGCACGGGACCGAGTGGTTCTCGGTGACCGCGAGACGGCCGGAGATGGTCGCCAGAGAAAGGGGAAGGGCATGGCCGAGCAAATTGCGGAAGTGGATCTCACGGCGGTATCTGTTCGGCTGGAGGAGCTGGGAGCTGAGGAGACAATTCGCTGGGCCGCAGCCCGGTTCGGTGCGGACTGTGCGCTGGCCTGCTCCTTTCAGGACCCGGTCATACTCGATCTCCTGTCGAAGGTCGCGCCCCGCATGGAGGTCATCTTTCTCGACACCGGATTCCACTTCCCCGAGACCATCGAATATGTCGCGCGGATCCAGCGCCGCTACGACCTGAACCTGAGGGTTGTGCGCCCGGGGCCAGATGCCGATCCATGGCCGTGCGGCTCCAGCGAGTGCTGCCAGCGGCGCAAGGTGGCCCCTCTTTTGGGGGCTCTCTGCGGCAGGTCAGCCTGGCTCACCGGGCTCAAGCGCTGCGACGCGCCCACGAGAGCGAAGGCACCAGTCGTGAGCTGGGACTCCCGGAGAAAGCTGGTGAAGGTAAATCCCATGGCGGCCTGGACCGAGGTCGATGTCTCCGCCTACATGGCTCAGCACGACCTTCCCCCACACCCCCTCACAGCACAGGGATATCTCTCCATAGGGTGCGCACCCACCACCTCGCCGGTCGCCCCCGGAGCGGATCACCGCTCGGGCCGCTGGTCAGGCAGTGACAAGACCGAGTGTGGGCTTCACGAATGAGCTGGTGGGGAGCAGCCGCATCATCACGATGAGCAGGCGAAAGACTCGGACGGCACCGAGGTCCCGGGACGACAAGCTGGGGTCCCGGGCTCACAGGACCCCGTCGGTGCACACCTCGGGCCATTCCAGAGCTGCAAGCCAACCCCTGGCCTCCCTGGCCAGCTGGTCGGACTCCACCAGCTCAAAGGCGACTTTCGTCCCCGGTGTCGCCTGAGCGAGGGTGCAGATGCCCATGGGCCCGACCACACCCAGCTTTGGATAGCCGCCCACGGTGTGGCGCGCGCTGAGCAGCACGATCGGCAAGCCGCTGCCGGGAAGCTGGATCGCCC
>JAJYWM010000031.1 GCA_021791455.1 bacterium | reverse complement strand
TTGGGTCCGCCGGAGCCTCGCCACCCATCTGCTCTCGGCGGGGGTTCCGATGCCCGTGGTCTCGGCCTACATGGGCTGGGTACCTCCCGCCTCGGTCTCCGCCGCCTGGTACTACTCCCCGGATCCGGGGGAGACTGACGGGCAGATCTACGTCAAGCACCCGTTCCTGTCCCTCTGGGGTTAAACTTTGCGGGTGATCAGGAATCCCCTTCAGGGCAGAATCGGGCTCCACACCAGCAAAACCCGTCCGGCCGATCCCTTCACGCAGGAGGGTCAGGCCATGATGCTGTTGAGCGGGGCCGGAATCGCCACGATCGCCGTGCTCCTGATCAACGTCCACGTCTCCGGCGGCAGCCCCGGCGGGCCCAACGGGGGAGAGTTCGCCCCGGTGCCGGTCCCGACCGCGCAACAGACCTGCCCCTCGTGTGTGACGTGCGCGGCATGAAAGCGTTTGGCCTCCACTCCCGGCCCTCGAACCAGTACGGACGGGGCCGCCTGGATATGGACAAATCCGCCCGCATCGTCACTGGCATGGCGATCGGAACGGGGGCGGGAGTGGTCGCCGGTGTGCTCCTGTTCGGGGACAACGACAGCCAGGGCGCGCCAGGTACCGCGACCGCGCCCTCGATCTACTCGGGAAACGTGTTGGGTGTGCCGTGCGCCCCGATCGTCGTGCCGGTCGTGCCGGTCTGCCTGGGGGTCAGCGCCGCCGGAGGGACTTTGAAGTTCACCGACATGCACAAGGGAATGGTCAAGACCGCCAAGATCGGGACCAACAGCACCTACAAGGTGTCTCTCCCGCCCGGTAACTGGACCGTCTCTCTCCTGTTGCCGACAACCCTGGGGACGGTAAACGAGCAGGTTGTACCGGGCCAGATAATCGTCCCGGTCGGGCAGCAGGTCGTACAGGACTTCACCTTCTCCACCGGATTCAACTGATGTCCCGCCGAGGGATCGGCCTCTACACCACGCGCGAGGCTCATCTGGCGAAGCTGACCGCTCGCCAGCAGGACTTGATCCAGTGGGTGATCATCAGCTCGATCAGCACATTGGTGGTGCAGGGGCTCGTGGTGCCGACGTTCGAGGAGTCAAGGCAAGCGGCCAAGGTCTCCTGATGGGCGTCCGCTGCTTTTGGATCGACCCCGAGCGGGCCTCAAAGGTGTTCCTCCGCCGCTATGCCCGCTGGGACAGCGTAGGAAGCCCGAAACACTATCACTCGGCCATGACCTTCATAGGCAACGTTCCTGCCCGCCTGGTGGCTCACAGCGACGGTGTCAAGGTCTGGGAGGAGGATCTTCCGCCCATGCCCTCCAGCAAGGACTCTCACTGGCCCATCGCCTGCTCGTGCGGATATCGGTTCGCGGATGACGACGCTTGGCAGGTGTTCGGGGAGCCGATCTACCGTCGCCGCGACAACCGCGAGCTGACGACGCTGAGGGACGCCCCGGACGGGGCGATGTGGGATGCCTTCTGGCTGGATCACCGCAAGGGCGACGACGGGCTCTCGGTGATGGTCAGGTGCCCCGGCGGAGGGGACTGGTGGATCGACGGCAGGGCATCCAATTGCACCATGCCCAAGGATCAGGAGCATCGGTGCTGGGTCCGCCACGGGGAGGTGCCGAACCTGACCGTGGACAAGAGAGGCAAGACCTGTGGGGCCGGTGGCGGATCCATCATCGCGGGCAAGTACCACGGGTTTCTCCGCAACGGGGAGTTCCAGCCCTAGATCGAGGGGTGTCTTTCCGGGCCCATCCCCTCTATAGGGGTGCAGGTGATACGTTAATCGCCCATAGAACCATCTGTTCGTATCACCACACCCAAGGGAGGGGGTAATAGCGTGTCACCCACGTATCACCAATGGGGACCCCTAGACAGTAATGATACGCTAATTAGAACGTGAATGAGATCAAAATAGGATTAGCGTATCTTCTTTAGGTTAGATATCAATTCTATAGGTTAGAAAACTAGACCAACTTGTTCCTTGGGATGCAGGTAGCTTCAAGGCTCTTTGCGTATCGCGTACAAATGTTCAGATACGCAAACGGCTTTTGGGTGAGACGCTAAGCACGAAACGCCCTGATTCCTGATACGGAACCGGGTTTCGGTGCTACGCTAGAGATCAAATCCCGCTTCGGAGGGCTGGTCTGAGGTCTCTTCCTCGACCGAATCGTCCGAAGCAGGAGGCACGATAGCATACTTGCGGCCCAGCCTGACTACCCTCCCGGCGGAGAGCAGGGCGTAGAGGTGCCGCTTGACCGTGATGACGGGGCTGGCGATCGCGTCCGCGATGTCTTGGGGCCAGCTCGGGTCCGTGGAGGTGGCGAGGAACGAGAGGATCCCTCGATCGACCGCGCCGGTTCCGCCGGTCGATTCCCCGGCCGCGATCCAGCAGCAGTGATCGGCATCCCAAGTGAGGTGTAGCTCCTGCTCCCCAGGGTGGCGGCCTCGGATATCGACCTTGGCCTGAATGATGTCGCCCTCCGAGGTCCGCTCCATGAACCAGTTGGTGTCCGCCCCGGCCGGGATCCCGAGGGTTCCCGACCCCTTGTAAATGGGGTCGTCCGAGGGAGTCTTGCGGACGTGGTGGGTCGCCACGAGCCCCAGATGGCGCGATTTGGCGAACTGCGACATCTGGGCCATGTCCTCGACATCCTCGGCGTAGAGGCGGCCGTTGGAGCCGTTTCGGGTCGGACGGAATAACTGGAGGGTGTCCAGGACGATCATGCCGATGTCGGGGTTCTCGTCGCAGATCTGCTCAAGCCACTCGAAACCACCCTTGTCGGCCTTGGGCAAGCGGAACCTGAGCCCGAGGCGCGAGGGCCACAGCCTATCTCCCAGATGGGCGGCCAGCCGTTCCCGGACCGCGTTCTCGTGATCCTCGTAGGAGACGATGACCACCTTGCGGTCCGGCGCGTAGTAGTGGCCGAGAGCCAGGGCCCCCTCGGTGGCGATCGAGGTAGCCAGATTCAAAGCCAGCCAGCTCTTACCCACCTTGGGAGCTCCATACAGGACCGTTAGACCCTCGGGCAGGAGCCCGTGGATCAACCAGGAGGTCGCGGGGAGCTTGGTGGCCTGTAACTCGTTGGCCCACCAGAAGTCACGCGCTTTGGATTCGGGCTCACGCTCTTCGGTAGCCGCGATGATCGCGGCCAGCGCCATGATCGGGTCGTCTGGGTGTTGGGCGAGCCAGTCGGACACGTCGCCGTGTTCGGGGAGCCCCGGCAGCTCAACCACCTTGATCGAGCGCGCGACCCCGAGTAGGGCTGAGGAGACCAGCTCGGCGTGGACCCGGCCGGGTTTGTCGTTGTCGGGGATGATCACCACGTCCCGGCCCTTAAGGAAGTCACCGAACTCGGCCGACCATTTGCCCGCTCCGCCGGGGCCCGTGGTGGCGCGGCAGCCGATGGCGATCAGATTCTCGACATCCTTCTCACCCTCGCAGATCACGATGGGGTCGTCCGGAGGGGCGGCTATCAGCTCCGGGAGACGATAGAGGACGCGCCGGACCCCGTTGAGGTTCCAGACCCATACCGGCCCCTCCAGACGCCGTTGCCGGAATTGTTTGTCAGGGAAGCGGATGACCTGATAGAGCAGGGTGCCGTTCTCGTCAACATAGTCGTAGAACGCCTGCGCCCCACCCTCATCCCTGGGGCGGAGTTTTTCCAACCAGTCGGGCAGCTTCTCCTCCTGGGTGGGCCAGAGGTCTTTCACCTCCATGTCAACCGCCTTCAACACCTCTTCGAGAGTGCATCCGGCGTGGCATTTCACGAGCCCCTGCCCGTCGCGGCCGACCCCGAGGGATAGGGATCGGTGCTGATCTTCGTGGGCGGGGCAGCGGGCGTACCCTCTATTGCCCCGCCACTCGACCGACTGGAGCCGCGACAGCAGTTGCTCTATGGACAATCCAGCTCCCCCTCCACCGGCTGATACAACCACGCCTCCACCTGGGCCTTGCTCACCAGCAGTTGCCCACGCCTCCCGATCACCCCCCTGGACACGTATGGCGAGAGCAATCCTTTAGCAATCCATCGGCGGACCGTAAAGCTGGAAACCCCCAGCTCCGAGGCCGCCTCGCGCACAGTCAGGTACTCGGATGGGAGCGTGATCACGGCTCGAGAGGATAGCACAGAGGCACACGGAGTTGCAGGTCAGGGCGGTTTGTGTTAGCATGGCGGTCGTCGTTCGTCAACAACAGGAGGGACTCATGGAAGTTGTGACCAGAACCTATACTCCGGCGCATGCTCTGATGATCGCGGCCGTCAACGTGACGATGGCGGTTGCGAGGTTGGCGACCAAGCATCCGCTGCGAGATCGCTTCACCACCTCGGAGGTCGCTTCCGTCATCGCGTACGCTGCGGAGCACGGCAAGGGCGTCACGAAAATCGCCCACACCTACGTCGAGGATGTTGTCCTTGGGGCCCGTTACGCCTATGAAGCGGGATGGCTGCTTGACGTGAGAGCGTTGGGTTTCTCGGACATGATGGAGGACACCCCTGTCGGGAGACCTACGTGGAGAGGGTTGAACGAGGCGCACGGATTTTTCACCCGTGAGACGACCATGGATGGTCTGGGGGAAATAATCAAGACTATCGAGCGCGGTAGTCAGCCTCCCGCTGAGGAACTGAAGGCATGAGCGGCCAGAGTCCCGCGCCGGGGCAAATCATGGCTGGTCTGCAAGTTGTGGACGAGAAAACCAAATGGGTGACGATCTCGGGAGTGATCGTGGTGCCGGGAATGATGCCGGGGATGCAGTTCGTCGCCCAGCAGAGCTATCAGCTCACCGTGGACCAAGCGCGTCATATGGTCGAGGCGCTGATGCGCCGGATGGCGCAGATCGACGGATTTTCGGCAAACGGGAACTAGGAGGGTGGAAGTGAGAATTCTAAGCGGTTTCGGGCCCAGGGCTGCGGCGGATACCATCCAGGCTGAGGGGCACGGCTCCGGAGACCCCGTGGTCAACGTGTCTCGGATCGGCTTCACTAAGACGGGTCGCCTCTGTAATCCAAACACACCGGAATGTGCCTACCGGGTCGAGCATGGTGGCGCGGGATGGGAGATCTACGAAGGCCCAGAAAACGTCGGGAGCTGCCGTAAGCAGCTTGACGCGCTGCGGTTGGTGCAGCAGGCTATCGAGCAGCGCTCTCTTCCGGCTACCAGAGTGTTTGACTGACGTGAACAAACTTGCCACCGTCCGCAAGCGGGTCATGGATTGTCGCGCCAGCGGTGACGACGCGCTCTATCTCCTTGGACTGGTGGACGAGTTGAGGGATCAGGTCATCAGGGCGCGTTTGGCCTCTAGCGAGTTAGGCGAGGCGTTGTGGACGGAGCTGGCCGGAGGCGAACCTCCGGTCAAGCCGAAATGACGGCCCTGCGGAGGTTGGTGCTGGCGATCTGGCGCTGGATTCGCTGGATGACGGAGTGAGGAGATGGAGAAGAGGTCGGCGCAGTTTCGCACGAAGGAATCCGTTACGTGTTTGGGTTGTGGATATCGCGTGGATATCAAGACGGCCCACGCGGAGCTCAACGGGCGGCTGGTGCATCTTGCCTGTGCCAGCAGCCCCCAAGTGGTGCGCTCCAGAGTGCCAATACCGGAGCTGGATAACTGGCTACTTGAGCACGGAGTGAAGAAATGACACCACGCAAGGATCGGGAGCCACACGCTCCGGGCCCCACGCTCAAGGATGGGATCACCGGCGTCACGGTCTACGGCGGGGCCACCCGCACGGTGCGGATGTTCCCCGGCTTGGAGGGCGGGGAGTACGTGCTCTTTGATCACCACGGGCGGGAGTTGGCCCAGGGGGATCGTGATGATGCGCTGGCTTGGGTTACGGGAGTGGATTACTAATGACAAGAAGTAAGCCTGATAGCAAGCCCGCTTCACAGCTTGATTCGACGATCAGGAAATATACCGTGCGGCTGCTATGTCGCAACTGCGGGCTGAGGTGCGAGACGCAGTTGAGCCGGGGGATAGCCAGAGTTCGCCACGATGACGAGCTATTGGAGGTCTGCCCGCGTTGCGGGGTGCGGCAGGCATATCACGAGCCGGTGTTGACATGAGCGGGAAGCAGGGGTGAGCGAGTATACGGACGAACTGCGCCAGAGTTTGCTGTATTACGCAAAGCTGGCCCAGGAGCGCGACGACGAGATCGACCGGCTGCGGGAGCGCGTGGCCGAACTGGAGGCGGCGATACGGGCGGTTCAGGCTGAGCACGTCCAAGACGAGTGGGTCTGCCGGTCGTTTTGCCGCATCTGTTCACGCAAGTACGGACTCTGGCCGTGCCTCACCCGCGTGGATCTCGACGCGGTGCTACCGCCAGAGGAGCAGGGATGAGCGAAGTGCACATGTGCGGAGAGTTTGACTGCCCATGTCCGACGACGGCTGAGTTCGAAGCGATCATGCGGCGTCTGAACGCGGAGCACCATCGGCAAGCATGGCTCATCGTGGAGCAACTGGCCGGGCACGTCCTCGACCGTGAACCAGAGGAGCAGGGATGAGCAATGTGATCGAGATGGACCGGATCATTCAGCAGCAGGCACAGGTGATCAAGCGGCTTCGTGTCGAGCTGGAGGATCTGCGCCGGAGCCGAGCGCGCTTCAGCCTAGCGCACTTCACGAAACTGGCCCAAGACCGCAATGACGAGATCACCCGCCTGCGGGCGCGGGTGGCCGAGCTGGAGGAGCTACTGGCGGAATCTAGGGCGGAGGCGGACGAATGTGTGTGCCAGGGGAACTCGCACGGGCATGACGAGGCTCTGTGCGACCGTATCAACGCGGTGCTACCGCCAGAGGAGCAGGGATGAGCCAGGGAGAGCCTAGCTGGTCGGAGCTGGAGCCATTGGCAGCGGAGATGGCAAAGGTCGCGGCCAGGGCGTCGGTCATGGCTGTTGCCATCTGGGCTGGTGTCGCGGTGAAGGCCGAGCGCGAGCGAGAGGCGCGGGTGAAGCCGGACGCGGTGCTACCGCCGGAGGAGAAGGGATGAGCGCGGATAATTGGGCCGTCTGCCCAATGTGCTATGCGGGGGCTACGACCAAGCGTGACGAGGCTCGGCGGGTCGCGGCCGAGGCGTACGGGAAGGTGCCCGTGGAGGAGTTCGACCGGCTGCGAGCGGAGGGTGATTGCGAGATCGACACCGAGGATTTGCGGACCTTCCGCGAGGACTGGGACATCGGCGTGTATGACTGTGAGGCGAACAGACCAAGCTCGCACATGCTGGTCTCCTATGAGGCGCAGTGCAGCGTGTGTGGCCTTAAGGTCGATTTCAAGCACCAGCAGCGTGTGTGGCCGCCAGCGGAGGAGCGGGGATGAGCGAGGCCAATGAGATCGAGGCTGAGCGCATCCGGTCCTTCCTGGGGCCGATTCTCATGCGGGACGCCCTGGATCGGGTCATGGACCTCCCGGTGCCACTGTTCGGCGGCCTGACCCCGAACGAGATGGCCGCGCAGGGGCGCTCTGAGGAAGCCATAGCGATGTATCGCATGGTGTTCAGCTATCAAGTCCCCCCCGTGGCGGTTGCGGTGTTACCGCCAGAGGAGCAGGGATGAGCGAAGTGGAGCGCTTACCGTTTGGTTTTCGTTGGGGCCAGATCGAGGTGACGCGGATGGCTGAGATCGAGGGACGCGGCCAGGTCATAGGAA
>JAJYWM010000292.1 GCA_021791455.1 bacterium | reverse complement strand
ACCAACCGACCCGAGAAGAGATTCGGCGACATTGACCACCTCCGACTCACGGCAGGGAGACCCGTAGGCGAGTATGCCAGACCAACCAGAAATACCTGTTCCCGCATCCCCGCCCGGCCTCCCCCCTAAGAGCGCGCGTTCGGAGCCATGGTTCTACGGCAGACGATGGCTCTCGGAACGAGTTCCAGACGCCCTCAAGGTGCCTGCGTTCCGACGCTACCTGGTTGGACTGGGGCCACTCTCCCTCGGCACTTGGATGCAGCTGGTTGCGCTTGGGTACCTGACCCTCCAGGTAACAGGCTCCGTGAGCGCGGTCGGATTGGTGGGCGCCGCCGACGGCATCCCGGCGGTCCTCCTGTCAGTCCCAGCGGGGGTGGTCGGCGACCGCCTGCCGCGACGGCTGATACTGGTCACGGCCACCAGCGCCCTGGGGCTGACATCCCTGGGGCTGGCCCTGGCCGCCGGCCTTGGGCGAGCCTCGCTGCCGGTGCTGTTGGGGGCGGCGATCTGCTTTGGAGCTGCCGACTCCTTCAACGGACCGACGCGCCAGGCGCTGGTCGCAGACCTGGTGCCCCGAGATCAACTGGTGGGTGCCGCCACGCTGACCAGCAGCGTCGGTAGCGCGGCCCGCATCATCGGCCCGGCCTTGGGAGGCGTTCTGCTGGGGACCCTCGGCGCAGCGAGTTGCTTCCTGGCCATGACGGCCTGCGTCGTGCCTCTCCTGGTCATCTTGATCTTCGGAAACTGGCCGATCGTCCGTCGCAGTTCCGCCCAGCTCGGAGCCATGGGCAGGATGGTTGAGGGGCTGAGGTGGAGTCGCAACGACCCCTCCACCCGCGCCGTTCTGATCGGCAGCGTGACCCTGGGGTTGTTCGGCATCGGTTACATGCCCTACCTTCCCGTCTTTGCCAAGGATCAGCTTCACGGTGGCGGCCAGGTGCTCGGTGTGATGTACAGCGTGGGGGGGATCGGGGCCCTGGCCGGAGGGGTGGCACTCAGCCTGGTCAGCCGGAAATTGCGACGCGACCGACTGCTGCTGGCGGCGGCGCCGCTGTACATGGCCTCGCTGTTCGGGCTTACCAGGGCTCCGACACTCGCACTCGCGATCCCCTGCCTCGCCGGCATAAGCCTGGGATTCATGGCCGCCAACACGGCCCTGCTCACCACCCTGCAAGCGAGCGCCCCCGAGGCCATGAGAGCGCGGATCCTGTCGCTCTACAGCCTGGCCTATGCGGCGGGGGGGCCCCTGGGCACCCTGGCGTACGCGGGCATGAGCCGAGTGGTGCCGCTATTCACCGCGATCGCCGCAGGCGCCGTCGTGGTTGGAGTGGTGCTGCTGTGGACGGCCACCAGGCCCTCCTTACGACCAGTGGGCTGACCCGTTGGGTATCCTCTTGCGATGGCGTTAGAAGTGCGTCCGATCGAGCCGGAGGAGCTGGAACGGTTCGGGAGGGTCAACCTCACCGCCTTCGGTGAGAAATGGGATGCCTGGCACCGGAGTTGGTTCGAGCAGCGCGTGATCCCGGCCAACACCATGGCCGCCTACGACGACGGCGCTCTGGTCGGAAGCTCGATGATGTTTGAGGTCGAAGTGGGGATCCCAGGGGGGCGCGAGCGCGCCGCCGGAGTGACGGCCGTGGGCGTGCTGCCAACCCACCGGCGCCGCGGCATCATGCGCTCCATGCTGGACCGCCTCTTGGCGGAGGCCAATCGACGGGGATATTCGCTGGCCGTACTCTGGGCGTCTGAAGGCGGCATCTATTCCCGCTTCGGATTCGGACCAGCAGCCCAGGGTCTGCGCGTCGAGTTGGAGCACCCCAAGGCGCGCCTACTTCCATTCCCAGCCAGCGGAACCATGCGCCTGATCACCCACGACGATGCCCGACGAGCGTTTCCTGCCGTGCATGCGGAGCTGGTCGACCGGTGCCCGGCCATGATTGCCCGGGATGATGCCGCTTGGGACTTCGCTCTGTCCGAGGAGGATCCGCACGTGACCCGGGAGGAGGGCCCAATGTTCTTCTTGGTCCACGAGGACGAGGGCCGCCCCGACGGTTATCTCGTGTATCGCATAAGGAATAAATGGTCTGCCCGCGGCCCTGAGAACACGTTGGTCATCCTGGAGATGGTCGGGCATAGCGGCTTGGTCACCAGGGATCTTTGGCGCTACTGCACAGAGGTCGACCTGGTCAGGCGGATCGAGGCCTCCGGCCGCGGGCTGCGCCCCTCGGACGACCCGATTCCATGGTTGGCGGCAGATCCTCAGGCGCTGCTCGCCTCGAGGGCCACCACGCTATGGGCAGATGTGCTGGATGTCCGAAAGTTTCTGGAGCGTCGCCGTTACCGAGTTGACGGCCAGCTGAGCCTGGAGGTGCGCGGCGACAGCCCGGCCACCACGACCACCTTGCGCCTATCCGTCGACCATGGCAGGGGCCACTGCCAACCCGCCGAAGGACCAGCGGATCTTTCACTTGGGAGAGATGACTTGGGCGCGATCAGCCTCGGCCAGGAGTGCATTCCGCAACTCGTCCTGGCGGGCCGCGCTCGGGCGCGGTCTGACGCCGTGGCCCGGCTGGCCAATGGCATCTTCGGGTGGAGCCCTGCTCCCTGGTGCTTCGAGGACATCTGAGGAGGACCAAGCTTCATTTCGCGGTCCCCGGCGTCTTCCACGTTGTCCGATGAACCGTCCGCTACTTGCCCCTCGGCGCAACCCCGACGGGCGCACCCACTTCATCCCAGCGGCGGCAGTCAGGCACTGTCCAACTCCACCACCCGGTGTAGTCGCCAAGGAGAGGTAGTGGTCTCGACGTCAACCTCCAAGTCGTGAGTGCGGCCAAGGGCTCTGGCCGGGCCGTCGGGATAGTGGCAAACGGTCATGTCTTCGAATCGAAGCCGCAACCAGCAGCGCCCCGGCCCGTCGGCACGGCGCCGGCTGAGCATCCATCGAAGCCCGGCACGACCCGGGGCGACGGTCCCCCCCGCAGCGCGGATATCGGCGGTTTGGATCATCATCTGCCGTAGCAGGGGCGGAGCCAAGAATCGAGCCAGCGCCAGCTCATCGCCACGGCGGACGGCGTCCTCAATGCCGTCCATCAGCTGCCGAATCCGGGCACTGGTGTGCCGATCGTTCTCGTTCCTCACGTCAGCCCCTGGGCTTCTGGGCCAGCGGAGGTGATGACCCTCAGCCAACGACATCCCTCAGCGCCACTTGCTCCACGATCCGGACAGCCAGGCTCAGCGAGGCCTCGCGCGCGGCCCGGTCCAGCGCGGCCCGGGGAAGGTGGCGCGCTTCGGCGAGCGCGGACTTCGCACCACCCCACGGAACCGCTTCCAGCTCCAAGCCCTCGGCTGCAAGCTTAGGCTGCAGCGAGCGGGCAACATGACGGGAGTCGGTCCCGATGACCGCCAGCCAGTCGGCGCGTCCAAGACCCGCCCTGGGACCGAGCCCGGCGATGGTCCTCCGGCAGCTGCGCAGGTGCCCCTCCGAAGGACCAACCGGCACCAGCGCCCGGGCGGACCGCTCAGCGAAGAATTCCAGCAGCAGGCCCGGAGCGGGTGTGACCGGCCCGCCGTCAACTATCACGGCGTCGAACCGGGGCGCCAGGAAGTGCTCCCACAGATAATCGAGGTGTTCTCGCCCCACTCCAGGACGCCCCGACTCGGTCAGGGGGGCTAGCAGGGTCTGAAAGCCGAGACCGGGGCCCGACCAAAGGCACGACTCAATTCCCAACCGGCCCTCATGCAGTTCGGCAAAGCGTAGAACCAGTTCATTGAGACGGGCGGACGGCATGAGATCCCGTCCGGCGGCGAATGCCCCCACTCGCAGGTCGATGTCGGGATCAACTCCGTCGGCGTCAACCAGGAGGACCTGGCGGAAGTCATTGAGGTGGCAGAACGCGTCGGCCAAATCAAGAGCGAAGGTGGTGCGTCCACATCCTCCCTTTCCGCCCACAACCAGGACCACCAGCGGGTTCCCAGGCCCGAACCGGGCCGCCCTTGGGGACTTCGGGGCGCCGCCAGCGGAACGCTCATGGTCCCCAGCAGTGGTCCTGAGCGAGCGACCTAAGACGCGGACTAACCAGGGCTGGTTCACTAGCGTTCCGCTGCCAGCGGCCTTCGCACCAGCCTGTTCCGCCACCAGAAGCAGTGGATGGCGAGCCAGCGGACGGACCGGCCCCGGCCCTTGCGTCTGCTGCCAGCTCAACATCGAACCCGGCGCCTCCGGAGGCGCTGGGACGACCGGTTGCGCACTCCACCGCAGGCTCTGGCGGCTCCCACTCACCCTCAACAGGACAAGCCCTTGGGCACGGGCTCTTGTACCGGAGCCCCGTAGCCGTGGGTGAGCCAGGCAGTGGCCGTCGCCAACATCGCGACCTTGGACCACGGTCCAAGGGTCAAGAGCGGAATGGAAGCGGTCCGCCAGAGCAGCACCGTCACTCCCTGCTGAAATTGAATCTGCCCGGAAGCCGCTTGACAGCGAGTGGTGACGGCGAGCTCGCACCCCGCCGCGGTGCCAGACGCTGGAACCAGGTCCGAGGGTGACACCAAAGAGCACTGGCCGGTCACGGCGGGATAGGACGCGGTCACCACGCTGCCCACGACTTGGCTCACGTCGCCTATGCCATTGCCACAACTTGTGCCGGGTTCCGCCAGGCTGCAGATGACGATGCTGCCCGAGCTTTCAAGGGCAGTGACGTCGACCGCCTGGGAGCCCGCCTCCGCCGCCGCCTGCGCGGTTCCCACGAGCTGGCTGTGCGCCGAGACCAGAAGACCCCCGTCGACAGCCAGCGCGGTCACGGGCAGCAGCAGCAGGACCAGGAGAATGGCGAACAGCGGCAGCACCTGCCCCGACTGTTCACGGCGGCCTGGGTCAGCAGTCATCGCCGGTGGGGTCCTGACTGGGATCGCGGCTACGAAATGGCGCGATCTTCTCCGTGTCGGACGCGTGGAGCACAGGGGACAGCCAGTTTCCCAGCACCGGGATCCAATCAAGATCGGGGCGAAACGCCATCATCACCTCGACATCCCCGTCCGTCAGGCCGGTGGCGTTGGGCGCTCCTCCGAGCCGACAGAAGCTGTCGTCGGAGCCGCCGTAGCCGAACCAAACCTGGTAGGAACCCGACCCCGGGGTGGCCGGCAACGCTGTCGCCAGGGGAGGTTGACCAACGCAGGTGCCCAGGGTCATGTTGTGGAGCTGCCCTGCCAGCAGCCCCTGACTCTCCTGCACTACCGTGGCAAGCTCCTCTTCTGCTTGGCTGCAGGCGACTCTGGCATCCACGGCCCGAGCGGCAACCAGCGCCGCGGCATCACTGGCGGTCTGCATCGCCATCTGGGTGCGCGCGAGCTGCACCACGGCGACGGCGCCGCATCCCAGGAGCAGGGTCAGCGGTAGCACCAGCGCCAGCTCCACCAGGGCCTGGCCGCTCGCGGCCCCGCATGCGCGGTTCACGAGAAGGCCTCGACGGAGAGGCGCAGCCGACTCGAGACAGGCACCGATCCGGGGCCGGCGGATCCAATCCAGGGAATTATGGTGCGCAACTCCCCCGTGATCCAGACATCGACCGCCTTCGGCGGCCAGGAGGTGTAGGCCACGCAGATGGCGAGCCTGCCGGTCGCGACCGTCCGTCGACAGGGCTGCATCAAAGCCGCCACGCCGAAGCACTGCGCGGCGTGGCAGCTTGGATTCTGAGCCCCATCGAGCTCCTGGGGAACGGGGCCGTACGTGTACGAGGCGATGGCGGCCGCGGGCAGCGACGAGCAGGGCCTGGTGGTCGCCGGCTGCGCAACTCCTCCGCGGTATCGGACGCATTCGAGCCTGGTCCAGCAGGTTGTTCCGCCCGCGGGGCAGAGTCCCGGCTCCGCCATCCCCGCCACCAGGGTCCTCAGGGATGTCCCGGCGGCCTCGGCTCCATTCTCAAGAATCACGGCCGGGTTGAGCCCTTGCGGCGAAACCGATGCCGCACGGGCCCCCGCGAGGCTTGCGCTTTGGACTCCTTCCTCGGCCAGGGCGAGAAGGCCAATCTGGACGGCACCCAGGGTCACCAACAAAAAGACGGCGACCCCGATGGCAAACTCCACCATCGCCTGACCGGACTCGACGCCTCGCATCACGACAGGGCGCTCGAAAGACGTTCCAGCGCGGGGTAGAGGATGATGATGACGAAGGGCAGCAGAATGCAGGTCGCCACAGGCAGCAGCATGGTGACCAGGGCACGCTTGCCGCGAATCGTGAAGTCATCCCGCTGGCGGTCTCGCAGACTGCGCGCCAGCCGACCCAGGGGAGCGGCAGCTGAGATTCCCTCCCGACGCTGCAGGCGCACGACTGCGGCCAGGGCGCCCAGGGCGGGTACCCCAAGCTGGGCGGCCCGCTGCTCCAAGAGATCGTCCAGTGAAGCGGTCCCGGCCGCCGCCGACCCGGCGAGGCAGCCACGCAGAAGGCTGGCCGCATCTCCGCCAACTCGGCTCACGACCAGCTCCATCGCCCGGCGGGCCCCAATGCCACCGCCACTCTGCTCCAGGGCCATCAGATCGACCAGGATCGGGAGCTGGCCGGCGATCGCCTCGCGGCGTCGGGAGGCACGCCGAAGCAGGTGCGCTGCAATCCCCAAAGTCGGCACAGGAATGGCGGCACCCGCTAGCGGCGGCGGGAGCAACTGCAGGGAGCTGAGCACCAGCGCTCCCCCCACCAGGAGAAGCGTCAGCAGGAGGTCGAGGGCGATGACCTCCTCCGGCAGAACGTCGAAGGCCGCGGATCGCAGCGAGGCGCGGAGCCAGCTCATGAGCCCGTCGGGCAGCACGGGCCGGAGCAGGATCGCCAGTGTCCGCAACGGCAGCGGCGGCCAACTGCGACCCGCAGCTCTTGCGGGCGCGGGCCAGGCTCTTTCCCGCGCCCGCTTAGCCAACTGCCTCTCCCACGTTTGCCGCCTTGGCCAGGCGATCGCGATGATGGCCGCGAACATTGCCAGAAGGGCGGCACCGATGACTCCCTCTGCGGCGAGGGGGGGAATTTGCACCCCTTGGAGCGGGCTCAACAAGGCCGGAGCCATCAGCGGGCGGCCCCGGGAACGACGTGGTGGCTGAGCCCCGCCTGCTGCTCAATGTCGGACCCTGGCGAGCCCGCCAGGAGGTGGATTTGGTCCACGTCCCTGGCGCGCAGAATTCGCAGCATCCAGGAGTACCCAATCACGATCAGGGCGAGCAGAAGGGACAGAACGAGCTGGCCGCCAAGGCCATGGTAGGGCTGCAGATAGGCTGGATTCACCACCCGCAGAACGGCGATCAAAAAGACCGGCATCAGAGCGATGACAAGAGCGCCGAGGCGACCCTGAGCCTGTTCGGCGCGGATCTGGTCCTGAGCGGTCTGAATCTGATGGGCCGCCCTCGAAAGCTCCTCCAGCAGCGGGGTGATTCGCCCGCCTGACCTCGCCCCGACAGATAGAGCGCTGACCATGAGGCTGAACAAGGGTTGCTTGATCCGGCGATCGGCTTCCAGCAGCGCCAGGTCCAAGGGCACTTCGCGCATCCGTACAATTACCGTCTGCAGTTCCCCGCGCAGCTCGACCGGGCCTCCTTCCGCCAGCGACTGCAGCGCCTGGCGCACCCCGTGACCGGCGGGCAGAAGCTGCCCCAGCAGATCG
>JAJYWM010000352.1 GCA_021791455.1 bacterium | reverse complement strand
GGTGTTCTCGACCCCGACCAAGAGCCCGACCCTGGCCTCCATCCTCGGTCCCCCTGCAACGGCTCCGGGCGCACTCTGGCACCGTCAGCGCCACCATAGGGGAGACGGCGCCTCATGGCAATGGGTGACGCGCGGGCCGCGGCCGCACCCCAGGCACGCTCCTAACCTACCCGCCCCGGGGCCGGAGTCCTGCCGGGCCTCGTGTTGGGCCCCAGGGCCGGTGAGGCCCCGCAACGACTGGCCGGACCGGCTAGGGCATATGGTGCTGATGAATACGTCCACGGGCGCGGGTACGACGCGCCCGATCGGACCTCAACGGTCGCAGCGCCAAGGTCGTGGGGACCTTCCCCAACTCCGAAACCCTGCGGCGCCTGGCCACCGCTGTTCTCCAAGAGCAGCACGACGAGTGGCAGGACGGCAAGCGCCACTTCTCCGAGGCCTCCGTGGCCCTGCTCTCAGGCGACGGTCAGCAACTCCTCACCAACCCCTCGCCGCAGGACTGGCTGCCTGATGAACTGCCCCCAGCCCCTCCCTAATTTCCACCACTCAAAGGGACTTGACTTGACATGACGTCCGGGGAGGGATCCCCACCCGAAGCGCCCCGCAAGCTGGAGCCCACGCCTACTGTGGAAACTACTTCCAGGGCCTTAGCCCGCCTCGGGCACCCACAGCCAGGCCCGGCACCGCATGGGCCGTCCAAGGTCTCGGCGGTGTCCACGCCTCCTCTCCGCACCCCTCACTCCACTACCAAGAAACCAGAGCGAGGACCGCCTCACCGTGCCTGTCCAGTTCCGGTGGCCGCTACCGTCCAGTTCCAATTCGCCTTTGACAAACCTGTGCCAGGGCGTGTTGGGACCCCCGTGTCAACTTCAATTCAGGCCACCGGCACCCCAGCGAACCCTCCAACTGCGGAATCTCGGTTGCAAGTCCTCCGCCTAGCTGGGCGCATCCAACCCGGGACACCGCTTGCTCCCCGGACACTTGACCGGGTGAACCTGACCCTTGACATGCGGGGAGCCCAAGAGTATAAATCCCGCATGCTGCATGTTTGACAACGCATGTATCACGGCGTGAGACACCATCGTGCCCATTGCCATATGCCGGTCGTGCCGGTTGTGTCTATCAGACGTGAATGGAGGGAACCCGACATGCTCCGCTCTAAGCTAGGGTGGGCAACCGGCCTGCTGTGTGCATGCGCCGTGGCCCTGACTGCCTGTGGGCAGTCGGCAACGTCCGGGTCCGGGGCGTCGCCGGGTGTCAATACCAAGACCCATACGATCGACATCGGGGCAAGCGCTGCCAAGACGGGAGCCTACTCCCTCTTCGGAGAGGGTTCGGTCGCCGCTCAGGCGTACGTCGACTACGTCAATGCCCACGGCGGCGTCAACGGGTGGAAGCTCCACTACACGGTCTTGGACGACCAGTATCAGCCGTCGCTCGCGGTTTCTGACCTCCACCAACTTCTGGCGAGCAACATCTTCGCCGTCGCCGCTTTGGTCGGAACGCCTACCAACGCCGCCGATGTTCCGATCCTCAAGCAAGCCAAGGTGCCAGACATTGGATTCTCAATGGACACCGGCGTGCTTGCCCACCAGGGGATCACCACCCCTGAGGGGCTCTTCTTTGGGTACCAGGTTCCATTTGACGAGATCACGGCATTCCAAGTCGAGTTCCTTGCCAACGTGCTCCACGCCACCAAAATCTCGCTCGCGTACACCCAGGACGCTCCGGGCGAAGGCGCCGCGCCCGGAGTCCCGTACGAGGTCTCCAAGCTACACCTCACCCTCGCGGCCAACCTGGGCTACAACCCGAACGCCACGGACTTCTCCGGCTACGCCGCGACTCTGGCCAGCGCCAACGCCCCGTACCTGCTCGACTTTGGTGAGCCGCCGAACGTGATCGCGCTCCTGAAGGCGTGCGCGGCCATCGGTTACCACCCGACCGTGGTCCTTCCCTTCTACAACGCGGTGCCCGCCGTCTTCCAGCCGGTCTCGGCGCTCGGTGACACCATTTACTTCGACTCTTGGTTCACGCCCATCACCGACACCTCGAACCCAGGCGTGTCGTCAATGATCAGCATCGTGCGGCAGTACACCTCCGACCAGAACCCCAGCGCTCAGGCCGCCCTGGGGTGGATTGGGATGGGCGTGTTCATCCACGCCCTGCAGCTGGCCACAAAGGGTGGCAAGACCCCGACTCGGGCCTCGTTGATAAAGGCTCTCGAAACGGGCCCAGCCTTCGAACCAGGAAATCTCGGAGCGACGCTGACGTTCTCCGCATCGAACGTCATTCCCACGGCAACCGAGAATATGTACAGGTACGATCCTTCAACCCAGACGACACCACACGTCTACGGGCCACTTCCGGTTCCCCGTTTGCCGGTCTCGCTTGCTCAGTGAGCGGACAGAGGCAACTGACTAGGCGCCTGGGATAGGGGACCGCGGCCGGTCCGCCACTAGGCGGACCGGCCGCTTCCTCTCCCAGGTTGTTTGCGAGGCATTAGATTGCGACGTGTATCCGGGATGCCCTACCAGGGCGGTGCAGCGGTGACGGATCTCCGACTGCACGGTACCTATCCACGCAGCACCAGCTGTACCCGATGCGTCTATAACTGGGGCACGGGGGAGGAATGGATCCGAGAGGAAGCACATCCGTGAGCTTCTTCTGGACTCAGCGATTGGGTGCTTCGGCAAGCTCGGACCTCATGCACTACTACGCGGAGATCATGAAGGAGCCCGACTTTCTGCGCGCGGTCCATGACTATGACCGGGCCCAGCTGGTCATGCTCGCGCGCGCTGACCTCGCTCCTGGACCCACCCTGCAACGCCTGGCGCGAGCCTTGCGCCAGATGGAGGAGGAGGGAGTTGTTGAAGCGCGCCTGCAGTTGAGCAATGTTATCCACGGCGGGGAGGAGTTCCTGCGACAAGTCTGTGGCCCAGAGAGCGCTAGCCTCCTCCACCTGGGGCGGTCCAGCCCGTCGATCCGGGCAGTGGCGAGCCGCCTCTCGGCGCGCAGGCGAATCCTGGGCGTCCAGATCGCGCTCGTTGAAGTGAGGCGGGCCGTCTTGGCCCTAGCAGCCGACCACCTCGAGACTTACATGCCGGGGTACAGCTACCTCCAACATATCGACCTCACCACCCTGGGGTACTACCTGCTCTCTTGGGGCGCGGCGCTGGAACGCGATGCTCAGCGCCTGTACGACTCATACCAAGTGGTGAATGTCAGCGTGGTCGGGTCCGACGGGGGCTTTGGGACCCCGTACCACGTGGCACTTGAGCAGCTCGACCAGTTGCTCGGCTTCCCCCGTCCATGCCTGAACGCGCGCGACGGGATTCGCAACTACGACTACTTGATTCAGACCCTAGCCGGGCTGGCGATTCTGGACACCACCCTCGCCCGGCTCGCAACGGACCTGCTCGTCTGGAGCACCAGCGAGTTTGGTTTTGTACGGATACCGGGGCAGCTCAGCATCACGTCTAGCGTTGCACCACACATGCGGATACCCTACGTACTAGAGTTCCTCTGCGGCTTGGCAGCGGTTGGCGCTGGCGGGTTGATGGAAGGCCTTAGCGCCGTAAAAGCGCCGTCGGAGCAGTTGGAAGCTGCGACCCTGTTGCCGCTGCAAGTGCTTAGACAGTCCCACGAAGCTGACCGGGCCCTTCGGGTGCTGAGGGAGCTGATGGTCCACCTCGAAGTGGACGAGGCCCGCCTCAGGCGCGCGGCCGACAGCTCAAGCGCGGTCGTAGGTGGCGTACTGGCTTGGCTCATCGGAGAGCGAGGGGTGCCCTACCGCGACGCGCACGGGGCCATCGCAGAGTTCCAGCGCGACCGAGAAGGTCAGGGTCGCGCTGGACAGGTTCTGGACACCCATGACCTATCGGCCCTGTCAGCTCGCCTGCAGCCGCTGCTCCACAGTGGCAAGGGGAGCGATGTTGCCGCCCTCGAGGCCAGGACCAGAGTGCCCGCAGTCGTCGCCTCCCACGCCCTAAGGGGTGGAACCTCCACGGCCCGCACCAGAGAGCAACTAGAGGCGGCTCGTTCAGCCCTGGAAAGGGATGCCGCGCTCGTTGAGACAGCCCTTGCCGATGATGAGCGAGCGGCGGCCGAGCTCGCCAACGGTCTGGCGCAGCTTGCAGCGGGCTAGGAGCAAAGCATGCCTAGCGCCCCAAGGTCGCACCGGTCCGCCGATCGAGTGCGGGACCGCCACCAGCGTGGCTGGTCAAGTGCAACGGCGCAACAGGGTAGGAGCGCGTCGTTCTGGCCGTCCGCGGAGGAGTGGCTTGCCGCTGCCCACTCCCCATCTTCAGATGGATACGGATGCCTGTGGCAAATGGGGAGGAGTTGTGCCGACAACTGAGGATGCTGAAGCGAAACTCGAGATTACGGACAGACGCACTAACCGGACTTACGAGCTGGAGATCGTGGATGGGGCGGTCCGAGCGCCTGACCTGCGTCAGATCAAGGCGAGCGAGTGCGATTTTGGCCTCCTCAGCTATGACCCTGCCTTTGTGAATACCGCCAGCTGTCGAAGCACCATCACGTTCATCGACGGAGAGAAAGGGATCCTTCGCTATCGCGGCTACCCAATCGAGGAACTGGCCGTGAAGAAGACCTTCTTGGAGGTCGCGTACCTACTGCTGCACGGCGAGCTGCCGACCCCCAACGAGATCGCGTCCTGGTCCAGCGAGATTGCCCGGAACGCAGGCGTTCACGAGGCCGCGCGGAAGTTGATCGATGCGTTCCCGTATGATGCGCACCCCATGGGGGTCTTGGGGTCCGTGGTGGCTGGGCTGTCCACGTTCTATCCCGAGGCCAAGCAGGTCGACGACCCCACATCGCGGGCGACGCAGGTCATTCGCCTCATCGCGAAGATGCCGACGATTGCCGCCTTCATCTATCGACACAACCGGGGCCTTCCCTACGTCTACCCGGACCCCACTCTAACGTACACGGGCAACCTCCTCACCATGCTCTGGCGCGGTACCGCCAACAGGAATCAGCCCCATCCCGTCCTGCAGCGGGCTCTGGACGTCCTTCTGACGCTGCATGCTGACCATGAGCAGAACTGCTCGACCAGCACCATGCGGCTGGTCGGAAGCTCTCTGGCAGACCCGTATGCCGCGATGTCTGGAGCCTGTGCGGCGCTGTACGGCCCGCTCCACGGCGGAGCCAATGAGCAGGTCTTGCTAATGCTCAACCGGATCGGCACCAAAGCAGCTGTCCCGGAGTACATCCAGCGGGTGAAGGACGGGGAGTTCCGCCTGATGGGCTTCGGCCACCGGGTGTACAAGAACTTCGACCCTCGAGCGCAACTGATCAAGCGGATCGCGGATGAAGTGTTCGAGGTGACGGGACCAAGTCCTCTGCTGCAAGTGGCTCAGGAGATCGAACGCATCGCCCTGGAGGATGAATACTTCGTCTCGCACAAGCTGTACCCGAATGTCGACTTCTACTCTGGCATCATCTATCTGGCGATGGGCCTTCCGGTCGGGATGTTCCCGGTGCTCTTCGCGATTGGGCGGACGCCCGGGTGGCTGGCGCATTGGGTGGAAGGTGTTCAGGACCCAGAGCAGAGGATCGGCCGGCCGAGGCAGCTCTATGTCGGCCGCGGCGAACGCCATCTCCAGTAGGGGCGGGAGTGACAGGATCAGCCGCAGACCGGACTGGCCCACTCAGGGCATGTTGGTCGGGGGGGCCGGCCCGGGAGGTTTCGCCTGGAGCCACTGGCAGCGCGGCCGGTTGGCTGACATCGGCGCCGATCGCGGCTGCGGGAGGACCCGGACGCGGTGCCGCACTAGCCTGGCTCGGCGGTGCGGGGTCCCGGTGCCATCGATAGACGGTCGCACAGCATCGTGAACCATAGGAGATAGTTCGCTTGGGCCTTTTCATCGGTGGGCTGATCCTAGGAAGCGTGTACGCCCTCCTGGTGGTCGGATTGGTTCTCATTTACCGGACATCCGGTGCTTTCAACTTCGCGCAGGGAAGTGTTGGAGCGGTGGGAGCATTCATCACAATCACCCTCGCTTCTAGGCAGGTTCCTCTCTGGCTGGCAGTGGTCTTTGGGCTGGTCGCTTCTGGGGTGGCCAGCGCCTTGGTGTACCTGACCTGCATTCGGCCGTTGGAGGTGCGCCGGGCGGGGGTGTTGGCGACCATGGTCACGACACTTGGCGTGAGCACGATTGCTGGCGGGCTGCTTGCCCAGTTCTTTGGGTACAACCCGTACACATTCAACCTGTTTCCGACCGCGGACTCTGTGACCATATTGGGGACCAGTCTGCCCCTGGCAGGAGTGGTTATCATTGGGAGCGCCGCGATCGGGCTGGGTCTCTTCGCCTGGTTGCTCTTCGGCACCAGGTACGGGCTGGCGCTGCGCATGGGAGCCTCCAATGCGGAGCTCACGCTGCTGAGCGGCGTCTCGACGTTCTGGCTCCGGCTCAGCATCTGGGTGATTGCTGGCGTGGTGGCGGCGTGGGCAATAGTGCTTTTCGCGGCCTATCAGGAGATCAGCACCACTGTTGAGGTGTCATTCCTACTGTCGGCTTCCGTCGCGGCGTCGTGGGGGGCATTCCGAAACATTCCCCTTACGCTGATTGGAGCCGTGGTGGTCGGCGTGATCACGAACTTGATCACTCGGTACGTGGACGTACCGCTTACTAACACTGCCTTGCTGGTACTCCTCAGCATCGTGTTCGTGGTCCGCACCCGCCTGGACCCTGGTGCGCTGTGGCGGGGGAGGGTCGTGCTCGGCAGCAAGGCCTTTGAGATCCGCCCCCACTACAAGGCGGCGAGGACTGGCCGGCGGGTAGCGGTGGGCGAGTTGGTAGTGGCGCTGGTGATCGCCTTAGGGGCGATGCTCCTGCTTAGCGGTGGAGCCCAGAACACTGCAGAACTGGTCGTTGCTTATGCCATTGGGGTTACCGGCCTAGCCCTAATCACGCGCTACGCCGGGAGGGTCAACCTCGGTGGGGCAGCATACCTGGCCGTGGGCTCGTACGTGTACGCGATTGCTACGGGAGACCACGTCTGGTGGGTAGTCGCGCTGGGCGGGTCCGTGGTGGCAGCCGGGATAGTTGGGGCCCTGGTGGGCTGGGTCACCCACCGAATGGAAGACATCTACTACGTAACCCTCACACTTGTCCTCACCGCGTCCGTAGCCGATCTGGCGCTGGTACTGGCTCACTGGACTGGGGGTGCCGAGGGAATGTACGTGACGCCCCCAGCTGGGAGCCTGTTCGGCATGACCCTCATACTGGGTGCCATGCTCCTCGTTGGGCTCGGGGCAGCGCTTATGTTCGGCCTGCGGCGTGTCGGCGGCCGGACGCTCATGCTCGTCGCGGACCCGAGCCGGGCAGTGGCCAGCGGGGTGCGCCGTGGGTTCCACATGGCGGCAGTTGAGGGACTCGGAGCAGCCATCATCGGCCTCAGCGGCGCGGCGGTGGCTTTCCTCGGGGGCTATGTGAGCCCTACCTCGGTGGACGTGTCAGTGAGCGTGACGCTTCTGGCAGGGGTGATTATCGGGGGGGCTTGGGGGCCCGTGGGCGCATTGGCCGGCGCGGCGTTCGTTGTCGTGCTACCGACGCTGTTAGCAGGACTGACGAATTGGCCCCCCATCGTATTCGGCACAGCGCTGGTGGTGGTGGTAATTCTCTGGCCGGGCGGGTTCGAAACGGTCCTTGCCTGGATCTACTCCAGGGCCGTGGAACGCGG
>JAJYWM010000052.1 GCA_021791455.1 bacterium | reverse complement strand
CGGTGTGGTCATCGGATCGGCGAGTCGGAGCGCGCCGAATTCCCGCGCAGCTATATGAGTCGCTCGGGTCCGCGGCGATCGGCCTGTCTGGGTGGTTTGTGGTCCTTCACGCCCATCTTGCGGTGCCCGGCGGTCTGTTCGTAGCGTCCTTCGCGGCCTACACACTGTGGCGGCAACTCCTGCTGCCACTTCGGGCGGAGCGGCGCCGGACCAAGGCGGGGGCGGCTGTCACTGGAGGACTGGCCGCGGTCGTCCTCAGTGCCGCGGTGGTGATGTTGGCCGTGGGAGCTCGCTGACCATCATCCATCACCGCCGACTCCGACTCTGGAAGGCGCCACGTTCCACTCGTCGCGCCGGGGGCGACCAATGTCCCTCTGACCTGCAGAACACAAGTTCCGAGAGGCTCGCCCCGCTTCCCGCCATTCTCATGCTAGCCGTGTTGGCCGGCTGTGGCGCCGTTCCCCACAGCCCCGCGGGCACCAGCTATGCGCGGGTGCCTGCCTGCGCAGACCACCAGCTCGTGGCCGCATTCGGGTCTATCCTGAGTGTTCCCAATGGCGTCGCAATTGCGGTGCTCACCTTCGCGGATCGCTCGCTCCAGACATGCGGTGTTGAAGGGAAACCCGGGATCACGCTGGTGGGAAGCGGTGGCCAGCCGGTTGCCTATCAGGCACGCACCGCCCCGTTGCCAGCGACCAGCGCCTCGCGGATCGTTCTGGAAGCCGGGATGGCCCCCGCACCTTCTGGTGGACCCGTCCCTGGGACAGCGGTCGTGAACATCGCATGGGGCCTCGAGCAGCCGGCTACCGGCGGCGGCAGCTGTGTCACCGCTGCCACTGCGGTGACCGCCATCAAGGTCGGCGTGGGCGGCAGCCGCTCCCCCATCACGCTTGCCCTTCCAGTCCGTGTCCACATGGCGATCTGCGGCTGGCTCGCTATCAGCACCTTTCAGCCCGGGCCAACTTGAGGTACGGAGCGTTTCTCACCGGAGTGGCCGTCAGCTCTTGGCGGTCGGGGGTTGGCAGCGCGCCCGCCGTGTCAGCACCTCCATCCGCTCCAAGTTAAGGACTGTGTCGGCCTGCCTGCCCGTGTTGATGACCACCGGGCGGAGCACTGTCCCGGTCCAGGAAGTCCTCGGGGCTCTCGGTGAACTTGTCCCCGCAGCCAGTCGAGCAGAAGTAGTACTCCCGGCCCGCATAGCTGGCATGCCCGGCAGCGGCGGCGGCGTCTACGGTCATGCCGCAGACAGGGTCGCGTGTAGCTCCTTTCGCGCTGGATCCTGTATTTCCGCCACCACTCATCGCTTCGGCTTTGTCACCCGCGGCGAATCGGGTTGGATTGACGACGAACCGGTCGTGGCAGCCGTCCGAGCAGAAGTAGAACGCCCTGCCCGCGTGGAAGGCGGTGGCCGGCGCCATCGACTTCTGCACCTGCATACCACATACGACATCCTTGGCGTAGGCGGAGCCGCCACCGAGGCGGTCCCGGTTGCGATAGAGCCAGTAAAGATACCCGAACACGAGTAGGGCAACAACATTGAGAACACTCGTGTAGTCGAGATGGAAGCCGAGGGGGACGATGTTCGTCGGCCGGCCCGTGGGCACCAACCCCACCGCCTTGAGCAGGTACTCGGTGATCAGCCCGCTGATGCTCATCACCGCCCAGAACGCCGCCAGCAGGCGAAGCGTGATCTTCATCCCGTAGTACTTGCGGTAGATCAGGAGCAGGGGCAGCGTGATGAGATCGGCGAACACGAACGAGATGACACCGCCGAAGCTGATCCCGCCCTTCCACAGAGCCGCTGCGAGCGGGACGTTCCCCACTGAGCAGACAAAGCTGATGACCGCGATAAGAGGTCCCAGGACCACGTTCTCGACGCTGGATCCGAACCCGTGTCCGGTGATGAACAGGGCACGCCAAACCGCCTCTGGAACCAGGATGGCGAGGAACCCGGCGATGATGTAGCCCCCGGCCATCTCCCTGCGCAGCATGGTGAGGTCGCTGATCGTGTACCCGGCCGCGTTCGACCACCCCGCGCGGGTGAGGAAACGTTTGCGGCCCAGTGTGCCAAGGGCTGCATCTCCGTCGTCTGCAGCCATCCCGTGCGCGGCGTGCTCGCCAGATCCGTCCCGACCCGCGTTGAGCCCGTCGCGCGCCGGGGTAACCCACCCCGCAGGCACGACCCGCGGCAGAACAATGGCCAGAAGGACGATCATGATCGCACCGCCGACGAACTCGGCGACGGCGAACTGCCAGCCGATCAGCAACCACATGACGATGCCAAGCTCGACCACCAAGTTCGTGCTTGCGATCATGAAGATCATGGCGCTCGTGAAGTCGGCGCCCTTGGCGAACAGCGACTTGGCGAGGGCGCTCGCCGCATAGGAACATGACGAGCTGACCACCCCGAAAAAGGATGCCTTCGCTATTGTGCGCGGCCGGTGGTCACCGAGCACCCCCTGCATCTGCTCACGCGAGACGAAGGCCTGCACAGCTCCGGACAGGCCGAAACCCAGAACAAGGGCCCAGAGGGTCGCCCAGAACATGAAGAACGCTTCCTGGAGGCTGCGTGCGATGCTGTCGAGAACGAACATCACGCCAACGTCCTGGATCGAGGTTCCGCTCTCGTTGCTCCCATCGCCATCGGCTGCCGATTGAGGCACTGACCGAGCGGCTCTACATCGGCACCGCCACGGCGTTCACAACCTTCCCGCCGCGGGCGGCCGTCGCTGTGCCACGTGACCGGGCGAGCCCGCCCCGGACTCCGCATGAGCCAGGTCTCACAAGGAACTCGCGCAGTACCATAACGAGCCTGCACCTGACCAGGGCCGTCTGGCTGGTCGCACCACGATGTCATGTGGATCTCTGCCGACGAGGGCGCGTCTGATGGCCCATCTCCTCGACTGGGGCGGCGTTCAGCACTCCGTCGGGATCCTCTGCCATGGGCTTGAGTGTGAGCACGTCTGCCGACTGGCGGAAGTCGGTGAGGCTGGAGTTGAAGCGGAGAGCTTCCATCAGCTCGTCGATCTTCTCGCGGCCTCTCCCGGTTTGGATGGCCTCGGACACACACGTCTCAAGGTGATTGCGCAGGAGGAGACGGTTGACCTTCTCAAGCGAGGCTTGAAGTGCCGCAACCTGTTTCATCACCTCAGGGCAGTAACGCTCGGCCTCAACCATGCCGAGCACCGCGTCGAGATGCCCGCGAACGGTCTTGAGTCGGACCAGGGCATCTCGCTTGTAAGTCTCGACCATCTCATCGACTCCAATTGATCATACCACCCCACCCCGAGTGGGGTGGGTAATCACTCCGTGGCGCTCGCCAGAGGTGTGACAGTCCCGCCTCAAGACACCAGGTTTGGAAGCGGACCTACCACTAATCGTCTCCGCGTTCCTTCGAGCGCAGTCCAAGGCGGGGACCCTCTCGCCAGCACGGATGAGCTGGTGCCGCCACCACACAACTGGCACAGGGTGATCATACTTCGCCGACTCTGCTGGCGGGCAAGTTGGGTGACCCACTTCAGCCTGCACCAGTACTAGGCGGGGCCAGACTCCACGATGGAGCCGGCTAACCGGAGCGCTGCGGATCGTACATTCGTCCCAACCAGCCCACCAACAAGCCCCTTGAGAGATGGGTCGGCCTCGCGGCGCCGCGGGGCCGACCCGCCACTGACGCCGGCTACTCGGGGCCTGGCCACTCGGCATGGCAAGTCGGGCAGACGTACACCGTATGTGACCGCCCTGATCCGGCCATACCGGTCGGCGCTTCCACCACGTGACGCTGCGTCACATGTACGAGGCACACCCCGGCACCGCAGTCGTGGCAGACTGCCACAGCGTCTTTGTCGATACCGGACTTGGCATCAACCATACACTTCATCACCACTCACCTCAACTCGCTAATCCTGGCGTCCCGACACTGCACGCTCCCAGGGCGCCAAACGGCACCCTCCACCCGCGACCCGGCATGGTCCACTGTAGCGTGACCTATGGGGGATGCACGGCTTGGCTCCACCGCTCAAGCGGATCGACTTGGCTGCCCTGGTTCGCGCGCAATCCCATCCCGGCGAGCAAGATCGTTGGGGTTGCGCCGGGAACGACAGCACCCGGTCTCCATCGACTAATTGCGTTGGGGTTCGAACGCCGGTCATGTCGGGCCTGTGAAGTAAGTTTGGACTTCGCCAACTGCGTCGCGTAGAGACCGCAAGTGCTACCAGGTGCACCGGTTGCGACTGTCATGAAGCGCACGCTGACGTATCCCGCGCAAGGTGAGGACTCCGATCCGCTCAGCCAAGTCACGCGGCTCACCTCCGCCCGTAAATCCATTCCGGGTGCTGCTCCCACGCGGCAGGTTGTCGGCGACGGTGAGGATCCGTTTCTAGTGGTTCTCCATCTCAGTGCTGTAGGCTGTCGGCGTGTCGCGGGCTTCCCCCAGGGCAGGCGTGGACTACCCGGCCTCCTTCGGCGACCTGCTCGCCTGGTTTCCTGATGACATGGCGTGCCTGGACTACCTCGACTGGCTGCGGTGGCCAGACGGCTTCGTCTGCCCGCGCTGCGGTCCAGGGGTCGCTTGGCGTTACGGGGACGGCCGATGGTTCTGCGCCGCCTGCGCGCGTCGGGCGTCGGTGACCGCCGGCACGATCTTCCACGGGACGCGGACGCCGCTCACCGTCTGGTTCGCTGCCGCGTGGTACATGACGAGCGAGAAGAACGGGATCTCAGCGCTCGGACTGAAGCGTCAGCTCGGCATTGGCTCCGAGCAGACGGCCTGGGCCATGCTGCACCGCTACCGCACGGCCATGGTCCGGCGAGGACGGGACCGGCTCTCTGGCAGCGTCGAGGTCGATGAGACGATCCTCGGCGGCCCAGAGCCCGGCAGGCCCGGTCGGGGCGCGCTCGGGAAGACCCTGGTCGAAGTCGCCGTCGAACGAATGGGGCGAGGATTCGGGCGCTGTCGTCTTGAGATCATCGAGGATGCGAGCGCCGAGGTGCTCCGGCGGTTCCTACTCGACCACGTCGAGTCAGGATCGACGGTCATAAGCGACGGGTGGTCCGCCTACCCGAGCGCCTGCGCGGACGACTACGTCCACGAGCCCTTCGTGGTCTCGGGCTCGGGATCGAAGGCCCACGAGGTGCTCCCCGGCGTCCACCTCGTCGCCTCACTGGCCAAACGCTGGCTCCTCGGCACCCACCAAGGCGGGGTGAAGCCCGGTCACCTGCAGGCATACCTCGACGAGTTCGTGTTTCGCTTCAACCGGAGGCGCTCACGTGCCCGGGGCATGCTCTTCTACCAGCTCCTCGAACAGGCGGTAGAAGCTCAGCCCCGCACGTACCGCTCTCTCGTGGCCAGCCCTGGCGTCACCCGCAGGACCATGTCCGTGCCTCCTCCCGACAAGCGGGTTCGCTGCGACAGCCTGGCGGGTCCGCCCCTCGACCGACCCTGGCGCAAGCAAAGCCCAGGTCGGTTGGCTTTACAGCACTGAGATGGAGAACCACTCAGCATCATTACCGGCATGATCAGCAGCATCGGCCAGAACCCACCCGACCAGACTCCCGTCATCATCGCCGCACCTCCTCTTGGCCTCTGTTGTCAGGCGCGTTCCAGAGCCGCGGGCGATGGAAGTCTTCCGCGGCCTGGTCAGTGGGCTCAACCGAGCCCAGGGGTGGAGCGAGCCTGGGGCCGATCATCCACCCAGCCTTGGATCGAGTAGATCGCCGAGCCGGCCGGACAACTCTTCATGGTCGATCTCACCGCGAGCGTAGCGTTGCCTGAGCACTTCGACCGGGTCGGGGCTGGGGTCGACTCCGGCCGTGAGGGATCCACCCGCGGGCGCGCCCTGCCCGCCACCCATGCCGCGCATGCCGCCCATGCCGCCCATGCCGCCCATGCCGCCCATACCGCGCATCATGAGCACCATCGAGAGTGGACATGCCAGCACGAACACCAGCGGTAGCAGTGACGGGCCGAGTTGCGGGCGGAGCAGGAAGATGACTACCGCCACGGCGCCCAGACCACCCAGCACCTTCCAGTTCAGGCACATCCCGAACATGTGCCTCAGGCTGGCGCCCGCCGACGGAGCACCGTCGGCTGGTACCAAGCCCATTCCGCAGCGGGGACACCTCCCCGGCGATGGTTGCTGAATGTCGGGGTGCATCGGACAGGTGTACATGTTTTCTCCTTTCTACTGAGAACTCGATGAAGTGGCTGACGTCGCAGGCCAAAGCCTGGGTGGGGCTGGACTTGGTGGTGGACCGCCCTTCACGCCGTCACCTCGGCGGCGCTCAGGGTGGCCGACTCGTGGCCGAGTGTGGCCCTAGCCGCTGGATACAGCGCGAGAGCGAGCAGAACGAAGAGGGGCCCTGAACCCAGGTCAGTTCCGGTCCCTGTGAGCACACCGCCGAAGTTCTGCCCGGCTATCCAGAACAGGATCGACACGGCAATCCCCAGGCCGAGGAACAGCCGCGTGTGGAAGCGGCGAAGCACGGCCAGGCCGATCGCGGCCTCCAACAGAGCCAGCACCAATGTCAGCGGGTCACCGATCAGGATGACAATCCGGGTCAAGAACGTGTCCATGGATGCCAGCGGCGCGGGCTCGCCGTTGGCCAGGTTCATGGAAATCGTCGACGCCAGCACCGCCGGGTACGGATAGACGGGCTGCAACTGGAGGAGCGCGCCGCCCACCCACAGCACAGCCCAACCGATCCTGGCCCCGCGCTCCCCCAAGGGCCCCGCGCGCAACCACCCGCCAGTATGCCCGGGAGCGTTTGCGACCGGCCAGGCGATCAGCCCGATCAGTGGATAGAGTAGCACCGGCCCGGGGGCGCCGCCGAGAAGTGTGGCCAGCCCTGTGAAGAGGCCACCCAAGCCTTCTCCGAACACCCACACCACCAATGCCCAGGCGATCGAGACCACGATGGCCAGACGGACCGCGGGGCGATACAGAAGGCCCAATCCGATCGCGATCTGCGTTGCGGCGAACAGGGGATTCCAGAGGAGCAGATGGGGCTCCACAATGCCGACCACAGAGACCAGGAAGTGAGCCAGCCCAGCCGGCTGGCTCATCACGTCGTTGTAGTTGATAGCGTAGATGAAGCCGCGGCCGAACATCGGTGCCTGGAGTTGCAGGATCCCGTCCAGTAGCCACAGACACCCCAGCGCGATCTGGATCGTCCGGGAGTTCAGCCGCAGACCGGACCCCGGGCTATGGTCGACTCCGACCGGCACCCCTCTCGCGCCGTCGAATGGCCCCCCGCTTGGCCCGGCCTCGGGTGTGGCGCTCAACGGCCGGGGGGTCAAGCTGTCTCCTCGGGCACCTGTTCGGGGCCCAGGGTGCCGTGCCCGAGTCCCGTGGTGGCCTGCAGCCGTGAAACGGAATCCACGGCCTCATCATGCGTGGCCTGCAGCTGGCGCCGCGGCCAGGCCCATGTCACGAGCCGCAGCGTCACCAGTAGGAGGGCAACTCCCATCACCCACACCGGAAGGTGGCTCAGCCCACCCACAACGACCCCCAAGTGGGTGCTCGCCCAGGTGTCGAAGGCCCCGAGAAACGGTGGGGTGATGGTGTTGCCACCGCTCAGACCGACCGTCAGCATGCCGGCCGCGATGAGCATGAAGAGCGTGCCGGCCAACACGTCGCTGAGCTGCCGTTGCCAGGGGCCCAGCCGTACAGGGGCTCTGCCGACGCGAAGCAGGGGGCCCTGGTCCCAGTGGAAGCGTTCCCACAGCACTGCCGCGACGAACAGGGGCGCCACCATCCCCAGGACGTAG
>JAJYWM010000214.1 GCA_021791455.1 bacterium | reverse complement strand
CCCGACGACGAGGCCACCTCGACGGGGGGCGTGCTGCACAGGTATTCGGCGGAGGGGGTCCGCACGGTTCTAGTCACCTGCACCGGCGGGGAACTGGGAGACGGGCGTGAAGGAGTCAAGCCAGGCAAGCCGGGGCACGACGAGGCGGCAGTACGCGAGATGCGTCGTGGGGAACTGGAAACCTCCCGGGTCACTCTGGGAGTGACCGATCTGGAGTTGCTTGGCTATCTGGACTCCGGCATGGCGGGCTGGGCGCAGAACGGGCGGGCAGGTTCCCTGTCGGGCACCGACCTCGAAGAGGAGTTGACGCGCCTGATACCGGTCTTTGAAAGATTCCGCCCCCAGGTGGTGGTCAGCTACGACCAGACCGGAGGCTACGGACATCCCGACCACATCAGGGCACACGAGTTGGCAGTCGCTGCCACTGAGAGAACGGGGATACCTGTCAAGCTCTACTACACGGCCTTCCCCAAGTCCATCTTCAAGATCGGCCTCGCCGCAGCGCGCGAGGCGGGGATCGCATCGGATCAACTGCCACCACTTGACTTCGACCCGGAGGACCCGCCCTTTGGGGTTGACGATTCGGTGATAACCACCAGGGTCGACGTGGCGGCCGACGTGCCGGCCAAGCTGGCGGCACTGCGAGCCCATGCCAGCCAGGCCGACAATGGATTCTGGCTCAACCTCCCCGCTCCGATTGTTACCAGCTTCATGAGCACCGAGTACTTCATTCGGGCAATGGACAGAACCGGTGCCCCGGTCCCCGAGTCGGATCTCTTCGCTGGGCTCCGCTGAGGTTTGTGCCCACCCCAATCAGCCGGGAACTGCGCGGGCACTAGGACACCCAACGGCCGAATCTCGGAGCGAGGCAAAATGGAATGGTCCGAGTTTGGCTGTGGAGGAGCAAGTGCCCCCTAGCGGGCGTCAATTCTGCCTTAGGCTGGGTGATCAGGAGGCCGTGATCGCCGAGGTCGGCGCGACCCTGCGCGAGTACCGGGCTGGCGAGCGGCACCTGATAGATGGATTTCCTCCGGGAGAGAGGAGCCGGGACGGACGCGGCCAGATCCTTCTGCCTTGGCCGAACCGCATACGCGACGGCAGGTACATTTTTGCGGGCCAGGAACAGCAGCTGCCGATCAATGAGGTCGGCCCTGGCAACGCCATCCACGGTTTGGCCCGTTGGCTGCCATGGACCCTGCGCGAGGTGACAGCCGAGACGGTCACCTTGTCTCTTTGCATACCCGCCCAGCCCGGCTACGAGCACTCACTTCACGCCACCGCGCACTACGAGCTTTCAGATGACGGCCTGATCGTCGTGGTTCAGGCCGACAACCGCGGAGAAGCCGCCCTACCCTTTGGCCTCGGCTTCCACCCCTATCTGATGGTGCCGAATCACCAGGTCGACGACTTGCTCCTCCACCTGCCGGCAACCCTGCACCTCCTGGCGGACAGTCGTGGGATTCCCACGGGAGAGCGCATCCCGGTCGAGAGCAGCGAGTACGACTTCACGGTGCCACGGCCAATCGGCTCTTTGCATCTGGACGCGACCTTCACGGGCCTGATCACCTCAGCCACCGGTGAGACGGCGGTGACACTAGTCGCGCCCGAAGGTAGCCCGGGAGTCCGGCTGTGGGCGGGGCAGGCCTTCTCGTATCTGCAGGTCTTTACCGGGGACTCGTTGCAAGACCCGAATAAGAGGCGGCGGGCGCTGGCGGTGGAGCCCATGACATGCCCGCCGGACGCATTTCGCTCGGGCACCGGCCTGATCATTCTGGACCCGGGCGCCAGCTTCACTGCCCGCTGGGGGATTCAACCAATTTGAGTGGCGGAAGCCGACCGTCTTGGCTTCCGGCGGGCGACCGGTGGTAGCGACCGCAGCGCCACGTCGCCGTGGCGGACGCGCCGTCCTTCTCGACGTCGACGGGGTCCTCCTGGATTCGATGGATGCTTACCAGCGAGCGTGGGCCAAGTGGTCGCTGGCCTGCGGCCTCGATCCCGACCGGGTCTTAGAACTAACGCCGGGGAGGCGTCCAAGCGACACAATTCGAGCGGTCGCTCCGGACCTGGACGTCTCCGAGGAGCATCGGCACCTCGTCCGCATCCTGGCTTCGGAGGTGGCGCAAGTGCGCGCCATGCCGGGAGCTCACGAGCTCCTCCGAGCCCTGCCGCCAGCACGTTGGGCGTTGGTCACCTCCAACACCGAGGCCGTGGTCCGGCGGTGCTTTGCGCATCTGGGACTTACAGACCCAGTCCTGGTCGTCGATGCGGAAGCTGTGACCGCCGGCAAGCCTCATCCAGAGGGCTACCTGCTAGCGGCCATGGCCCTGGGGGCGCAGCCGCGGGACTGCCTGGTGGTCGAGGACGCCCCCGCGGGAGTTGAGGCGGCGAGGGCCGCGGGGATGTTTGTGTACGCCGTCAATTCCAATGGGGCGAGAACTCTACTGCGGGCTGCCGACCGCATCTACGAGTCCCTGGCAGAAGCGGCCCCTGCAGTCCTCGGGTGGGCGGCCCAGGATGACGTCTCGAACGATCAATCCAATCGGACCCACTCCCGCTAGTCGGGCGGGGGCGACCGGTCACCAACGTCCAGCTGCCGGCTCGCCTTGGACGTGGCCCTCAGAGGGTCAGAAAAGCGGTCAGGGCGTTCACCATGTGGCCCACGTCTGCGGCCCCACAGAGTTCTCGCGCAGAATGCATGGCTAGCTGCGAAAAACCGACGTCCACAGTGCTGACGCCC
This sequence comes from bacterium, assembly GCA_021791455.1. The sequence continues at coordinate 5,048 of JAJYWM010000214.1, read as the reverse complement.
AGGCGGGCCGCCAACAGGGGGCCAATCGTGCTGCCGCAGGGGACATCGGCTCGGCCCAGGTAGCGTTGTACGGGTACCGAAGCTGCGGCGCACACGCTGGCGAACAACGCCTCGCCGATCGCGTCGGTGGCATATCGTTGAGCGGCGTTGATCTTGATCGCGGGTCCGGCGTTGAGATGGAGCAGATGGCCGGGCTCGTAGTACTCCTGGTAGTTGGGATTCACCGCATGGGCCATGTCCGCGGAGATCAGGGTCGAGGAGGACATCGCCCGCAGGAAGTCGCCCCTGCCCCAACCTAGACCAAGGGAGATGCGTTCCAGCACGTTCGGCAACAGCCCCCCGGCAGCCCCGTTGGCGCTGGTGCTGCCGACCTCCTCGTGGTCGAAGAGGCAGATCACTGAAATGCGGGGCCGAGCCGTGGACCCCTCCGCGCTGCGGACCATCGCTCGGGTGACCGCGTAGCTCGACCCCAGGTTGTCGAGGCGAGTCGTGCTGAGAAACTCCTCGGCCTGACCAGCGAACGCCCCGGGCTGGAGGTCGTGCAACATCAGGTCCCAGCTCAAGATGTCGGCGGCAGAAACTTTGAGCTCGTCGGCCAGAAGCTCCCTGAATCCGCGCTGGTCTTGACCGGCCAAGCCGAGGATTGGCACCACCTGGGTCTGGGGGTTGAGCCGTAACCCCTCCGTCCGCACCTGCCGGTCGAGATGGGGCGCGAGTTGGGCTACTCGCAGTAGTGAGCGATCGATCCTGAGAAGCCGCACCTCTGGTTCTGTTGTTCCGTCTGCGGGCCTCAGGGCCACCCGGCCCGACAGCCCCAGGTCGCGGTCCAGCCAGGAATTCACCAACGCGCCCCCGTAGACGTCGATCGCCAGCTGTCGATAACCCTGCTGCTCCCGCTCCGGGTTGGGTCTGACCCTCAGGTTTGGACTGTCCGTATGGGCACCAACCAACCGAAAGCCGACCCCCGGCTCAACCTCGGGTGGAACCGCCCACGCGATCAGAGTCCCGCCTCGGACGAGGAACTGGCTGCCACCCTCCGGCCAGGTCTCACCGGCCTCGACCATCCCAAAGCCCGCTCGGCCCAACATGTCGGCCGCCGTCGCGCAGGCATGGTACGGGGAGGGGGAGGCGTCTATAAAGCTCAGCAGACCCCGCGCTTCAGTTGCCCTCACCGCCGTCCTCCCACATCTGGGCCCGCGCCGACGAGCTCCGCGATCTCTCCGGTCGGAACGAGTTCAACCACGACTGCGTCCAGTCACCCAATCGTAGCGAACGTCATCATCGATGATGGGGCCAGATGGACGCCCTCCCACCCCACTGGCCCCATCGACGCAGTAGAGCGCACCGCTCACATAGCTGGCGGCGTCAGAACTCAGCCAGAGCACCAAGCTCGAGACCTCATCCGGCCGGCCCGGCCGGGCCAAGGGCAGCCCTGGAATCCTTCTGGCCAGGGACTCCGCCATGGCTGGTGGCAGAGGTTTCGGCTGAGTGTCGATTAGGCCGGGGCTCACACAGTTGACCAAGATGTCATAGGGGGCCAGCTCGATCGCCGCGACCCTCGTGAAACTCTCGGTGGCGGCGCGACTGCTGGCGTAGGCGGCCGCCCCGGCCGAGCCGCGACTGCTGACTCCAGAAGAGAAGTTGATGATCCGCCCACCTCTGCCCTGCTCAATCATGAGCCTCGCTGCCGCCTGCGTCATCAGAAAGGTTCCCCGACAGTTCACCCGGTACACCGTGTCCCAAACCTCCACCCTCTCATCCAAGAGCGCGGCATGGGGTGCCACCGCAGCGTTGTTGACGCAGACGTCGAGCCTTCCGTACACCTCGGTGGCTCGTTTCACAATCATGGCGGCGTCGGCCGGATCACTGATGTCACCCACCACCGCCGTGGCGGAGCGCCCATGCCCAACACAAGTTTCGTCGAGCCCGTCGGCGTCTCTGTCGGCGGCCACCACCTTGGCCCCGGCGTCCAGAAAGTCGCCGACCATGGCTCGCCCAACGCCGCGGGCGGCGCCTGTTATCAGCACCACCCTTCCGTCAAAGTCATATCTCACATTCAAGCGTCCTGCCTCCAATACCGGGAGAGTGTCCCAAAGCACCCCGAGAACCAGGTCACCGGAAGCCCAGGTGAAAACCCCTCACTCGGATGGCGGGGGCGCTGGCTGAGCCGTTCCAGATATTCATCAAGGGTTGGCTCACGAGCCGGTTGCCGACGCCATCAACTCGGGATAAAATGCCGAAAATCTCCTCACTGAACCGGCTTTGCCTTAGAGCCTCTCCGATCCTGCCATCCTGGATCCGGAAGCTGGCATCCCGGGTCACTCCGGTGAACGAACTCCTCTCCGGGTCGATCATGCGGGTGTAGTGGAAACGGGAGATGTAGATCCCGCGCTCGACGCCACCGATCAGTTCAGCCTCGGACTCGGTTCCGGGGGCCATGATGATGTTGGCTGGAGTTGGCCCCGGAGCTTGCTCGCGTCCGATGTGAGCGTGCCCGCTTGACCTAAGGCCCAGGGATCGCCCAGTGGTGAGGTCCGTGACGGCGTCCCCAACCCTGCCCTTGTCGATCATCGTGACCCTGGCCTTGTCGGCTCCCTCGAAATCAAAGGGTATGGGAAGGCCGCTTGCAGCGTAGGCATCGTCTACGACGGACACCGCCGGTGCCGCCACCATCTCCCCACGGCGGCGGGCGACAGCCCCCGAGCCATTGAGAAGATCGTCGCCGCTGAACCCCAACGCGTGAAAGAAGGACAGCACATCCCCCACGGCCAGCGGACCCAGGACCACATCAAATTCACCTGCTGCCAGCTCCTGAGGCTGCTCCGTGGCAAGAGCGTCCCGCAAGGCCTCCTCGATCATCGCTTCGGGCTGAAAAAGCTGCGCATCCCGGCCCAGGTCAGCACGGAATCCCGACCCTGAGCCCTTTCGGACCAGGATGCTGAGCGACACCTCGGTGGCCCTGACGTAGCGCCGTAGCCCGGCGGTGTTGGCGACCGCGAGTTCGGTGACAACGCTGGAGAACATCCCGTTGGCGACGGCTCCGACTCTGGAAGCGGCCGCCAGAGCCCTGGCCGCAAGGGAGGCTCTGGTCCCGGCGTCAAAAGCGCGGGAGCTCTCGTGCCAGGTATTGAGCAAATGCCCCCTGTGTTCCGGGGGCGCGAGAGGCGGAGGTCCAGAGGTGGAGTTCCGCATGGTGCCCGCAAGTTCGGCCGCCTTGCCCCCCACCCAGCTAGCGCCCTCAAGCCGGCTTGTTGCCACCCTGGCCTGGCCGCCCGCCGCGAAGGCGTTCGCCATCAACTGGACCTCATCGATGGCCTGAGGCTGGTGGATGCGGTCGCCGGCAAAGCGCGTGTACTCACCCTGGCGGGAACTCACAAAGACGGCGCCACCGTTTGGCATATCACGGAGTGCGTTCACGGCGCTGCCCAGCAGGAGGTCCTCCCCTCGCAGGCGTGCCCCAGCCGAGCTCATCCCGCCACCCCCATTCGCACCCCTCGGGCCAGAATCGGCGCCGCTCCATGGGAGACGAAGCCCCATTGCTTCGGCTCGCCCTTACCGCAGGGCAAACCGAAGACGCGAAACTCCTCCTCACCGGCGACATGCTCGACGCTGCCCCAGAACTCTGGCGTGATCCCACCGTAGGACGCGTTGCGCAGCAGGCGTCCGCGAACTCCCCTGCGGACCTCGTACGCGACTTCGGTACCGAACTGAAAGTTCAACCTCTGCTCGTCTATGCTCCAGCTGCGGTCCATGTCCAGGTAGTACCCATCACCCATCCGTTCCATCAGTTCCTCGACGGATCCAGAGCCGGGCAGGAGAGCGACATGGGTCGAGAAGCACAGCGGGATGTACTGCCAGCCGTCGGCCCGCATGGCCGCCGTCGACTCCAGCCCCTGACGCGCCGCGGTCTCGCGGGAGGAGAGAAAGTTTCGGACGATTCCGTCTTGGATCAGGATCTCGCGTCGCGCCGGTTGCCCTTCGTCGTCAAACCCGAAGCCTCCGCGCGCTCCCACGACCGTGGGATCGGCTACCACGGTGACCGCGGGCGAGCCGTAGCGCAACTGGCCCCGGGCATCCGCGCCAACGAAGGAGGTGCCCGCGAACCCGGCCTCATCACCCAAGATGCGATCCAACTCCAAGGCATGCCCGCAGGACTCATGAATTTGCAGAGCCACCATCGCCGGGCCGATGATCACGTCGGCTCTACCGCCAGGGCATCGGGGGGCGCGGACCAGGGCTCGAGCCTCATCGACAACCCTGGGCGCCTCTCCCTCGAGATCTAGCCCTGTCACGTACTCCCAACCCCCACCTCCGGTGTTGCCATGAAAGGAGTTGGGATAGGAGCGACGCTGCAGCTCGCCGTCAAGAAGGGCCCAGGCCTGGTAGAGCCCCCCGCACTCCATCAGGTCTTGCACCTGCCAGCTGCCTTCCGAGCTCGAGAAGAACCGACGCTGGCGCTTGGCGTTCAGGCCAGCCACGGCGGCGACGACTTCCTGCTCTCGCCGAGCCACCTCCAGCAAGGAGTCGAGCAAGTCTTGCTTTTCCCTCATTGGCACGCTGAAGGGGTCCTTGGCGATATGGGTCTCGAAGCGCCCGCTCCGACCGGGAAGGGCTGACCACTTGGCGGCCTCGCCCGCCGGCGAGGCCGCCGCCATCATCAGGGCGGTCGCGGCGGCCTCCAGGTGAAATCCGTCAGAGTCCATGCTCCGCGAGGCAAAGCCCCACATGCCGTTGAGCAAAACTCTGACTCCCATGCCCACCGTGTGCTCGCGGCGCAGGTCAGGATCGCCCTTCAAATTCCAGTAGAGGCGCTCCTCTTCCAGCTCGACCAGCCGGGCGTCGGCGTAGCTCGCGCCGCCCGCAATCGCTCGTGCAACGGCATCGTCCGCAAGCTGGCGCGCCGCTGCCTCATCGTCAAGCCAGCCCCAGGACCTTGGCCCGCCTGGCACATTTGCATTCACAGTAGATGATTCCTCCCAAATGGCGGTCGGACTGCGCAACCGCGCCCCTCGAGTGGTCGCCAGCCCGCGTTGGGCTGGCGACCGAGG
>JAJYWM010000323.1 GCA_021791455.1 bacterium | reverse complement strand
CAACGGTATGAGCTGGATCGAGGCGGCCATAGACCAGCCGGACCATGGCCTCGGCCGGCAGCGTCAATCGGGGAGGCTCGCCGCCGCCCTGGCTCCGTTGCAGAAGCACGGCGTCGCTGACCTCCAGGTCGAAGTGCCGCTCGGGAGCGGTCGTGGCGATGGCGAGCCGCAGTGCCGTGGCCCCCGCCTTACCGGTTCTCGCCGCCAGCTCAGGCAGGGTATCGATCAGGAGGTTGACGGCGCTGGATCCCACTGCCTCTTCGGAGTCGAATGCCACTGCGATGTCCCAGGTGTGGATCGCGTGCTCGCTGAGCCGCATCCGTGCCAGCCCAGCCCAATCGAGTTCGCGACCGAAGAGACTGAGGTGAAACTGTGTCCGATCATTGTCGCTGGCTTGCTCCAAACGCCTGAGGATTTCCGCGTCCCCAAGAATCGAGTCGGCGGCCTGGGCCTCGGGCGAGCGCGCATTCCACCTGTCCCAGATGGGCTGGAACTGCTCAGGACCTGGGGCTGGCTCGTGCCCGAGACCAGCTTTCAGGAAGAGTTCGAAAATCTCGGCCTGGGAACCCAGATGGGAGAGCACGTCAGCAACGGACCACTCACTGGCGTACGACCTCTGGCGGAGCGCTCCGCTTGAAAGTCCGCGGCTGATAGTCCGGAGCCGCTGATGCGAATCGCGAAGCGCGGCAATCCAAGGTGTCGGATCGTTTGCCACCGGTTCTTCCAATGTCTTTCCTCAAAGGAGCCGTATTGCGCTGGCGGCTGGTGCCAGGGATTTCGGGGCGGCGCTCCCCACGCTCGCGTGGCGCCGAGGACCGTGTCAGGCGGGACTTGCTCCCTCTCGTGGGCGGACGAAGCGAGCTGTGACCGTGGTGATGACCGTCCGGGAAGCCATCCCCATCGGGCTCCAGGTCATGGAGAGTTTCGTCCGGTCAAGCGTGATCTCCGCTGTCAAACTGATGGACTGAGCATTGGGGCGGTCGACCGTGGCGTTGAACTCGACGGGCGTGCCAACCCCGGCTGCTGTCAGCAGCGCGGAGCAGCCGAGGGTCCTCTCACCGGTTGGTCGAACAGAGGTCAAGCTCAGCGCCACCTCTGGGTGATCGGCGGCCTTGAAGAAATCAGCGGACCGAAGGTGGGCATCTCTTTTGGCGTTCTTGGTGTCCAGCGAGGTGGCCTGCAAGGTCACCTGACCGGAGACGGAGCCGTCTGACCCGATCACGATCTCACCTGCAGCCCCCGCCAGGGAGCCTTTCACGGTCATCGCTCCCCAGAAGTGCTTGACCTGAAAGCTCGCCCTGGTTGCCGAGGGATCCACCACCCACCGACCTGTGTTGGAGGCATCCGTGAGCCAGGCCGCCACGGCCTGTGCTTCTCGGGGTCGCGACCCGCTAGGGTTCGGTGCCATCGCTCCTCCCGCTCGAATCCGATGGGGAGCCTCCACTGTATGTGGATAGCGTCCTCCGGATAAGTCTAGCAGGTAACTTCGACGCGAGGACGGACCGCCACGATGCCCTTCGGTCTTCGCTGCGGTAGTCGCAGGCTGACGGTCGGGCCGCGACGGACGATGTGCTGGGCCAACCCGTCGATCGCCGCATCACGCAAGCCTTGATGAAGAGAGGGACTGGTCCGCGCGCATCGCCAATGCTGGCGGCGAGTCGCTCCCAGAGCCGCCGCTCACACCGGCTGCGCCACCACCCTCGGCGCCGACCATCTCCGCAGCGAGAGGGATGGCGCCTGCGATCACCCTGGGCAGTGACCTTTGTCACTGCCGCTGCTCCTGGGTCCCGCTGATCCCTACGGCGCTCCTCGGGTGACCAAGGAGCGGCCTGCGCGGATGCAAAAATCGCTGCGAGGGCTGCTGCGGTTCATGTGCCCAGCCGGACGCGCATTCCGGTCCCGGATCGGAGCTCCGGAATGCCAGGCGGCGCCACCGACTCGCCGCAGAGCATTCGGTGGACCGAACCAAGCTTCCTATCGCCGAAGACCGTGCCGTATCACCAGCACGCTGGCCTCGTAGAGCACGACCAGAGCGACGGACAGAAAGGTGGGGGTGAAGGGGTCAGCGCCCGGGGTGATGACCAAGGACACTCCGACTATGACGAAATAGGAGATCTTGCGCCACCGGCGCAGCTTCTGGCTGTCGATGATCCTCACCGCCGCCAGCAGGCAGAGCACGACCGGCATCTCGAAGGCGACCCCGAATACCACAATCACCAGGGCGAAGAAGGAGAGATACGAGCCCAGGTCCGGGAGGTAGACAGCGTCGCTGCCGAGGAAGGTCGAGAGGAAGCTCAGGCCGACCGGCATGATGAAGTACGCGAAGGTCGCTCCCATTGCGAAGCAGAACAGAGTCGCTGCAATGAAGGGCGCGAACAGGCGGCGCTCCTGGCGCAGCAGGCCCGGGGCGACGAACGTCCAGGCCTGCCACGCCACGATCGGCAGCGAGATCACGATGCCGGCCGCGGCCGCCACCTTGAACGGAATCGAGAGCCCCTCCAGGGGACTGGTGACGATGATGCTGTTGCCGAATGGCGACGATCCCCGGTGGCGCAGGGCCAGCAGCAGCGGGCGTTCGAGTATCTGGATCAGCTCATGGTTGAAAGCGAACGCAAGGCTGGTCGCGGCCACCCAGGCGATGAGGCAGATGATGACCACCCGTCTCAGATCCTCCAGGTGCTCGACCAGGGTTAAGGCGGGTGACTCCTCCTGGGCCGGGCCGCCGCCTAGGTGGCGGCCCGGCGTGATAGGGGCGGAGTAAGGGTGGGCGGCCATGGCTCAAAAGCTCCAGATACTGATCAGTTGGTTGCGCTGTGGTCTGCTGGAGCAGGAAGGACATCCTGGACGATCACGGGAGCTGCGCTTTGGGCAGGTACCGCACCCTGGGATCCGGCGGGGGTCGCCAATGGGGCAAGCGAGATGGCGCCCTTGAGCTCAGCGCTGGTGGTGTTGAACTCCTGAGCCGCCTGGCTCGAGGCGTGCTTGAACTCCTGGATGGCACGGCCCACACCCTGGCCCAACTCGGGCAGCCGCTTGGGGCCGAAGACGACTAAGGCAAGCAGGATCACGAGACCCAGCAAAACGATGTGAGACGGTGCGAGCATGTCAGACTCCTTTGAGGTGAGAGCTGTCGGTTGAGGCCGGCCGAGGGCCGGCCGGTTCAGGGGACCTGGAAGAGATCTCGTGCACGGGCCAGGTGATCGCCACCACCTCGCCCTCACGCACACTTGGGGTGGCGACCACGCGGTCACCGAGCCCCCAGACCAGATACGCGCCGGCGCGCAGCCTCGGAAAGGCGGCCGCGTAGGCCGTCTTCCGAGGCAGGGTGCGCCGCAGAACGTAGACGTGCTGACGAGCGGCGGGATCGGTCGCGGGACTTATCTCGATCTCCTCGCCCAGCATTGCCGCCGGTGCCGTGATGACCAGGGCACCGTGTCCGGGACCGACGTCGACCATCACGGCCTGGCTCGGCTCCAGGACCCGGTCGCGCTCTGCCATCTGCACCACCCTCAGATGCCGGTCGAGGTGGTGGTAGTAGATGGGGTGTCGAAGCCGTCGTAGGGGGTCCCGAGGTAGGGGAAGCTGTCCAGATAGGTGACCCCAATCCCACTGAGCGTGGCAGGGGAATACTTGGTGGGGTCGATCACGTCGTAGATGAGCCCGGCCGCCGCATCCGGCTTGTAGCTCTTGTCGACCAGGGCATAGGTCGCTCCTGCAATCGCTCGCAGCTCTATGGTGGTGACGTCGTCGAAGACTCTGCGTCCATTGGGAAAGCCCGCCGCATCACCCCCCAGCAGGCCCATCAGGCTGGGACTGGCCGTAGGCGCAACCGCCATGTTCAAGCGCAGCATGTCGGCCTGCACGGTTCCGGTGTAGTTCTGAAAGCCGCTGACGACTCCGGTGGGGATCCCGGTCAGCAATATCGCGACCAGGTCCGCCCTCGATGTCCCTGCCTTGTCCAGAGCCGCCAGGTTGGGAAAGACGTCCGGGTAGAGCACGGGCAGCAAGCCCGCCAGTCCCGGGTGCTCGTAGTAGGCGGCGAACTGCTGGTCATGGTCGGGGCTGTCCAGGTTCCAACGGTCCTTGCGCCCCATGGGGATGATGACCTCGTTGATCAGAGGCATCCCGAGCCGAGAAACCTGCTTGAACGGGCCGACCCCAAAGCTCGGGCCGTCCCCGTGCAGAAGGCTTGCCTTGTGCCGCTGGGCCACCGCCCAGACCCCTATGACGGACCTAGGATCGCTGCCGTCGGTGGCTGCGTAACCGCCCCGGGTCAGATCGGTCTTGGGGACCCGAAGCGCGATCGAGTGGACATTCTTGCCGGCCGTGGCGTTCACCCCCGGGGCCGCGGGGCGCGGGCCGATGTGCAGAGTCTGGAAGGGGCGCAGGTCGCCCAGGTCGAAGATGGCCCCCAGGTCCACGTAGAACCCTTCGGCGCGCTGGCCCGCGAACACCGTCCTGTTGCCAGGTAGGGTGTGCACCGCCGCCTGGGCCAGGTTGGCGTAGCCGGGGGTAGAGAGCGGACCCACGTTGCAGGGTGGACAAGGCAGATCGCGAGCGAGAACCTCGGCTCGACCGCCGCTGATCCTGGTGACACTGTAGAACTGGCGCCGGTTCCAGTTGGCACTGTCCAAGGAGGAGATGGTGCCGGTGTTGTAGAGGAAGGTCTCGGGGTCACGGATCTCGGTGTAGAACTCGAAGGAGTAGGTGATGTCGGCCGTGCCCTGGCCGGAGTTTGCGATGTTGATCTGATAGACGACGTCGTTGCCGAACTCGTAGAAGTTGGGGCCGGCCGCCGGGTCCTCCAGGGGTATGAAGTTGGCGATGAGGGTGACCGTGTCCGGCTGGTCGGGGCTGACGAACGCGTACAGGTCGGTGTTGTCGGCTACGGGATCCTTGGAGATCTCCGGCGCCTCGCGGTGCGATGACATTTGGTACCTCTAAAAGTGAGTGGTGAGGGGGGCCGCGCCCCTACTGGGCCGCCAGCAGGAGCTGGTTAGCCATCTCTCGGTTCTGATACGTGACCTCGCGACTGCCGATCATCAGGGTGATCTGCCCGGAGGACACATCCTGGATGTGTGCCACCAGGGGCCCCTCCTGGGCCACCGTGGCCAGCGGCCGGGCTGAGTTAGGTGACGTCTTGGTGGTCGGCTTGACGGAACCGCGCAGAAAGCCGGGCACCGTGGTGGCGACGCCCACCGCGGCTACGCCCAACGAGGCGCGCCGCAGAAAGACGCGACGGGTGACCTTGTTCATGCAAATCTCCTTCGGTCGGGTTGGCGTACTGGCATCAATTGCGGCCCTTGGTCGATCGCCCAGAGGGGCTGCAAAGCGAGGTACGCTCCCCGCGTCAGGTCGGATCACAAGGAGCGGTTTTTGTCCTCGGCTAGGACAGCGAGGCGGACAGCAACACCGGCCCCAGCGGGGTCGCGTCGTGAGGCCCCGGCTCGCGCGTGATCGCGACCTTCAGGAATCCCTTGGGGGAGAGCGGCATACGGTATGCGCCCACCCTGGTCATGCTGCCCACCGGCACCGGCCGCGGGCTGCCCGCCTTCAGACCGATGTACCACAGTGTGTAGGCCTTGTCGGAGTGCAACCGGGGCAGGCCCGAGAGGATGACATAGGTCACACCGTTGGCCCGGTCAGTCACCAGAGCGGCCTGACCGGCCCCGGTTGCGGCGGGGGTCAGGGTGACGACAGAGCATTGGCCACTCGCGATAAGGCGGTCCACCGGAGTCAGCGCCGTGGCGGTGAGGGCTGAGGACTGGGGTGCGCTCGGATGGCCGAAGTGCTCACTCAGGCCCCAGCCCCCAGCCGCCAGCATCAGCGCTGCCGCGAGGGCCGCCACGGCCCAGCCAGCCCGCTGGCCGCCCGCCAGGATGCGCCGACCAGGTGGCGGGTAACTCGAGGGAGTGGCCAGACTCGGCCCACGAGCTTCCGCAAGAATGCGCTCCCGCAGCATGGGTGGAGGCATGACCGGAGCTACGGCCTCGCCGATCTCCATCGCGGTTGCGCGCAGCTCGTCCGCCTCCTGGCGGCAGCTGGGGCAACCGCTGAGGTGCCGGCGCACCTGCCCCACCTGGGCCGCATCGAGGGAGTCGAGCACAAAGGCTCCCAGGAGGTCCTGAACCTGATCGCAGCTCAGCACATCGCCGCTCGTGGCGTTGCCATCCTTCACTGCTCCGGAGCCTCGGCCGCGACGCTGTCGGCGAGCAGGCGGCGCAACCGCTCCAGGGCCAATCGGGTCCGGCTCTTCACCGTCCCCACGGCGATCCCCGTCCGCTGCGCTATCTCGGTCTGGGACAGCCCGCCGAAGTAGGCCCACTCGAGAATCTGTCGCTGCTCGGGGGGCAGGGCCCCAAGGGCATCCCTCACCGCGTCAGCCCTCATCCCCTCGCTGGCCAGACGCCAGGTATCGCTCACCGCCACAAGCTCTGGCTCGTCGTCGAGGGCAAAGTCGGACTCCTTGGCTGTGACGTGGCGGATCCGGTCGATTGAACGGCTCCTGACCATGGTCAGCAGCCACGTCCTGACGCTGGCCCGGTCGGGTGCGTAGGCTGCCGCCCTGCGCCAGAGGGTAACGAAGGCGTCCTGGACCACCTCCTCGGCAGCGGCGCGGTCGCGCAGCATGCGCAGCGCCAGGCCGAAGGCGACCGCCGCATGGCGGTCGTAGAGCGCTCCGAGCGCGGCCTCGTCCTGGGATCGCAGCCGCCACATCAGCTGGGCGTCTGTGTCCTGAATGGGGAAGAGAAGGTCGTCGGCGGCTAAGGAGGTAACCATGCGCTCCCCAGGGTCTACGGGCCCACGGCCCGAACGGATCACGAAGTCCTCTTCCAGCGCGACCTCCTCGGTGAGTGCGGCCCGGTGGTGCATCCACCATAGCGGCCGGAGCTGGCGCAAATGCTTCCCTTCTCCATCCTGCCGCTGCGGCTATTGGGCAGACACCCCGAGAATCGAAGGGCATGAGCTCCCCCAACGCCATCATGGACCAGCCCGCCCGACGGGCCGGCGCGGGCAGCCGAGATCTATGGGCGACCGTTGTCGCAGTTACATCGATCACGTTGCCGACCTTCTTGGTGGGGACGCTCGCCGTCGAGTTGAGGAGGAGCCTTGACTTCGGCCCGGCTGAACTGGGGGTGGTTGTCGGCTCGAGCTACGCGGCCAGCGCTCTCTTCGCCATCCCCTCCGGGCGTCTGGCGGAGGAGTTCGGAGGCTTGCGGATGCTTCGCTACTCGGCCATGGTCAGCGCCGCAGTGATGCTCCTCATCGCGACACTGGTGCATTCATGGCCGGAGCTGGCGGGAGCCCTGGTGCTGGCGGGAGCGGCCAGCAGCGGGGGCCAGACGGCATCCAATCTGTTCCTCTCCCGGCGCATCACGACGACCAGCCAGGGGCTCGCGTTCGGGATCAAGCAGGCGGCGGTGCCCCTCGCCTTCCTGCTTGGCGGGGTGGCCGTCCCCACGCTCGCCCTGACGGTGGGATGGCGCTGGGCCTTCGTTGGTGCGGCGCTGGTGGCGGTGGCCGGGATTCTGCTGCTCCCCCATCCTCGCCTCTCAGTGTCGGCTCAGCGCAAGGCTGCGCTGCTTCGCCCCAAACACGAACCCACGGGACCGTTGGTCGCGTTGGCAGTGGGGTTCGGCCTCACCCTCACGGCGTGCTCGTCCCTTGGCGCTTTCCTCGTGAGCTCTGCGGTGAGCGAGGGGATGGGCCCTGGGGAGGCTGGCCTGCTGGCGGCTCTCGCGAGCGCCTGTGGGATCACGGTCAGGGTGACCGTGGGCTTCCTGGCCGATCGTCGCGGTGGCCGCCATCTCAC
>JAJYWM010000140.1 GCA_021791455.1 bacterium | reverse complement strand
CTGACCCTGTGCTCAGACGATGGCGGAACGCCGGGCGCGGATGAGCGCCGCCGCCGCCGGCCAACCGGTCCGGAGGCCCATGTCCCGTCCTGTCGCCTCGGCCATCTGTGCATCGGCGCACCCCACCGGAGATGGCGAAACGTCGCCCGAGGCGAGGTCCCCAGGGCGCCCCGGCCAGGACCGCGGGCCGCGCACCGCCAGATCTGGGGTCCTCTCGCCTGGGAGTCGCTGTGCCCGGAATCGGGGGCGGTCCATTCGCCAAAGGCGACTTCACCATCGACCTCTCCGCCGGCACCGTGGTCTGCCCGGCCGGACAGGCCGCGCCTTTGCGCGCAGCCGGCAATGGATGGCTGGCCTCTTTAGGGGCGGCCTCCGCCACCTGCCCGCTGGTCGCGCGCTGCACCACTGCCAAGACCGGCCGCACCATCTGGGTGGGCCCCTACGAAGAGCAGGTCGCCCGGGTCCGCGCCCGCCAGGCCGACCCGGACTGGAAGGCACGCTATCGCGCCAACTGGCCCAAAGTGGAGCGCAACATCGGTCACCTGATGCGCCGCCGCCACGGCGGGCGGCGAGCCCGGGTCCGCGGGACGCCCAAGGTCGGCGCCGACCTGGCCCTGCTCGCCGCAGCGGTCAACCTGGCCCGGCTCAGCGTGCTGGGCCTGACCCACCAGAACGGGACCTGGAGCGCGGCAACCGGCTATGAGATGGACAATTCTCCCGCTAGCACTCCCCTGCAGGGGCCTGCTGGGAGACTCCTGGAGGAGTCGGAGGCGCGGTGGGCCCCTCCGGCGAATCCTACCCTTCTCCCAAGGATCGCTCGATGAAGATCGACCCCATGGTCGGGTATCCCTCCCGTTCCTCCTCTGTGGGAGCGGCCGTTTGGCACCAGCCTCCTAGAGCCGTCGACCGAGCGCCAGCGAAGCCGCCTGGCGGCGTGCCTCGCCGAAGGGGACCTGCTGGTCCGGGCGCCCACCGTCACTTTCGAGCAGGTCGACCCCGCCTCCTTGGCGGCACGGGAAGCGACCGGTCTGTACTTCGCCGTGCTGCGCCACCGCTTCGACTTCGACCACGCCGGGCTCGACCGCCGGGACGCCGTGGCTCTGCGGCCACTAGGCGGAGTGCTCGTCCTGGCGGTCAGTGACGAACAGGCGGTTGCCTGCGGGGGAGTGCAGACCATCGGAGCCAGGGTGGGGGAGATCAAGCGGATGTGGGCGCGGGAAAGCTGGCGGGGCGCCGGCCTCGACGGCCGGCTGCTGCGCCACCTCGACGGCTACGCCCGCCACCTCGGGAACTCCGTCGTGCGTCTTGACGCCAACGAAACCCTCACCGAGGCGATCGGCCTGTACGAGCGAGCCAGGTATCGCTTGATCGACCGATACGAGGCCAACCCCTACGCCACCCACTTCTTCGAGAAACCACTGGGGTGAGCGCTTGGCGCCTGCCCGGGCGCCCCGTGGAACGTGCCCGACTGCGCCAGCAAGGTGCAGTCATCGTCCGAGCTTGCGGGCGACCTACTGTGTTGACGACCCAGCCGTCGTGATGCCAGGTGGCTCATCAGACCTCAATCAATGAGTAGGGAGGAGTGGGGGGTGCGGGGGGCGTGAGGCCGAGATAGAAAAAGTGCCTTCATAGCTGGGAGAATTGGGAAGCGACCAAACCACCCAGTCCCCATCACGGAGGCACCTTTCTGGTGAAGGATACACCCTCGCGCCGCCGGGCCACGTCAGCGCCGACGACCCGTCGCTGACTGGTCGCGCCGGGCTGATGCTGAGCGGTGAGCTGGCCCATCGTCTTGAGCTGGTGGGGCGGCTGGATACGGCGATCGGTGCAGTTCGGGAGTTCAAGCAACGGCGCCGGGTGCGGAGCGCCGGGGAACTGCTGGTCAGCCTGGCGGAGATGATCCTGACGGGTGGGAGCCACCTGGCCCACCTGGAGGTGCTGCGCCAGGATGCGGCCGGGGCCGAGCTGCGGGCAGTGGCGGCGGTGCCGCCAGCGTCCACGGCTGGGCAGTTGCTGCGCCGGTTGAACAGGCGGCAGTGCCAGGTTGCCATCACGGCGCTGGCCGAGGCCGGCAACGGCTTCGACGCGGACCACAGGCGGGATCCAGGGGCCCCGGTCAGCCTGGACCTGGACGCCACCGGGACCGAGGTGTACGGCCGCCGGAAACAGGGGGCCGAGTTCACCTACGAGGGTAAGCGCAGCTACCTGAGCCAGTTCTGCACCTGGTCGGAGCGGGGGCGGGTGCTGGCCGCCGAGTTGCTCCGGGGCAAAGCGGCCCCCAGCCGCAGCGCGGTGGCGCTGGTGCGGCGGGCGCTGGAGGTGCTGCCGGCGGGACACGGGCCGGTGAGCCTGCGGGCAGACAGCGACTACTACATCCTCGACCTGCTGCACTTCTGCCGCCGCCGGGGGGTGCGCTTCGCGGTGTCGGTGGCCCGGAGCTCGGCGATGTGGCGGGCTCTGGAGGGGATCGCAGAGGAGGCCTGGCAGCAGGCACTCGAGATGCCCTGGGCCGAAGTGGCCGAGACCACCTACGCCCCCCAAGGTTGGCGCCATGAGCCCCTGCGGCTACTGATCCGGCGGGTCCGCCTCGACCCCCAAGAGGTCAGCCGCTCGCCCCGGGCACGCCGCCGCCGCACCATTCCTGCCGAACAACTGGCGCTGGCTCTGGCGAGAGCGGTCGACGTGGTCTACGGGTACAGCTTCATCCTCACCGACCGGGCCGGGTCGGCGGTGGAGGAAGAGCCCCGGCAGCGTCGGCGGGCCCACGTGGAGGAGCGGGTGCGGGATGAGAGGAGCAACGGATTGATCCACCTGCCGCTGGGCACCCTGCGTGCCAACTCCGGCTGGTTGGTGGCCACCGTGCTGGCCACCAACCTGATGGCCATGCTCTCCACCACGGTGCGCGAGGTGGCCAGGGAGGCCGAGGTTCCACCCGAGTTCGACCCCCAGGGTGACCCCACCTACCGCACCAGCCCGGTGCTGCGGCGCTGGCTCATCCTGGTGCCCGGACGGCTGGTGCATCGCTCCCGGCAGCTGCTTCTGCGGCTGCCCCGAGGGTGGTGGAGGGCGGAGATCTTCACCGCCACCTACCAGCGGCTCCGCCTCGTCACGGTCACCTGACCCGCCTCCCGACCGGCGCTTCGCCTCCCCACCGAATCAGCGATTCCTCCCGCCCAAACGCGGTCTCACGATGTCCGGCGGCTCGACCCCTCGGACCCCACCCCGGCCCCCTCCGGGGCCCCTCAACCTCAGGCGCAACACCTCCGACCGTGCTTCACGGTCCGCTGACACCTGGCGCCCACCCTCCGAAGCCGTCCGCAAGGCTTACTCATTGATTGAGGTCTGATGCGACCGGTCCACTGGACCATGTCCTTACTGATCGCCTCGTCCATGTTCGGATCAGCGACCACGTCCGAGATGGCCACCCGCTCGCCCGGGCGCAGGGCTCGGGCGGCCTCGGCCAGGACCAGCCGCTTGTCGGCTGTCAGGTTGATGACGCAGTTGGAGATGACCACGTCCGCGGATCCATCGGACAGCGGTAGGTCCTCCAGGTAGCCCTCCAGAAACTCGCTGTTCTCGACCCCGGCCCGCCACGCATTGGCGCGGGCCAGCTCCAGCATCTCCGGCGTCATGACCAGCCCGATGGCACGGCCGGTGGGGTCCACCCCGGGGAGCCGAGATCCGGACGTCGGCACCCGCGGTGACCCTGCCGAAAGCCGGGACTGCTTGAGCCACTTGAACCAAATCCCAGGCGGAGGTCTTTCGGGTGATGACAGCAGTCGACCCAAGGAGTGCGCCCATGTCTCAGATCCGTGTCCGCTACATATTCATGCTGCTGGCTGTGGTTGGCCTCGGCGGTCTATCCGCCTCCACCGCCCTGGCGGCGGGCCCTCCACCCGCGGCTACGGCCTTTTCGACAGCGGTCCTTGGGCCATCCGGGGGCTCTATCACTGGCTTTGGGATCACGGCCACCTTCGCCGCGGGCGCCCTGGCTCAGAAGGACCTGGTGATCCTCGGCAACTGGCCCAACGGGCAGGACATCACCCCGCCCATTGGCCAGCCGGTCAAGACCTTCTCGCTGCAAGTGTGCGACGATGCCTCCGGTACTCCCACGGACTGCACCAGCGAGTTCGGAAACTTCCCCAATTCACCGGCGGGAACTGAGCGCATCGATGGCATGAGCCTGCCCTACTTGCCCGGTGGCCAGACCGGAGTCAACTTCGGGGCCGCCACCAACAAGCTGGTGACGATCACCGTCGAAACCGGCGGAAGCGCTGTCTACATCTACGACCCGAACTTCTCCACCACCCAGCAGGCATATCCGAAGCTCCTCCCCAGCACGGTGACCAGTGGGGTGTTGACCTTCCAGACCTTTCAGCCGATCGTTTGGACCGTGACCAGTTCCAGCTGACACACCTTCAATCCGCACCCATGCTCTTGGTGGGACAGACACAGTGGGGTTCGGGCCGCGGCCGGCTTCGATGTTCCTCGGGCGTCGACGCCGCTGCGGGCCGGCCCACGGCCTGGAAGCAAACGCCAGCTTGAAGGATCAGAGCTGCCGATTTCAGCCGAGGGCCGAATCGTCGCGGTCCGCATCGGTCCGCCCCGGTCGGGGGGAACTGTCACCAGTCGCAGGGACGACAGCGGCCGCCCCGTTCCATCATCAGTCCTGCGCCCCGGACGGAGAAGCGCTGCCGGAGGTCGGACCTCGGCTAGCGATCGGGGACGATCGGCCCCGCGCGCGCCCCCGCCACCCTCTTGGGGCTGAGGGCGTCGGACGCGAGCCCCATGAGGAGAAAAGTGGGGTGAGCCCGTTCTTGCCCTTCGTCGCTACGTTTGTCTAGCATGATGGAGTCTCCAAGTTCGCGGATCCGTTCCCGATTGGACGACGGCCCAGAGCAATCCTGGAGCCGTGACCGCGGAGCTCTTTACGGACGCCCTACGGCGGGCGGTTCCCGGCACTCGCGGCGTGCCGGGGACGATCGACGGTTGCGCAGCCTGATCGAGGAGCATGGGCAGGCGCTGCTGTCCTTCGCCACCCGCGTGACCGGAGATCGCCAGCTGGCCGAGGATGTGGTCCAGGAAACCCTCTTCAGGGCCTGGCTCCACCCAGACGCCCTCTGCCAGGAGGGCAGCGCTCCGAGGGCCTGGCTCATGACCGTCGCCCGCCGTGTGCTTTGGGGCCACTGGCGGAGCCAGCGAAGGCGGCAGGAAGTCGAGCACAGAGCCGGCGCCGACACGGTCGGGACTCACCACGACGACTTCGAACAGGTGGCCGACCGCGATCTCCTTACCCGGGCCGTGGCCTGTCTGAGCCCCGACCATCGTGCCGCACTCGACGCCACGGTGTGGCGTCAGCTCTCCGTGACCGAGGCCGCCGAAGAGTTGGGCATACCCGTCGGCACGGTGAAGTCGCGCACCTACTACGCACTACGCTCCCTCCGTAGCATCCTCGATGGGATGGATCACAGTCTGTGAGCGACCACGAGGCAATCCGCGGACATCTTGCTTCCCATCTGCTCGGAGCCGCATCCCCGGCCGAGGCGCAGGAGCTGGAGCTTCATCTGGTTGAGTGCGACGAGTGCCGGTCCGAGCTGGAGGAGCTGAAGCCGTTGCTGCCGCTCTACCAGCAGGCGAGGCTGGCCGCCAGGGTCGACTTCGATCCCGCGGATTGGGAGCAGCGGTTGCGTACCCGGCTGGATGTGACTCTCCGCCGCCGCCGCCGCCATCTAGAGTTGCGCGCCAGTGCGCTACTCGGCTTCGCGGCCGCGGTGGTGGCGGCAGTGCTGCTGCTCCCGCCGCTGTTCCAGCCTACCCCCACCGTAGCCTTCCGTGGCGTGGGCGACACCAGCCACGCCACCGGCACCGTTGTCTACCAGGCCAAGCCTTGGGGCACGCAGCTGATCCTCCGAGTGGCAGGCCTCCCCCAGGGACAGGAGCTGGTCGCCTACGTCGAACCGCTTCGCGGATCCTGGCTGGACGCTGGCTCGTGGAGGACAGCTGGCCCGGGCCAGGAGGTTGTGGAGGTGGCGGCGTCGCTGCCAGTGGGGCAGATCCGGGGCGTGGTGGTGGAGACCCGCGGCGGCCAACGCCTTCTGGCTGCCTCCAGCCCGGCACCCTAGTCCGCCACCTCCACGTCGCAGGCACCAGATCAGACCCCGGCGGCAGAGTTTGGTATCGCGTCGCATCCCAGTCAGGTGCGGAGCAAGCGACGTGCGCGGCGGCAATTCGCGCCCCCGACGCGCCGGACTGCAAGTTCTCACCCGTCAGGGCCCCTGTCGGGCTGACAACCTGCTGAACTCCCCGTGTGGCCTCCCACTGCCTGGGGAGGCCACACCTGTAGAGTGTGCCAACGAGCGGGAGGACGACCCGAGTGGTTCAGTGAACCGGGAAGAGGTGAGCGAGTAGGACTGGCGGGTCGGGCCGTAGGTGATTTCTGTTGGGGCCCACCTCCCACGACCGCCCGCGGGACGTTTCTGGCGTGAAGGATCACGTCGCAGCTGGGTCACGGCTTCGGCCAGCGCCACCGCTGGTTGAGCGGAAGCCCGCAGGTCCTATCGTGCCGGTGGAGGTCAGCCGCCGCGTCAGTGGGCATCCGCCACCTGATCGATGGCGAGGCCGCAAGGTGCCAAGCGGGCGCGGATGGGTGCGGGGCGAGCGGCCCACAGCCGCCCAGCAGCACAGGTGAGGGCATGAACTGCCGGGTCCGCCACTCGATCGGGCCGCCGGTGCAAGACCCTGCCGGTCACCACTTCCGGGCACTGCAAGGAACGGTTGCTGGCGATCACCGAAATTCCCCACTTTCGATCATCGAAATTCCCCAGCCGCCGGAGCTGCCGGAGGGGTTGGGCCGAGTCTAATACATGGTCCTGGGCAGCACCTCCTTGGGGAGCAAGTCCACGACGGCGACGGGCTCCTCGCAGTGGGGACAGGGGCCTCCCAGCCCCACCAGGGACATGAAGGTCCCGCAGCCCTCGCAGTACTGCTCACCCACCGCTCTGTCCCCGCAGGAGCCGCACTCGTAGACGCTCAGGGGGCGGCGGGAGCGGATGGGTGGGAGAGGCTCGGGCGGGCGGGCTCCCTGCCGTCTCCGGTAGGCGGAGGCCTTGCAGGCGGCCGTGCAGTACATCCTTCTGCCCGAAGGGGTGAAGGGACGCCCACAGACCGGGTAGGCTATCGTGACGCCATCGACACGCGACGGGGATTGGCTCATGGGGTCAACGCCCTGCGGGTCGCCTCGGCGCGGGCCCGGTGGGCCCGCATCCGGTAGCTCTCGCCGTTGATGTTGAAGACGACCGACTTGTGGAGGAGGCGATCGAGCATCGCCGCGGCCACCATGGGGTCGTCGAAGGTCTGGCCCCATGAACTCACGCCGAGATTGGTAGTTAGAGCGATGCTGCCCTTGAGGTAGCGCCTGGTCACCACCTGGAACAGGGCGGCGGCGGCCTCGCCGACCAGCGGCAGGTAGCCAACTTCGTCCACTATGAGCAGGCGAGGTCCGGCGTAGAAGCGCATGACGTTGGCCCAACGCCCCTCGAGGGCGGCCTTGTGGCAGCGGGCGGCCAGGTCAGCGGCGGTTGTGTAGTGGACCCGGTAGCCGGCCTCCACCGCTGCCCAGCCCAAACCCACGGCCAGCATGGTCTTGCCCACTCCCGGGGGACCGATGAGAAGGACATTGGTGGCGTCCTCCAGGAAACGCAGGCTGGAGAGTTCCCTGACCAAGTCCTTGTCCACCGAGGGCTGGGCTGAGAAGTCGAAGTCAGCCAGCCGCCACGGCGAGGGCAGGCAGGCGAACCGGGCCAGGCTGGCCTGGCGGCGGGCCAC
>JAJYWM010000085.1 GCA_021791455.1 bacterium | reverse complement strand
ATTCACCCAGCTCGTGCTCCAGGGCGCCGGCCTGGACAACATCCTCGATGCCATCGCCAGCCTTGCCCAGGGCCCGGTGGGGCTGTACGACCCTGCGGGCTTTCGCTTTGAGCACGGCGCGGGCGGTGGGCTGCCTGCCCGTAGGATCCCGATACCGGCCGCGCTTTCGTCAGCCTCGACCCCGATCGAGCAGCGGGGTCCGAGGGGCCGCTCGCCCATGACCCTGACCCCCGTCCGCGCCGGGGCTGCGCTCGCGGCGGTCCTGGCCCTGGAGGGGTCTCTGGCCCAGGCGTCACCGGGCCGCCGGCGCGCCCTGGAGCACGGGGCGACCGTGATCGCTCTGGAGCTGCTGAAGGAGCGAGCGGCAGCCGAGGTGGAGCGCCGCCTCAGGGGCGACCTCCTCGAGGGATTGCTGGCGGATCAGAGGGATCCGGCGGAGATCCGGAGGTTGGCCATCGCGGCCGAGCGTCTGGGTTACCGGATACCGGAGCAGGCATGGGTGGTCGTGCTGGAGCCGGATGACGAGCGCGCGGCGCTGGCGATGCAGGGTCATCCCCTTCAGGACCGCTTCCAGCGCGACCTGGAGCGGCTGTGCGCCCTGGTCGCTCCGGGCTCAATGTTGGTGGTTCGGGCCACCTCGCTTGTGCTCCTGGTCCCCACCGCTCCTCCGGGGGAAACAGGTTCCACGCGAAACCTTGAGGCCATGGAGGAGCTGGGCCGCAGAATCCAAGCCCTGGCCGGAGGTCTTGAGAAGGCCCTGTCCCTCTCCGTCGGAATCGGGGGCAGGACGAGTTCGCCGCAGGGGTTGCACCGGGCGCATGAGGAGGCGCGTGAGGCTCTGCGCCTCATCCATCGGGCAAAACAACGTGCGGCAGTCACCTCCTACCGGTCGCTAGGGGCGTTTCGGCTGCTGCTTGAGGTGCGCGATCCAGAGGTTCTGCGACGCTTCGTTGAGGAGAGCCTGGGTCCCCTGCTCGGGTACCAGGAGAGCCACCGGACACCTCTGCTGCCGACTCTAGAGGGGCTGGCCTCCCATGGCTGGAATCAGAGCGCGACCGCCAGGTCGTTGCGGATCCATATCAACACCCTGGCCTATCGTGTGCAGCGCATCGAGGCGCTCTTGGGGATGGCCCTGGATGATCCCGAGGCTAGAGTGGTCATCGGAGTCGCCCTGAGGGCCAGGAGCCTACTGCCGGACTGAGCCGGTCGGGTACCGACATCAGCTTCCGGGGATGCTCGCGGGACCCAGGTCGCCTCGGGCCGTCGGAGTTGGGAATCTGTGAGGCGCTCGGCTGGGTCCCGAGCGGCGGCGCCGGTGAGCGGATCCGCGTTTCCAAAGCGGTCCCGGCACCTGTGCCCCGCCGGATCACCATCGGCGCCTGGCCCATCTCTGGGCGTGGTTGCCTGATCCACTCTGGCTAGGCTCCCAGGTCCAGCGAGATGGTTTGAGAGAAACCTGTTGACAACAATCTATCGAGAGGTTACTCTCGACTCGTGCCAAGCTCCCACAAGCAGAGCTCCCCGGCGTCCCTCCGGCGGCTGAGCGACGCCACGACGATGCGTGCGCTCGCGCACCCATTGCGCATCTCCCTGATGGAGCTGTTGACTTTGGATGGGCCAATGACGGCAACCGAGGCGGGGGAACGGCTGGGAGAGAGCCCGACCACATGTTCCTTCCACCTGCGGCAGCTGGCCAAATATGGCTTGGTGGAGGAGGCGGGCAAAGCCCCGGGGCGCAACCGACCCTGGCGGGTTCCCTCGATGGGCATGACGGTCGAGGCCGAAGAGGATCCCGGTGCGAACCTGGCGGCCGAGGCCCTGGAACGGATCGTGATCGAGAGGAATCTGAGGCGGTTCCAGGCGTATAGGGACTCCAGAGCCACCTACCAGAAGGTGTGGCGGGACCTGGCATCGACTGGCGACTACGCTCTGTGCGTCACCCCAGACGAGCTGGAGCAGATCGAGAGAGACCTGGCGCAGGTGTTGCTGCGCTTCCAGGGCCGGCTCACCGACCGCTCGAGCCGGCCGGATGGCGCCAGGCTTATCAAGGTACTCCAGTTCATTTTCCCCCTGGAGCTGGACAACCTTATGCCGGACCCGCCGGGTGGGTCCGACCCCTTGCCCCGCTGAAATGGGCCGTCTCCTGCGCGACCGAATCTCCCGAACTTATCTGTTCCAGTCGGTCCTTTCCACCTTTGGCGACAGATTCTTGTTCCTTGCCGCCGGGATCTGGGTCAGGGTCCTGACGGGCAGCAACTCCGAAGCAGGGTTGACCTTCTTCTTCTTCGCGTTGCCACAGATGGTCGTCTCGCCCTTGGCCGGGCTGGTGGCGGACAGGGTCCGGCGCAAGCCGCTGCTGATCGCCTGCGACATAGCCGGCGCACTGGTGGTGCTGCTGCTGGTCCTGGTGCACGGTCGCGAGCAGGTGTGGCTCATCTGGCTGGTCATGTTCGCCTACGGGACCATAGCCACCTTCATCAGCGCCGCCAAGTCCGCTCTGATGGTCACCATCGTGCCGTCGGAGCTGCTCGGTGATGCCAATGGCTTTCTCAACACGATGGCGGAGGGCCTGAGACTGGTCACTCCGCTCGTGGGGGCAGGGCTATTCACCCTGGCCGGTGGAGCGGTGGTCGCCGAGCTCGACGCGGGCACGTTTGCAGTGGCAGTCGTCACGCTCCTATGGCTGCAGGTGAAGGAGCCCGTCCTCGTCCCGACTCAGCAGCACTGGCTCGCCGACGCGGCCGCCGGGTACCGCCACGTATGGTCGACCCTACCCCTGCGACGGATCATGATCGCGCTGGTGCTGGTGATGGGCGTGGTGGGGTTTCTCGAGACCGCCTTCTTCGGGGTCGTCACCGCAGGGTTGCACCGCCCGGCGGCCTTCGTGGGCGTTCTGATCTCCATCCAGGGTGCGGGCGCGGTCGCCGGCGGCCTCTCGGCAGCGCCCCTGATGCGGCGGATCCTGGAAACCCGGCTGACCGCCATCGGGATCATGCTGCTGGCTCTAGGTGCCGGCATCTGCATCGTCCCCGCATTTTCCGCGGGAGCACTGCCCATGGCGGTCGTGGTCTGCGGCAGCATCCTGGCCGGTTGCTCCCTCCCTTGGCTCATCGTCGGCTCCGCGACCCTGATTCAGCGCCGTACCCCACTTCAACTGCAGGGGCGGGTGGATGCCGCGTATGGACTGCTCCTGGGCGGGTTCCAGACCATCTCGATTGCGATCGGGGCCCTGCTGGTCGCGACGATCGGGTACGTGCCCTGCCTGCTTGCGGTTGGGGCTGTCTGCGCTGCCGCCTCAGGCTATCTGTTCACCCGTCCCGAGCTGAGCCCGATCTTGGAGGCGGACCCCGAACCCGCGTCCTGACCGGGTTTGGGCGCGCCAGCCCCAGGCCGGAACCCGGGGCTGGCGGCTGTCCGGCAATCGCAGGCTCGACCTACCGCTCATGGCGTGAGGATGCTCCGCCGGGCCGACGGCCGGAGGTGCCCCGCACACGGGTGAAGGAGCCGATGCGATGCGCTCAGCCCTCGTCCGTGCTCCCTGCGGCAGAATCGCGTGCCAACTCTTCCTTCACCACTCCGGTGGGTACCGAGACGGCCCAGGTTCGGACCAGCTGCCGTGCCCGCCACTGCACCACCAGCTGCTGGGTGCCCAGGGCCAGGCCCAGGTAGAGAAGCAGGCTAGCCTCACCGACCCCGTTGACCGCGTCAACCCCCAGGTGCAAACCAACGGCCACCAGCCAGATGGCGACAGTCACCCAGGTCCCCTGGCGCATCAGCCGACCGCCCTCCAGGAAGATACGGACCGTGAACGCGCGCACGCCGGCCAACCCGATCGCGAACACGATCAGGCTCATGGCCAAGAGCCCGCTCTCCAGCGGCGTCAGCGGGTGTTTGGCGGCGAACCCGTCAAGCTCGGCCAGACCGAGCACCAGCAGCACCACCGGCAGGATGGGACTCGTGCGGACCCCGCGGGGGCGTAGTTGGCGGTAGAGCAGGAGTGCCAGTACCGCAAGCCCGAGCGCCAGACTGCCCACGGCCGAGACCGGGGGCCCGGATATCGTGGCACTCGCCAGCGCCGGGATCAAGGGATGGCGGCGTCGAAGAGGGCGCTCATCACCTCAGGCCGCCTGTTCCAGCGCTCGTCTGGTCAGCACCTCGGCCAGGTGCAGCCGGTACTCGGACGAGGCATGGACGTCGCTGCTCGGGTGGAGCCCATCGGCGGCCCGCCTGGCCGCCTCGTGAAAGTCCGCGCCGGAGCGCAGGGCCTCCTCAACCGAGTGGGCTCTGGTTGCGGTAGGCGCCGCGTGGGTGATGCCAACCCGCCATCCGCTATCGGTCAACTGGACCCCTACCGCCACGATCGCCCAATCGAATAGACGGCGGCGGAACTTCAGGTAGCGATGCGGGCCGGTCGCTAGGGGGAACACAACCTCGCAGACCAGCTCGTCGGGCTCCAGGGCCGTCGTGAACAGATGCTGGAAGAAGTCCCTAGCGGGAATCTCGCGCCGGTCGGTGACGATGGTGGCGTCGAGCATGACGGCTATGGTCGGGTAGTCCCCGGCCGCGTCGGCGTGGGCCATCACGCCGCCCAGCGTGCCTCGGGTCCGCACCTGGGGGTCACCGACCTCGGAGGCCATCTCCGCTAGAAGCGGCAGGTTGGCCCGCACCACATCCGACGTGACCAGGGTGGCGTGGCGTGTCAGCCCCCCGACCCGGAGGCGGCCGTCCTTGATCGTGATGTGGTCGAGTTCGCGGATGTGGTTGACGTCGACCAGATGGGGCGGCTGCGCCAGCCGCAGCCGCATCATGGGGAGCAGGCTCTGGCCCCCCGCGATGACCTTGGCCTCCGGTCCACCCGACCTCAGCTGAGAAACCGCGTCGGCCACCGACGTGGCCCTGGAATACTCGAAGGCCGCAGGAATCACGACTCCGCCTCCTGAATCATCTTCCAGATCCTGGCTGGGCTCGCGGGCATGTCCACGTGGTGGATGCCGAGCGGGCTCAATGCGTCGCTGATCGCATTGATGACAGCGGCCGACGACGCGATCGTCCCGGCCTCGCCGATACCCTTGACCCCCAGGGGGTTGGTGGGACTCGGGGTGACCGTGCGGTCGAGGGTCAACTCCGGAATCTCGTTCATCGTCGGGATCAGGTAGTCGGTCAGAGATCCCGTGAGGAGCTGGCCCGAGTCCAGGTCGTACGCCACCTCTTCGAATAGTGCCTGGGCCATGCCCTGGGCTATGCCCCCGTGCAACTGACCCTCCACGATCATCGGATTGATCACGTTCCCGCAATCGTCCACCGCCACGTACTTCAGGATCTGGGTCGTCCCGGTCTCCCGATCCACCTCGGCCACGCAGATGTGGGCTCCGAAGGGCCAGACGAAGTTCGGCGGGTCGAAGTAGCTCACCGCCTCCAGCCCCTGCTCCATACCTTCGGGCAATCCCGGCCCGTAGGCCGCCAGGGCCACCTCCTGAATCGTCTTGTGTGCCCGCGGGTCGCCGCGGACCTGAAAAGCTCCCTGCTCGAACACGAGGTCTTCCGCGGAGACCTCAAGCATGTGCGCCGCCAGCCTCTTCGCCTTCTCGCGCACCACCAGGGCCGCCTTGTGCAGCGCCATGCCGCCCACGGAGAGGCTGCGGCTGCCGTAGGTCCCGTATCCGAATGACGGGCCCTCGGCGGTATCCCCATGGCGCAGCTCCACCATGTCCAGGGGAAGGCCCAGGGTGTCGGCCACGATCTGGGCGAAGGTGGTGTCGTGTCCCTGTCCGTGAGAGTGGGTGCCGACGTAGGCCGCGACTGAGCCCGACGGCAGAAAGCGGATCTGGGCAGCCTCCACCAGCGAGATGCCCCCGGTGGCGGCTGCGGTCGCCTCGCTGGGGCCAAAGCCGCAGATCTCCACCCATGTCGAGAGCCCAATCCCGATGAGGCGGCCCTCCTTTCTTGCCTCCTCCTGGCGTTGTCGCCAGCCCTGGTAGTCCACGAGCTCCATGGCGCGGTCGAGTGAGCCGTCGTAGTTTCCGGAGTCGTAGGTCAGGCCGAAGTTGTTGACGAAGGGGAACTCCCGAGCGAAGTTCTTACGGCGCACCTCCGCCGGGTCCATTCCGATCTCCTGGGCCACAAGGTCGACCATCCGCTCGCAAAGGTGGGTGCCCTCCGGGCGCCCGGCTCCGCGATATGGGTCGGTGGGCACCTTGTTGGTGAGGACTCCCACGGTCCGTGCGTGCACGGCCTCCCAGCGGTAGACTCCTCCCGCCATGAGGCAGGCGCAGGCCTGGAACGCTCCGAACGTGCCGTGGTAGGCGCCAAGGTCCAGGATCTGGGTCAGCCGCAGGCCCAGCAAGGTGCCATCCCGAAGTGCCGCGGCCTCGGCGGTGAAGACCTGGCCGCGACCGTGGTAGCTGGTGAGGACGCTCTCCGTCCTGGTCTCGATCCAGCGCACCGGCCGTCCCAACAGGCGGGACGCGGCGGGCACCAGATAGTCCTCGGGGTAGGGACTGATCTTGCTGCCAAAGCCTCCCCCGACGTCCTCTGACACCACCCGCACCCGGCTCTCGGGCAAACCCATGGCGCCCGAGATGAAAAGACGGATGAAGTGAGGATTCTGGCTGCTCAACCAGATGGTGAGGGTGTGGTCGTAGGTCGAGTAGTCGGCCAGCACCCCACGCGGTTCCATCGGCGTCGGCGCCAGGCGTTGCTGGAGGATCCGTCCGGTCACCCGCACCTCGGCCCTGGCGAACGCCGCCTCGATGTCGCCTCCGGCGAAGGTCATGTCCCACCCGATGTTGTCGGGCCCATCGCTGTGGGTCAGAGGGCTCCGGGCCACCAGCGCAGCCTCGGGGTCCACCACGGCCGGAAGGGGCGAGTACTCGACCGTCACCAGGTCGGCGGCGTCGGCCGCCAGCTGCCTGCTCTCGGCCACCACCACCGCGACCGGCTCTCCCTGGAAGCAGACCTCCCGCTCCGCGATCGGGAAGCGTTCCGGCACGTATTTCTTCTCTGGGACGAAGCTCGGGGTGACCGGCATCGCCCCCTGCAGTTGGGCGCGGAAGTCCTTGGCCACCAATACCGCCAGGACACCCTTGAGGGCTGCCGCCTGGGACCCGTCGATGGACAGTATTCGGGCATGGGCGTGCGGGCTGCGGACGACCGCCAGATGCAGCAGGCCGGCGGGGTTGCGGTCCTCTATGTAGCGGCCGTGGCCGGTGATGAGGCGGGGGTCCTCGCGCCGCTGCACGCGCGATCCGATGAGCTGACTCACTGCCATCTGCCTACCCTCCGATCGAAGCCGGGGCGGATTCGTCGCGGATGGCCGCCGCCGCCGCGCGGACCGCCTTGCGGATGTTCACGTAGCCGGTGCAGCGGCAGAGGTTGCCCTCCAGCCCTCGGCCGATCTCCTCGTCGGTCGGATCGGGGTTCCGGGCCAGCAGGGCCGCGGCCGCCATGATGAATCCGGGGGTGCAGAATCCGCACTGCAGTCCGTGGGACTCCCAGAAGGCCGTCTGCAGCGGATGCATCCCACCGATCGGGGCGAGCCCCTCGATGGTGGTTATGGCCATGCCTTCGGCCTGCAGTGCCAGCATGGAGCAGGACTTCACCGGCTCTCCGTCACAGAGCACGGTGCACGCCCCGCACTGGCTGGTGTCGCAGCCGACATGGGTGCCGGTCAACCCGCAGCGCTCTCTGAGGAAGTGGACCAGCAGCGTCCGGGGTTCCACCTCCTCCTCTCTCTGGGAGCCGTTGACCGTGAGCCGCAAGCGCTGAGTCATCCTCAACCTCCCTCACAACCAGTGCCAGTCGCGGCGAGGATGCGTCATCGGGTTGATCGCCTCGGCATCGGCGCCGCACCCACCGCGTGGCAGTGGATCGCCGCCCCGAGTATGGGCGTTCGCGCTCCGCTTGGCAACCGCTTCGACCACGGACGTTAGGCCGTCCCGGCGCCGGCTACTCCATCTCACCGTCCTGGCGGCCGCAGGCCTCAACCCGGGCCAAGGCCGCCGCGACGATGAGATCCACGCAGCTGGTCGTGGGGATCGCCGTGGCGTCGAGGTACAGGTGGTACAGGCTCGGCTCTCTGACGTCAACCCGGTAGAAGTGCTGCAGATACTGGCGCCGGGCGGAGTCGGTCTCCTTCTGGGCGCGCCGGGCCTGCGCCTCGTCCCCGGCCCCCAGGCTGAGCGCTTGCGCCAGCCTCTTCGCGGGCGGTCCGTCCAGCCTGACGTGCAGCGCGGCCGGGTGGTCGCGGAGCACGACCGCGGCCCCGCGGCCCAGGATCACCACCCCGCGCCCGGCCGCCCGGCGCATCACGGCCTCGGTGTGATCCAGGTACTCTCGCTCGCTCCGCCAGGGCTCAAGCGGCTCTGGAATGCCGAGCCAGGCCGAGCCCAGAGGTGAGAAGAAGCTCATCCATTGGCTGAGCCCGTGCACTGGGTGGTGCTCGCGATAGCTGATCTCCGCAAAGGAGCTCATCACCTCCGAGGCGACCGTCGCGGGGATGGCGCGGTCGAGAAAGGGCAGGTTGAGACGGGCGGCGACCTCCCGGCCCACATACTCTCCCCGTGTGCCGTAGACCGATGAGATGGTGACGACCGCAGGTCTGCTGTCCACCTTGCTCTCCACCGATTGACTCGGGCCCAGTATCGCCCATGGCCACCGCACCCAGGAGCCCTCCGGGCGCTAACCGAACAGGGAGAGCACCTCGCTCAGGGTCCCGATCTCCCGGCCACGCCACGCGGAGTCAGGGTCGTACTGCAGATGGGCCTCGGGGTCGTCCGGATGGTGGACGACCCTGAGCGCGAGCAGCCCGACCGCCGTCGCTCCGCTTAGCTCATGGCTGCCCCCGTCGCCGACATATACCACTTCGTTGGGTTCCATTTCGAGGCTGGAGAGGGCTTTGAGGTACAGCTCGGGAGCTGGCTTGCGCCGCCCCTCTGTCCAGGAGAACAGGGCCACCTGCACGGGGTCGGCCCAGCGCAGGGTCGGCCAGATCAAGGGCGTCTCCGAGGACGAGTCGCTGATGACGCCGACCCCCACTTCGCGCGAGCGCAGGGTAGCGAGGAGAGAAGGGGTCTCCTCTCGCGGCCGGCTCAGAACCTCCCGGAACTGCTCGGTGCGAAGGGTCTCAGCCCGCGCCAGCGCCGCCGGTGTGGGCTCGTGTCCCACCAGCCGACACAGGCGAAGTAGCATGTCGGGCAGGTCGCCCAGAGCTGCGGTCGCTCGCTCGGTGTAGGTGGCTTCCATCAGCGCTTGGAATGGACCTGCCGGGACCTCCAGCGCCTGGGCCAGAGCCAGGGTCCGACGATTGGCCTGCTCCTTGTCCCAACCGTCGATCAGGGTGCCGTAGAGGTCGAAGATGACGCCACGGTACGGCACACGTGAATTCTAGTGGGATGCCGGCCCCGAAGCCCGGCCCGAGTGAGCGGCATCGGTGCTCGCCTTGGGCAGCCCGGCGATCATCTCCAAGGCGTGGGGCAGGGCGGGCCAGACCGCCTCAAGGCTCTCCTGGGTAGCCCGCGCCGCTCCCGGCAGGGCGATCACCAGAGTGGATCCAACCACCACCGCCACCTGGCGCGAGAGGATGGCATGGGGTGTGTGCTGCAGCCCCGCCTGCCGCATCGCCTCGCCGAAGCCCGGTATGAGGTAGTCGCCGACCGCGAGGACTGCCTCCGGCGTCCGATCCCGGGGATGGAGCCCGGTGCCACCGGTGCAGACCAGGAGCGCGGGGCGCACCTCCGCGATCACCCTCCGGATCCACGCCTCGATCTGGTCAGGCTCATCCGGCACCAGACCTCTAGTCACCACGGCCGCCGGCAGGTCGGGAAGCCGTCCCACGAGCCAATCCCCACTTCTGTCCTCACGGCGGCCGGCCGCCCCAGAGTCGCTCACGGTGAGCACGGCGCAGCGCCAGGAGCCGCGCACCTCCGGTGCCTCGCAGCGGTCGTCTTCGCTCAAGATGCCCCTCCCTCTTGGAGAGAAGATGCCAGCAGCGGCGTCGAAGCCGCCCGGGGTGCCTCGACTCGTTGAAACTCCTGAAAGCGGGAGCGCAGGCTGGCGTACTGGGTGTCCAGCGCCTCCCGGTCGTCACCGTCCATGGCCGACCAGTCCGTCATGTAGTGCACCGCGATGATCCCTGCCTGCAGGGCCTCCTTCAGACATCCGAAGCATGGCCGCATCGTGGTGTGGAGGGTTGCTCCCAAAGTCGATTGACCGAACCTGGCGGCGGCGAGAAGTGCGTTCTGCTCCGCGTGAACGCAGACGCAGAGGTCGTAGGCCCGGCCCTCTGGATATCTGTCGGTCGCCCGGTGGGCGCAACGGTGGCAGCCGCCCTCCGAGCAGTTGGGCATGCCTATGGGGGTGCCGTTGTAGCCCGTGCTCAGCACCCGGTCATCACGCACCACGACCGCGCCCACCCGGCGTCCGAGACAGTCAGCCCTGGTCCTGGCAGCCAGCGCCAGCAGCATCAGGTACTCCTGCTTGCTGGGGCGCGCGAAGAGCTCCCCGCTCACCGGCTCTTCCGCCGGGATGTTCTCATCCCCTCAGTTTGACAGGGGTTGGGTGGAAACACTCAGGAGAGTCGCTCCAAGACCTGCTCTGTGGTGACCACCCTGGCGAACTCGCCATCCAGGCTGGCGGCGGCCGCCCTGGCGATGAGATCTCCGGAGAGCACCTCGCCTCCGGGCGCGGCACGATCAAAGGTGTGGGTCGCGTCCAGCACGAAGAGGGTGTCGTAACCGAGGTCCCCCGCCATGCGGGCAGTGGTCTCGCAGCAGTGGTCGGTGGCGATTCCACAGATGGCGATGGTCTGGATCCCCTGTTCCTGTAGCCAGCGGTCCAGGTCTGGGGTGCCGTAGAAAGCGGAGTGGACATGCTTGGTGATCAACAGATCCGGCTCACCCGAGACGACCTCCTTGAACCGGTTGCCGGGAGTTCCAGGTGCCAGCGGCGAATTCGCCGCCCGTGAGTCGTGGCGCACGAACACTGTCCGCTGGCCGGCCCGGCGATAGGCTGAGATGAGGGTGGCGACATTGTCCTCGCAGGACAGGTTGTTGCGCTGGCCCCAGGCTGGGGCGTCGAATCCCCTCTGCACGTCGATCACGACCAGGGCGCTCAAGGATCCAGGATGAAGACCGCTCATCACCGCTCCATCGCCTGCAGCAGGAGGGGATCGAGCCCGGGGAAGCTCTCCAGGTACTCCCGGCGCTCCTTCGCCAGTCGGCTCACGATGGAGCGGTACTCGTCCATCCGGCCCTGGCGCTCGTAGAGCAGCCGCGGCCTCAGCAGTTCCGGGTCGTCAACGCCCGGCACCCGGGTCGCCACCTCGTAGGAGAAGTCGGGATCGATCTCCCAGGTGATCGTGCCCTCGGCGATCGCCTTGACCACCGCGGAGGAGTCGGCGATCCTCACCTTCTTGGCGTGAGGCGCCTTCTCGTCCCCTCCCACGCCGCCCGTGTTGAGCAAGAACACCTCAAACTGGCCGCTGCGGTGCAGGTCCAGGAAGCGGTTGCCCTGCTGCGCATGGAGCAGGGGAAAGAAGGGATTGGTGCCGGGCACGCGCAGGGACCTGCCGGCTTCCGCGGCACCTCCCGCCGCCGTCCCCTTGGTCTCACCGAGCATGAAGTACGCGGCCGCTTGATCCACCGAGAGGCGGGCGACGGCCGGAATTATCCCATCGTTGCGGTTGAGAATCAGGAGCGCGGAGACCGCTGGCGCGTCGCGGGCATCCCTGGACCAGCCCAAAGCGCTCATGGGGAACACCGCCCTGCCATTCTGGGTGTAGCTCTCGTCGAAGAAGTCGACGGGTCCATCGGCCTCGTGCTGGGAGACGTTCTCCAGGTAGGCGACCGGGGAGGTGACCGCGGCGTGGATCGTGGGTTCATCCTCGGCGCTGAGCGCGTACGTCTTCGCGAAGCAGCCATTCTCTGTGCCGTAGACGCGCCCGCCCGGCATCAGGGCAACGAAGTCGTCCTGAACTGGCTTGCTGTCGTTCTGGCGGGTGAACGTGGTGGTCGTCTTGCCGGTCCCCGACAGCCCGACGATGAGTATGGTGCGCTCACCGTTGGCGGTGGGGATCACCTTGCAGCCCGCATGGAGAGCCAGTCCGCCACGCTCGTACACGAGGCGGTTCCACATCCTGAGGAGCCCCTTCTTCGACTCTCCGAAGTAGTCCGAGTTGAGGACCCGGGTCACCCCCTCCTCAAGGTCCACCGCGATCAGCCGGTCCTTGGGGTAGCCCTCCGCAATGAGCCCGGGGGTGTAGATGACTGTGAACCAGGGTTCGAAGTCCTCACCCACCGTCTCATCCCGAAACAGCAGGTGGTCCTGCATGCCTGCGATGTTGGCCCAGGCCCTATCCATCACCAGCCGCGCGGGGCACCGAAAGTCTTCGTCATTGCCGATGTAACCCTCGACCACCAAGACGTCCCTGTCGAGGAGGTGCCGCTCCTGGAGCTCCTTGACCCTCAGCCCCTCCGCCCTGGTGATGGTCTTGCTGGAGGTGGAGCCTGGATCGTCTGTGACAATGTAGGTGGACTCGGTGCTCCGCGCCAGGACCTTGGTCTGGACGTTGTAGTTGTCGTAGGCCGTGTGCCTGGCCGTCGGCATCGCGGCCGTGAAGGCGCGCAGCTCCGCCTGGGTCGGGCCCCGGCGGATCGACTTGGCGCTCGGGATTTCGGCGTGGACTGTCCTGCTCATGGCGGCCTCCTCAATCTCGCCCCCCTTCGGAGGTGACGGCGGCAGGTTACCGCAAACAGGGCAATTCCGTCAGACTCCGCTCGCCCTCATTCGCTACAGTCTTGCCGCAGGCGGCCGGCGGCAGGGTCTCAGCCGTCGGTCCACACCGGATCACTTTGGGAGGATCAATCAGATGGCCGAATTGGACGGCGCCCACCCGATCGGGGCGACCGTGGCCGCGATGATGACCAAGGCGGTGATCACCACGAGCCCGGACACAACCGTCGCCGAAGTCGCCAGCCTGCTGCACCGGAATCACATAACCGGCATGCCGGTGGTTGATGACCACCAGCGTGTGGTCGGCGTGGTCAGCGAAATGGATGTTGTGCGCAAGAAGGGTGCGACAGCAGCCGAGATCATGACCGCCACACCCAGGACGGTGGAGGAGGACGTGCCCCTGGCCGAGGTGGCAGACGTGCTCATGACAGAGAGGATCCGGCGCCTTCCCGTGGTCCGCCACGGCAAGCTGGTGGGGCTCATCTCGCGCACCGACCTGGTCACGTTCTTCGCTCAGCATCAGTGGGCCTGTTCCGCCTGTGGCGGAACTCAGCGCGGGCTCGAACCTCCGCTGAGCTGCCCGAGCTGTGGCGCCGAGAGGGCCTTCCGCCTGGAGGAGGCGCCCCACGGAATGTGACCCCGCAGGGATCAGCTCTGCGAACGCGCTCTCAGCTTCGCCAGGTCGTGGACGGCGTCGATCCAGCGGATCGTGCCGCTGTAAGACCGCATCACGACGGAGTGGGTCTCGACCCGCTCACCAGCGAAGCGGACCCCGCCCAGCATCTCCCCATCCGTGATGCCCGTGGCGGCGAAGAAGAGGTTCTGACCGGCCGAGAGCTCTGTCGCCTGCAGGACGTGCTCGGGGTTGAAGCCCTCCGCCCTCACCATGGCCAGCTCGTCCGCGTCCCTTGGCGCGAGTCGGCACTGGATGTCGCCGTCGATGCAGCGCACCGCACAGGCCGTGAGGACGGCCTCGGTCGCCCCCCCTATCCCCATCAACACGTCGATCCCAGTTCGCTCCGGCAGCGCGGCCATGATCCCCGCCGCCACGTCCCCATCGGTGATGAGCATCACCCGAGCACCCGTCTGGCGGATCTCTGACAGTAGCCGTTCATGGCGCGGCCGGTCCAGCACGACCACGGTCAGGTCCTCCACATGGCGCTGCTCCGCCTCCGCGATCCGAGCCAGGTTCTCAGTGGCCGAGCGCCGCAGATCTATGGCCCCCTTGGCGCGCGGCCCCACCACCAGCTTCTCCATGTAGAAGCAGTGAGTCTGCAGGAGACTGTCCCGATCGGCCAGGGCGACCGTTGCTATCCCTCCCGGGAGGCCCCGGGCCACCAGCCGTGTCCCGTCGATGGGATCCACCGCGACGTCGACCGCGGGCGGGTTGCCGTTGCCCACCTGCTCACCGATGTAGAGCATCGGCGCTTGGTCCTTCTCGCCCTCCCCGATCTTGACGATTCCGGACATGTCCACGTATGAGAGGCTGCGGCGCATGGATTCGACCGCGGCCCGGTCGGCGGCGATCTTGTCGTCGCGACCCATGAACCGGGCGGCTGACATCGCCGCCCCCTCGGTCACCCTGACCAATTCCATCGCCAAGTTGCGGTCGGTGGGCGTGCCTGGGTCGGTGGTCAGCACATGGGTTGGGGGCGAATCGTTGTGTTTTGGCACGCCGCGGTCAGGATAACGGCTCCCCGCCCGCGGCGGGCACGCGCAACACCTTGCGGCTTCCGAAGGCCTGGCAGCTCCGAGCCCGGCGGACCGTCGGCTGCGCCAGGAGGGCGCGCTGCCTCAAGATGGCGAAGTGTCTCAGGAGGGTGGAAGGCCGGTCCCCAGCAGATTCGCCTACGACGAGCCCGGCCGCGCTCTTCTGGTGGAGTGGCAGGACGGGGCGCCGGGGCGCATCCCCTTCACCGACCTGCGCCGGGCGTGTCCCTGTGCCGAGTGCAAAGGAGAGCTGGGGGCGCTGGGGCGCTTTGAGCGAGATCCTGAGCTTCACCCGGGGGAAGATGAGCTGGCGGACATCGCCTTGGTCGGGAACTACGGCCTGAAGGTGGTGTGGGCGGATGGCCATGACACCGGGATTTACCGCTTCGAGCTCCTCCACGAGCTTGGCGCGGCTCGTCCCGACTAACCCGCCTCCAGCAACCCCCTGATCTTGGCCGCGACGATCGTCGGCTTGAACGGCTTGACCACGACGGCCCGGGCACCCGCCTGCAGGGCCAGCCGCTCTCCGTCCGGGTCCCTCTGCTCCGGCATCAGCACCACACCCGCCGCCGGGGCGAGGCCCGAATCGACCAGACGGCGGCAGAGCGCGCGTCCATCCTCCTCCAGGGTCACGTCGCACAGCAGCAGGTCGACCGGGTCCGTCTCGTCGCGGCACAGGCGCTCGGCCTCGGCCGCCGTCCTGACCCAGGTCACGCGGTGCCCCTCCATGCCCAGCTTGAAGTCCAGGATCCGCCCGATCATCGGCTCGTCCTCGGCCAGCACGATATGAGCGCTTGGGGAGTCCGCCATGCAGGGAGTGTAGGCGCTTTCGGTTGGCAGTTCGGAGTGTGCGTTTTCCCCCACCTCGTGTCACGATTGACTCGGGCGAAACGTCGCGCATCCTGCCCACGTTGGAGGAGGCGGGCGTAGGGGGGCGCTCGGGTCGGTTTTTCGCGTCGCCACGTCAGAACCTCCAGTCGGATGCCCCCAATGCCCAAAGGCAGATCCCGTCTTTTCCGGCGCCAGCGCCAGAACCCTCTAGCCCAGGCGGCCCGGGTTGGCCCGATGATTCAGAGCGCCACTCCCGCTCTGGACCCGCTCATGGTCGGAGCCGTCCTCATCCTCTGCGTGCTCGGGATCATGAACTTGGTCGCCATCGGGGACCGGTCCCTGGCGCTGCACCAAGCGTTCTCGGTGGCGCTGGGCCTGGTGGTAATGGTTTGGGCCTGGCGCACCCCCAGCCGCTGGTGGAACTGGCTCGGCCGGCTGGCCTACGCGGTCGCGCTGCTGCTCCTGCTGGGTGTTGCCGCCCATGGTGTGGAGGCCTATGGAGCCAAGCGCTGGATCGACCTGGGCTCATTTGTCCTCCAGCCGTCGGAGCTGGCGGAGCTCGGTCTGGTGCTGGTCCTGGCAGAGGTCATGGCCCACCGTGAGTGGAGGGAGCGTCGTCGCGTGGGGCTGACCCTGGCGCTGGCGGTTCCCCCGATCGCCCTCACCCTGTTGGAGCCGGATCTCAGCACCTCGGCCCTGCTCTGCCTCATCGTGGCGGCGGCCATGGTGCTGGGCAGGGTGCGTTTCAAGGTTCTGGGGGGGCTCCTGCTGGCCGGCCTCGTCTTCCTGCCAGTCGGCCTCCACCTGCTGCGGCCGTATCAGCTGGCGCGCCTGCACAGTTATCTCAACGGCGGCTCAAGTGGCGCCGGGTCCAGCTTCACGCTCCTGCAGTCCCACATCGCCATCGCCTCCGGCGGCCTCCTCGGGATAGGGCACTCGTCCATCGGCTCCCTACTCGCCTCGTACCTGCCCGCTCGGGAGACCGACCTGGCGTTCGCCAGCCTGGTGGAGCAGTTCGGTCTGGTCACGGGAGCGCTGGCGATAGTCGCGGTGATCATCCTCGTCTGGCGGCTGGTCAGCGCCGCCACTCACTCCAGGACCCAGCAGGCCTCCCTCATAGCCGGAGTCATGGCGGTCCTGGTCGGGGGGGAGGTCCTGCTCTCCGTCGGGGGAAACCTGGGCCTGCTGCCCTTGGCTGGAGTTCCGATCCCCTTCCTCGCCTACGGCGGCACCGTGACCATCGCCCACATGGCGGCCTTCGGATTCATCCTGGCGGGGCGCTTGGACGTGGAGCGCCGCCCCCTCTGGCGGATCCCAAGCCGGTTACGCAGCCGGCCCCGTCTGGTGCGCACCATCGCCGGGGCGCTGGCGCTGGGACTCATCCTGCTCGGCGGCTATGCCTACCAGTTGCAGTCGCTCAAGGGAGGGCAGTACCGCCAGGAGGCTCTCAACGAGGTCACCAGGTACATACCGCTGACTCCGGAACGGGGTGTGATCGAGGACCGGCACGGCCAGGTCCTGGCCGCCGACCCGGCTGCCGACCAGGTGGTGGCCGTGCCCCAGCTGGTTCCTCAGCGTGATTGGGGGAATCTGGCCCAGATGCTCGGTCAGACCAGAGAGCAGCTGGACAAGGAGATGGCCGAGCCCACTGACGGCGGGTTCACGGTCACCCTGGCCCAGCAGCTGCCCATGGTCCGGGCGACGCTTCTCCAGGCCGCCACTGTGCCCGGCGTGATCGTGGAGCCGGCCTTGGGCCGCAGCTATCCCTACGGATCACTGCTGGGTCCGATCCTCGGCTATACCGGGGTGGAGACGAGGGCCCAGGAGAAGCAGCTTGGCAAGCTGCTTCCCAATGGTGCGATGCTGGGCCAAGCCGGGCTCGAGGAGGAGTACAACTCCCTGCTCATGGGCCAGTACGGCTCCCAGGCGATCCTGGTCAACTCTCAGGACGTTCCGGTCGCCTGGGGAAAGACCATCCCGGCGCGCAACGGCGGGACCCTGGTCACGGCCCTGGATCTGAATTTGCAGCAGCTCACGACCCAGCTGCTGCAGAAGGCCATCTCCGGCGCCTACCCCGGGTCCCAGAAGGGCGACGAGGGGGCGGTGGTGGTCGAGGATCCCCAGACCGGGCAGGTGCTGGCCATGGCCAGCTGGCCCGCCTACAACGACAACATCTTCGAGGCGCCCCGGGACAGCTCGGCAATCGAGGCCCTGCTCTCCGAGCCGGGCAGTCCCCTCCTGGAGCATGCGACCCAGACCGCGATGCCGCCGGGGTCCAACTTCAAGCTGGTCGTCTCTTCGGCTGACGTCTACCACAACGGCATCCCCGCCAGCGAGGTGATCCCCACCGGGTACACATTCACCTATGACGGGCACACCTACCACAACTGGGAGACGCTGCCGCCCCAGGACCTGCCGGAGGCGATCGCCTGGTCCAACGACGTCTACTTCTACAAGCTTGCGGTGGCGCTGGGAGCCCAGAACATAATCTCCACCGGCAAGATCATGGGGGTGGGTGAACCAACGGGGATCGACCTCCCGGGCGAGGACCCGGGCTACCTGGGCACGCCGAGCTCGGTGGCCAAGCTCGGCGAGACCTGGTATCCGGGCTCCACCGTCATCTTGGGAATCGGGCAGGGATATGTAACCGCCACCCCGATTCAGGATGCGGTGTGGACCTCCGAGGTCGGCACCGGCAAGAAGGTGGTGCCACACCTTGGGATCGCCGAGACCAGCGCTGGCAGCCAGAGCCTGAAGTCAATCCCCCAGCCGGCTGCCACCACCCTGCCTTGGGCCTCGGAGCTGGGGCCGGTTCGGGCCGGGATGCGGCTGGCGGTGACCGATGGCACGGCCAGCATGTTGAGCGGGCTCCACGTCGACGCCGGGGGGAAGACCGGGACCGCTCAGGACCCCACGGCACCCAACGGCGGCCCTGACGCCTGGTTCACAGCGATGGCGCCGATGTCCGACCCGCAGATCGTGGTCAGCATGCTGGTCAGGGGAGGGGGCCAGGGGTACTACACCGATCAGCCGGCAGTGGAGCAGATCCTCAAGTACTTCTTTGCCAACGAGTCGCAGATCATGGCCACGGTCTCGACCGCCTCCGGGACCCTGGCCACCACCCCCACGCCAACGACCCCGGCCGTTCCGGCCGCCCGCGCGGCCGCCGACGTCGGCGCCGGCGCCGGCCTCAGCGTTGCCGCCGGCACCGGCCCGGCCGCCCATGCCGGCCTGCCGTCTCGCGTCCTCGACCCGCGGGCCGCTCGCATCAGCAGCCAGGCAGGTTCGAATTGAGGGCCTGTCGCGGGGTCAGAACTGCGGCGGAGCACCCTTGAAGGCGTCCACCACCCTGGGGATGGCCAGGGCCCTCGCGGCCCCCTCGGCGACGCAGGTCAGCGGGCGCTCCGCCATGCTGACCGTGAAGCCCAGGGCCTCCTGAAGGTGCCCCTGGAATCCCTCGAGGAGCGACCCTCCGCCAAAGGCCAGCACCCCGGTCTGCATGATGTCGCCCACCGCCTGGGGTGGCAGCTGATCCAGCACGAAGGCCAGCGCGTCGACTATTCCGTCCACCGTGGGCCGGATGGCGAGGGCCGCCTCGTCCGGATCCAGGGTCTGCATCCGAGGCTTTCCCGAGAACACATCTCGCCCCTCGACGACTATCGGTCCCGCTCCGTCGCCGGAGGATCGCAGCCGGATCTTGATGTCCTCCGCCGTCAGCTCACCGACGATCAGGTGGTGCTCCTGGCGCAGGTACTGGTTGAGGGCCGCGGTCATCTCATCGCCCGCGATCCTGCAGGAGCTGGCGGCCAGCACTCCGCCGAAACAGATGGCGGTCACCTCTGCCGTCCCGCCGCCGACATCGACCACCATGTGGGCCCGCGGCTCGAGGGGGTCTATGCCGCACCCGATCGCCCCCGCAACCGGCTCCGGGATGAGGTCGGCCCGGCCGATCCCACCCTCTTCGAGGGCCTCGATCAGGGCCTGGCGCTCAAGCGCAGTCGCTCCCGCCGGGACTCCGCAGATGGCTCTGGGCCGGAACCTCTCCCAGGGCCGGCGGGTCACCTCATGAATGACCGCCACGATGAACCCCTTGGCGGACTGGAGGTCGGATACGACCCCATCCCTGATCGGCCTGACCGTGGCCATTCCTACCGGGGTCCGGCCGGTGAGCTCGCGGGCCTGGTGGCCGATGAGTATCGGCTTGCGGGTGCCGTCCGGTCCGAGGGAAACCAGCATCACCGACGGCTCGTTGAGGAGGATGGTGCCGTCGGTGCGGCACACGACGGTGTTTGCGGTCCCCAGGTCGATGCCAAAATCTGCGGAAAGCAAGCCCAATTTGACCACCTGAACAGCCGCCCCAGGACGGGCGGCTCTGCTAACACTACGCCTCCCGCTGACTAGGAACGCACATGCAGCTCATCTCGTTTCGCAACGGTCAACCGATCGAGCTTCCGGTTCCCGAAGAGCTTGACTCCGCCCCCACCGACGCGGTTGTGGCGGGGGGTGGCAGCGTGAGTCTGCGGGCCTGGCCGGTCATCGGCGATGAACAGCTGCAGCAGGCCATGACCAGGCTTGGTGCTCTGGCCCGGGTCAGTGGCCTGGCCCTGCGCCGCCCCCTGGCGGCAGCA
The DNA here is from genome assembly GCA_021791455.1 of bacterium. The sequence continues at coordinate 20,210 of JAJYWM010000085.1, read as the reverse complement.
TATTCGGGGGGCAGGTTGGTGGTCGCCGAGGAGGCGTCGGACGGGGTCACCCTGTCGACCCTGCGCCGCCTCGTCCCCCTCACCTTCGATCAGGCAGCGGTGGTGGCGGAGGGCCTGTTGGCCGCCGTGGCCGCGCTGGAGCAGGCCGCCGTGGCCCATGGGGACCCGAGCTGGACCCAGACGGTCCTGGGTACGGATGGTCGTGTCCGGTTCACCGGGGCCGACCCCTTTGCCGCGGCTGGAAGAGGGGACAGGGGGGCGGTGGCCGCTATGGCCGCGACCCTTCTCACCCAGGCCTCCGTCTCCAGCCTGAAGGGGGTTCCCGAGGCCGTCCAGGAGAGGCTGCTAAGCCTGGTCTCCGAATTGGAGCTGCGGGAGCGGTCGGCCGCCTCGGTGCTGGGCTCGTGGCGGCATGCGCTGGGCGCCCAGCTCGATCCCTCAGCCAAGCGCAGGGTGCGCGGCCAGCTGCAGGCACTGGGAGCCAGGCTTCTGGAGCTGGATCGGGGGTCGGCCCCTTCGAAAGGGGCAGCCGCCAGACCCGGGTTAACGCCGTCCGAGCCAGCGCGGCAGGTCCTGGCCGAGGCGACGGTCGGCATTCAGCGGCCGATTCTCGCGCCCCGGCGGCAAGGTGCGCCGGGGGAGCGACCGCAGGACCGTCACCCGGAGGCACCGCGCCCGTGGATCCGGCCCGCGGCGCGGCCCGCCGAGGCCGGCCCCAGACCGGTCGCGCCACAGCTTGACGCGCCCCGGCCGGCGTCCGAAGCTGAGCCTGCAGCGCCAGGGCCGGCTGTTCCGTTGTCCCCGCCCCACGGTCGCCCGGACTCGAGCCCGCCTCCCAGCCTCAACCGAGGCCCGCGGCCTCGCTGGGTCGCCCTGGGGGCGGTGGCCGTCGTCCTTCTCCTGCTGGTAGGTGGAGGTTCCGCTCTCCTTCTTCATAGAGGGGCGCCGTCGACCACGTCCGCGCGATCGCACCAGGGGCCAAGCGGCACCCACTCACCATCGACTGGGAGGGCGTCACCATCGCCCGGCGCCACCCAGCCCAGCCCGCCGGCGCAAACCCCGGCACTGCGGGAGATACCGTTGCTGGGTCCCACCAGCAACCCGCCCATCCAGAGTGTGCAGGTGACCTCGGGATGCCCCTCGACCGGATCGGGAAGTTGCACCTTCACCGTGACCGCTCAGCTGGGCAGTCATCCGGCCGACACCGTCAGCTGGCAGCTCGACATGGTCAACCGGTGCACCGGAGGTGTGACCGAGGTGGCGTCGGGGGACATTCCGGCTGCTGCCGACTACACCTATGTCGAAGCTCAGCCGGACGTCACGGTTCCAGCCTCAATCCCAGTCGGGATGGTCGCTCTGGCCGGAGCCCCGGGGGAGGCGGCGTCGGCGCCTCTGCTGATAACGCCCCAGGGGGCCTCCTGCCCGGGCTAGGGCAGGCCACCAATCACACCGATCGGCTCTTCCAGACCCGACCGGCTTGGAAGGCGGGCGCGGAGGCGGGGCCCAGGGGCCCTAGCCCGGGTCACGGAGAGCTTCATCGGGTCGGACCATGACCCCTCGCGGCTGGGTCAAGCAAGCTGATGCCGGACAGCCCGAGGCCCCCCGGCTCCGCAGCGAACACTCGCGCGACTCGGGTCGCGAATTGGTAGCGGTGCTGCGACATGGGTCCCGTTGGGGCGCGGGCGCTTGCAGAATGTGGCCTCGTGGACGGGAAAGGGAGGACCGTGAGGTCAGCGCTCGCCTTGATGGCCAGCCTTGTCGCCGCGCTCGGAATCCTGGGCGCCAGCGGCTTGAACTCTGCCGCCGCCAGCTCCGGCAGCACGGGCGGGTCCCCGACCGACTCCACGGTCACCTCGCTGAAGCAGCTGGTGGCACAGGCCCGGGTGAAGGAGACCTTCCTGCTGAACCAGGTGCAGACCGCACGGAAGATGCTCGCCCAGGAACGAGCCGAGGTTCAGCGAGCGCGAGCCCAACTCGCCTCGCTGATCTCGGCGGAGTACACGGGGAGCCCGGACGGCCTGCTCCAGGTGCTGGCGAGCGACTCCCTGAGTCAGGCCCTCGACACTCAGATCACCCTGTCGCGGTTGACCGACGCCGAGAGGGGGGCTCTCCACCAGGTGGTGGCCAACCTTCAAGCCGAGCGCCGCAACCAGAAGACGCTCGTCCTGGCTCAGCAGCAGGCGGTGGTGACCGAGAAGAGGCTGCAGGCTGAGGAGATCGTGGCGGCCTTCGAGGCGGCCAACCCACCCCCTCCCCCCAAGCCCGTGGTGCAGTCCACCAGTTCACCCAAGGCCACCAAGCCAGCCTCTGCGACCACGCCGGCCAGCCCCACACCATCGCCGTCACCCACCGCCACCCCGACCCCCACGGTGACCCCCAGCGCGCCACCTCCCTCGCCCAGCCCTTCGCCCAGCTCTGGCCCCTTCTCGGTCACCACCAATCTCACCCAGCCGAGCGGCATAACCCTCGGGCAGATCCAGCAGTTCCTGCAGGGAAGTCCGTTGGAGGCCGATGCCGGGTACTTCATGACCGCCCAAGCGACCAATCACGTGAGCGCGATCTACCTGGTGGCCGACGCGGTCCTCGAGACCGGATGGGGCACGTCTCAGCTCTACTTGGAAAAGCACAACCTGTTCGGCTTTCAGGCCTACGACGCCAACCCCTTCGGGGACGGGGCCTCCTTCCCCAGCGATCAGGCCTGCATCAGCTTCGTCTCCTGGTACGTCTGGGTCAACTACCTGACCCCGCCCGGCTACTCGGTCCCGAACTACCCGGGGCAGCCGGGAGAGGTGGCGACGGGCGCCTTTTACAACGGCCCCACGCCGGCGGGAATGAACGTGGACTACGCTTCCGACCCCAGCTGGGCGGAGAAGATCGCGCAGATCGGGGACGTGCTGCAATCGTTCCCGGGCTGAGGCCCCGGGCCGAGGCCTACCCTAGAGCGGAGTGAGCGACCATCCCTCCGTCCAACCGATCGCCTCTCACTTCTGCTTGAGCGACGGGCTGACCGCCGCTCTGATCTCATCGGAGGGCGAATGCGACTTCTGGTGTGCCCCCCGATTCGACTCGCGACTCCGGTTGGCGGGCATCCTCGACTCAGAGCGCGGCGGCAGTGTTGGCGTCCGCCCGCTCGGTGCGCACCTCATCTCAGCCGCTTGGCAGGGCGACTCCGATGTGCTCTTGATCCGGTGGTCAGGTGGCAGCACCGTCCGCTGCTCCCTGATCGACGACGGCAGGGGCGGATCCGCGGTCGCCTGGTCCGTGGAGGGACCGCCGGGCACCCCAGTTAGGCTGTTGCTGAAGGCCGGACCCAAAGACCCAGGATGGAAGGTTTCCGCCAGCACCGCCCACCTTCCCGCGTCCGCCCTTGCCGACGGCCCTGGCGGCCCTCTGCTGGTGGCGAGCTCCGGGACGCTGCGACCCTTCGAGGACGGGGCAGTCACCGAGATCTCCGGGGACCACCTGGGGGTCTGTCTGGAGCTGGCAGAGGCTGCCGGGGAGCCGACCGCCATGGCCAAGCTACTGCTCGGCGGGGGCAGGGAGGCGACGTTGGCGCGAGCCGTGGCCGCGGTCGCTGCCGAGAGCGAGTCCTGGCTGGACCGGCTCTCGCACCGGGGGCCGCTCGCTGAGGTCAGGCAACGGGCGCCCCAATGGGCCTGGTCGGCCCTGGTCCGCTCCCTCTTGACCCTTCGAGGGCTGCAGGATCGGGGGAGCGGCCTGCTGGTCGCGTCACCCCTCACCTCCATCCCCCAGTGGCCCGGCAGCGATCGCTCCTGGGACTATCGCTACGCCTGGCTGCGAGACTGTTGCGACGCCGGCATGGCCCTGGTCATGGCTGGAGCCCTCGAGGAGGCATCCCGGCTCGCCCGCGGGTTGGCGATGAGGCTCCAGCGGGGTGCCGGCAGGCCGGTGGCTCGGCTTGACGGTGGAGAGCTCCCGCCCGAGCACGTCCTGAGCCACCTGCGGGGATATCAGGGAGGCACGGTGCGGATCGGCAACGCCGCGGAGGGTCAGGCCCAGGTGGACACTCTGGGCGAGGTCCTGCGCTTCATCGAGGAGATCGACTCCGCCGCCGCGTGCCCCCCCGAGCTCCTCCACCTGGCACCCGATCTCGCCTGCGAGGCGGCTCGGCGCTGGGCTGAGCCTGACCACGGCATCTGGGAAGTTCGAGGTGCGCCTCAACACTACCTCCACAGCAAGGTCATGGCATGGGCCGCGCTCGACTGCGGTCTTCGCCTGGCTCGAAGGGGCCGGATCGCCAGTCCCGCGGCCAACTCCTGGGAGGAGGCCAGGTCCGCGCTCCAAGCGGCGGTGCGAAGCCTGGGCACGATCACCGGCGGAGCGCTAAAGATGGCCTTCGATGACCAATCCGCCGACTCCGCCACCCTGGCCGCCTACCTGACCGCCTTCATCGACCCATCCCAGCCGGCGGCTGCGGCCACTCTGGACTTCGTCACCGGGCAGTTGGAGGAGTGGCCCTTGCTGGCGCGACACCGCCCGGAGCGCGACGGGATGCCATCACCATGCGCTCCCTTCATCTTCCCCTCTCTTTGGGCGGTGATCGCGGAGGCGCGCCTGGGGCGGCAGGCGGAGGCGCACCGCCGGCTGCTGGCGATAGTGGAGCTGGCTGGTCCTGCCGGGCAGCTGTCCGAGGTCGCCATCCCCGAGCCGCCGCGGCTGCTTGGCAACTACCCCCAGGTTCAGAGCCACGCCGCCATGGTTCAGGCGGTGGTCGAGCTCTTCGGCGGGCGCCGGCGGGTGGAACCCGATCGCTCCCCACCTATACTGGCCAATGGTCAACCCGGTGCGCCGGGATCCGACGCCCCGTTCGTCTAGTGGCCCAGGACACCGCCCTCTCAAGGCGGAGATCAGCGGTTCGAATCCGCTACGGGGTACCAAGCCCGGACGTCACCAGATGCTAAGGAGGGCTTCCCCTTGACCCCTGACCCCAAGTCCTCGGCGCCGCTGGCGCCGGTCCCCATGGCGGCGCCGATGGCGCCCCACGGCCACCAGATCCAGGCTCGCCACCTCACCGAACTTCCCCCGGAGGGCGAGGAGGCCGAGGTCGAACTGGCACGCGCCCTGCGGGATGGCTCTGACAACGAGGAGCTGGTGGCCCTGCTGAAGCGGGTCTGCCAAAGGTACCCCACCTACCTGGACGGCTGGGCCAGGTTGGGACAGGCCACCTACCGGAGTGGCGAATTCGTCACCGCGTACGCCTTCGCCCGAGTTGGCTATCACCGTGGACTGGACCGGCTGCGCCAGAATGGCTGGGGAGGCACCGGCCAGGTGAGATGGAGCACGCCCAGCAACAGGGGCTTTCTTCGATCGTTGCACCTCCTGATGGTGACCTCCGACGCTATCGGAGAGGGCCTCGAGGCGGAGCGCTGTCGTCAGTTCCTGCTGGATCTGGACCCGGAGGACGGGTTGGGCATCAGCCAGATGGCACCGCTTGGAAAGGGTGAGCCGTTGCCGGCGGAAACTCTCCCCTAGGACGGAACTTCGGGTGGCGAAACCCGGCCATCGACCGGCGGCCGGCCCTTGAATCCGGCCGCGGTGCGGTGCCCACCGCCGCCGAACCGGCTCGCGATCACGCTCACGTCCAGCCCCTCCGGCGTCGAGCGCAGGGACCACCTCGCCACCTCTCCCGCTCCCTGCCACCAGACGGCAGCGAACGGATGCCCCTTGGCGAGGCGGTCTCCCAGTTCACTCTGGAGCACCGGGCTGTTCACCGTCGGCACCTTGATGCCGGCCACCTCCACCGCGCAGGCATGGGCCGCGATCCGCTCGATCATCCGCCTCTGATACGCCAGCAGGACGCGACCCTCGGCCCGCAGCTGGTCCACATTCAGCGAGTCCCAGACCCGGAAGTCGAACGGCCTGGCCCTGAGTGCGGCCGACACCTCGTCGCTCTCGGGTAGCTGATTGCGCCACAGGTCGCGGTCCTGAACGTATTGCAGGAGCAGGGGGGGGGCGTCCTGGTGCAGATGCTCCCACGCCATCACCGCCCCGCTGCGGTTCATGTCGAAGACGCAGTGGGGAAGGTCCCCGATCTCCGCCTCCGCGGAACGATGATGATCCAGCACCACCAGGCTCGACGCCTGCTCCGCCAGCGCCTCGGTCGTCTGGCGGTCGTAAGCGAAGTCGGCGACCAGAACCGACCGCCCCCTGAGGTCGGGAGGTGGCTCGCCGTGGTTGACGGGCAGATAGTCCGCCTCGTCTCCGTAGAGCTTCCAAGCGGCGTAGGCTGCTCCGAAACCGTCCGGGCAGTCGCCGTGGTAGATCACCATGGGGCGCTTCGCCTTGGCCCGGGTCTGGGGGGGCGAGGAGTGAGTGTCGTCCAGCAGCGCGGTGGTTGTGGTCAAGGCCTAACCGTAGATGAAGCCTTCCACACCCTGCAGCGTGTAGATCGCGCTGGTCGCCACCTCGCCCAGGCCTAGGAAGTTGCCCTCGCGCACCACGAAGCTGTCGGGGCCCAGTACCTGGACAACCCAGGCAACATGGCCGTAGTACGGGTCGTAGGCTCCCCCGGGTCGGAACACCACCATCGATCCGACCCTTGGCGTGGCCCCCACCGAGTATGCGCCGGATTGGATGTCCAGCCCGACCCACTGGTCGGCATTCCCCATCGGCGCCCAGGGCACGTAGGTCTGGGTCGCCACGTACCAGGTGCACTGTCCCCACGGATATGGGTCGCCAGGGGTCGCGTACGGCGGTGAGGGCGCGGCCGAGGTGCTGAGGATCGTCCCCTCCTCGGCTCCCGCCGAGCCGCCGTAATCAGTGACCGCCACCTCCTCGGACTGGAGCGTCGAGATCTGGCCCGCGATGTTCTGAATCTCCGTCGCGATCTGGCCCGCCTGGCCGCTGAGCGACGAAGCCGCCGCGTTGAACGAGGCCTCCTCCGCCTGCAGCTGAGAGGTCTTGGCCTGCAGGCTCGACACCAGTTGGGACACCTGCTCCTGCTGGCGGGTCTGGGAGGCCTTGAGGGATTGCAGAGAGTTCTCCTCGGAGAGGAGGTGGCTCGTCAACGCCGAGAACTGCTGCCCGACCGTCTGGAGTTGCAGGGTGTTGTCGACGAACTGAGATACCCCTGAGCTGTTGGCGATGGCGCTGCTCAGATTGTCGGAGCTCCCGTGCTGATACATCTGGGTGACCAGGCTCGCCAGTTGGGCGCGGTCGACGACGATCTGCGCCTGGGTACGGGCGACCTGGTCGTTGGTGGTTGCGAGTGCTGCGTCCGCCCGGTTCAACTGCTGTTGCTCCTGGGCCAGCTCGGCCTGAGCCTGGGCCACCTGCTGCTGGGTGGCGGCTGCTTGCTGGTCAGCCTGAGACGCCTGACCCTGAAGTGAGGCCAGCTGGGACCGCAGGTTCGCCTCCTGCGACTGGAGCTGGGCTATCTGCGAAGCCAGACTGGTGGCGCCCACGTCACTGGTTGCGAAGAGGGATCCGGCGGCGAGGACGACACTGAACAAACCCAACTGGGCAATCAGGCGCACGAACCGCAGGTGCTTGGTACGAGACATAAGCAGTGACGAGATCAAGAGTGTCTCTGCCCCGGACCATATCAGTGTTCACCGGGCCGTGCAAGGGCGGTGACATATTGGTAACTCCAAAATTGGGCGGAGCGGGTCCACCCAAATCCTGGTGGGGAGTCCCTCCGGGGCCCTGGGGATCGGGTTGCCGCCCGCCCGCAGGGAATCCAAAGTAATCCCCAGTTGCCTGTGGAAAAGGTGGACAACCAGTTCCCTCGGCGCCGTCCCGCTGGAGGGCCTAGCTGCGCCTCTGGTGGGACGGGAGCCGGGGAAACCCCTCGACCGACTCCGCTTGCCGGGATCGCACGACCCGCTCCAGTCCCAGCACTGAAAGGTGGGCCAGGGCTCCAAGCCCAGAGTCCCTATTCCCTGAAGTATCCCGCGGTGTGCTGGTCGCCGTCCATCTGGTCGTGACCACCCTCACCTTCCAGCGCCCGAGGGGCCGCTTGGTCAGGCGCAGGTCGGTGTGCTCCCAGAGGCCCCCCCCTTCCTGGGTCTGCGGGTTGGCGACCGTTCTGCGCGCCCACCACCACCAGGCAACGCGCATCAGGAGGGGCAGGCCGGCCAAGACCAGCGCGCCCAGGCGTCGCGCCCCCAACGGCGCCGCCTCGGAGCTCACGATCTCGCCCGGCACAGGATTGCTCATGGGTTCATGCACCTCGCGTGACGATAGCAGCGATCACACCTCATTCGTGTAGTCTTCCTGCGATGCAGTCTCCTCCGCCGCCCCTCAGGCTACGCCCACTGCGCGTGACTGAGCTCCTGGACACTGTGTTCAGCCTGTACCGGCGCAATTTCCTTCTCTTCATCGCCATCGTAGCCGTGCTGCAGGTGCCCTACCAGATAGTCGACGACCTGCTGAGCCTGACCGAGCCGAGCCGGGTTCCCAAGGTGGCAGCCGGCCACACCCTGAGTCACGCCCAGCTCAACCTCACAATCCATGACGCCGCGATCGGGCTCGGGGTCGCGGCCATACTGCTGATCCTGACGGTGGCGGTGGTGGTGCCCCTCCAGACCGCCGCCTTCACCAAGGCGGTATCGGACAGGTTCCTGGAGCGGCCGACGACGGCTGGCGCCGCCTACCGATTTGCCGTGAAGCGTTGGGGGGCCCTGTTTCTTCTGGGCCTGATCTTCCTCGGCTTCGTGGTCGGGGCGATGGTGGTCCTGCTCATCCTGGTGGTGCTCCTCCTGGCGCTGCTGGGCGCGGCCGGAGGAGCCATCGCGGTTCTTCTCGGCCTGGTTGCCCTGGTGGTCGGGCTGCTTCTCTACGTGCGGCTGCTGGTGGCCAGCCCGGTCCTGGTCCTTGAGGGAGCCCGCCCCTGGGAGGCGATCCGTCGCAGCTGGTTCCTGACTGCGGGCCATGCGGGGCGCGCCTTCGGGGTCCTGATCTCACTGTTCTTGGTCGAGCTGTTGATCACGATCGTGCTGGGAATCGTGGCCGGGGTGCCCGCTGGGCTGGTGGGGGTCAACAGCACTGCCGGCATTCTGATAAGGGACCTGGGCAGCCTGATAATCGGGGTCCTGGTGGCTCCGATCCTGGCCGGCGGATTGACCCTGCTCTACTTCGACCTCAGAGTCCGCAAGGAGGCGTTCGACCTAGAGCTCCTCTCCAGCCAGTTGGCGCAGGGCCCGAGCTCGGCGTGATCTCCCGGCTCAGGCTTGGCCGCCTGATCCCGGCACTTCTCATCAGCGCCGTGCTGTCGACCCAGATCACGGGCGTCGCGGCGGCGGCCCCAAAGGACGCGACCCTGCTGGCGGGCGCGCGCACCGCCATTCTCGCAGGGGACAGCCGGCTCGCCCTGGCGGATCTTAACGAGGTGGCCCCGAGAATCCCGGCCGTCGCCGCCATCGAGACCCTGGTCCAGGAGGGGATGCGTAACTCCGCGGCGCAGCGCGTCGCCGCGCTCATGGCGGCTGTCGCCAGCCAACCCCGACACCCCGGGGCGGGGAGCGTGGAGGCGGGCGTGCGCTCGGTTTACGCGAGCTCCCCACTCCGGGATCTCGGCCACAGTTCGGGCTCCCGACCCTCACTTACGGCGGATCTGGGTAACCTCCTCCTCGGCCTGCTCCACGACCTCTACCGTCTGGGAGGAAACCTGACCTGGATCATCGGGGCCGTCGTGCTTCTTCTCCTTGGGGGCGCGCTGACGGTGCTCGCTCTGCGGCGGTCCAAGGGTGAGGCGGCCCCCGACGAGACCCTGCTCGCGGATCTGGGTCAGGGGCCCGGCAGGAGACCGGAAAGCCTCTTTGCGCAAGCCGAACTTCTACAGGCCGGTGGCGATTTCCGGGAGGCGGTCCGGCTTGCCTTCCAGGCCCTCCTGCTCAGTGCCACCGCGCGACGGGTGCTCACGGTCGACCCCGCGTGGACCAACACCGAGCTGCTCCGGGCCGCGCTGCGGGTTGCCGACCTCGAGCCGCGCCTGCGGCCATTGGTAAGCCAGTTCAACGCCGTCGTCTATGGCGGCCGCGACCCCGGCCCCGACGGTTGCTCCCAGTTCACCAGAGCGTGCCGCGCCGCGGCCGGGACGATCCACCCTTGAGGCGATCGTGGCGGGGATGGGCGCTGCCCGCAGGAGTCCTGCTGTTAGGAGTGATTCTCACCATCCTGCTGGCGCCGGGACCAAGCGTCAGCAACTCGGATCCCTCCAGCTACTCCACCGGGAAGCTGGGAACCTGGGCCCTCTACCACCTGGTGGGGCAGCTTGGGGGCAACCCGGAGCGGATCAGCGGCTCCGGATTCAGGGCCGCCCTCAGGTCCGACCTCACCCTGGTCGAGGCGGCTCCCTCCACCCCCTTCGATCCGGCTCAGCTGAGAAGCCTGAGACTCTTCCTGGAGAGGGGAGGCACGCTGGTCCTAGCCCTGCACACCCGCTCGGTCGACGCCCCGCTGCTGCGGATGCTCCATCTGACCGCCGCGGGCCGGGTGAGGGGAGGCTCCTGGCCCGAGCTCCTGCCTCTGAACGGAGTGGCACCCATGGCGGTCGATTCCTCCTCCGCGGATCCGGTCGCGACTTCCTGGCCCGCCGCGCTACCCCTGCTGGGCCCCGAGGAAACTCCACTTGCCCAGGTGGAGACGGTGGGACGCGGCGAGGCGGTCGTATTGGCATCCGAGTCCATCCTCTCCAACTCGCTTCTGGAGCGGGCGGGCAACGCTCGGTTCGCCGTAGCAGCCCTCCGGCTCAGCCCCGGCCGGGAAGTGGCCTTCGACGAGATCCACCACGGGTATGCGATCGGGGATGGCGTCGAGGCGCTGCTGCTGGAAAGCCCCCTGGGCCTGGTCGCGGTGCTCTGCGCCTTGCTCCTGCTGGTGTTTCTCGCCACCAGCGGGCGGCGGCTGGGGAAGCCCCTGCCGCCCCCGGAGCTGGTCTCCGTTCGCACCACGGAGGATCACCTGGAAGCGATCGCCCGCCTCTATGCTCAAACCAGGGATCAGAGGGCGATCGCCTCCCGCTACCTGGAAGAACTGCTGGCTCTCTCCCGCGGCCGGACCGGACCGGGCACCTGGGCCCGGGGGCCGACGCCGCGGGACCCGCGGATCGAGGCCCTTGCCGGCAGGCTGGAGCGGGCGAGCCGGGAGCAGGTCAAACTCCAAGAGTTGCGAGAGCTGGTCGAGGAGGCGGACTTATTGGAGCACGAATTTGCGGGGAGCTTCGCCGAAGGCTCCGAGGAGGCAAGCGGAGCATGACCACGCTGGCGAACACGCGTCAGGTATTCCTCGACGCCGCATCTCGGGTCCTGGTGGGTCCGACCGATAATCTCGAGCTCTGCCTGCTGGCGATGATCGTGGGCGGCCACGTCCTGCTGGAGGGCTTCCCGGGAACGGCGAAGACGCTCATGGCCAAGACCCTGGCCCGGCTCGCCGATGCCCGCTTCGCTCGGGTGCAGTTCACCCCGGACCTGCTCCCGGCGGATATCGTGGGCACCGTAATCTACAACCAGGCCAAGGCCTCCTTCGAGGTCAGGCCGGGACCGGTCTTCACCGACATCCTGCTAGCCGACGAGATCAACCGCAGCCCGGCCAAGACCCAATCAGCCCTCCTGGAGGCGATGGAGGAGCGCCAGGTGACCCTGGATGGGCTGCCGAGGCGACTGCCGGGTCGGTTCACCGTGCTTGCCACCCAGAACCCGATCGAGTTGGAGGGCACCTTTCCGCTCCCGGAGGCGGAGTTGGACAGGTTCTTGGTCAAGCTCGAGACCGGGTACCTGAGTCCCGAGGGGGAGCGGCGACTTGCCGACATGGTGGACCGGGGATTCGATGCCCACCTCCCCGATGCCGCCCTGGGCCAGCCGCTGATCACAGCCTCGGCCCTGGCCGCGATCCGCGAGGAGGTGGCGGCGGTATCGATCTCCAACGAGGTCATGACATATCTCGTCGCGGTTGTCCAGGCCACCCGCCAGGCTCCCGAGCTGGCGGTGGGCGCCAGTTCGAGGGCCACGGTCGCCTTGGTGCGTCTGTCAAAGGCGCGAGCCGCCGCTTGCGGGCGGGACTTCGTCGAGCCCGACGACGTCAAGGAGCTCTGCTTGCCCGTGCTCCGGCACAGGGTGCAGCGCCGGCCTGAGGCCGAGATGCAGGGGATCGGGGAGCGCGAGGCGATAGAGCGCATCCTGAGCCGGGTTCCGGTGCCGCGCTGAGCCGGTGACCGCACGAGCCCTCGTGGCGGGACTTGCATGCTTGGCCGTCACCCTGGCCGGGGCCGCCCAGGGAATTTTGGTGCCAGCTGGCCTCGCCCTCCTTCTTCTATGGGCACTGGCCTGCGCCCTGGACTGGGGGCTGGCCCCCGGCCCAGGTGATTGGGAGGTGAGCCGCCACCACCCACCAGCTCTTGCCCTCGACTCCGAAAACCGAATCTCCGTGAGATTCCTCGTCCGAGCCCGGGGCGCCCGTGCCGTGGAGGCCCGTGACGAGACGCCCTTCGAGATCGTGTGCCGGCCTCAGATCCTCAGGTTCAACCTCGAGCCCGAGCGGGTCCAGGAGCAGGAGTACTCCGCGCGGCCCACCCGGCGCGGGCATTTTCAGTTCGGCAGAATCGTGGTGCGCACCTCAGGGCCCCTGGGCCTGTGGCGCCGTCAGGTGGCCCTCCCCGCCTTCGAGGTGGTTCCCGTCTACCCGGCGCTGGCGGCGATAGGGCGCTTCGAGGGGCTGGTCCGTCGCGGCGCACTGCAGGAGATGGGGCTTCGCAGCTGGCGGCGCTTCGGGGAGGGACACGAGTTCGCCGGCGTCCGTGAGTACGCCGTGGGTGACGACCAGCGCCATCTAAACTGGCGGGCGACAGCGCGCATGGCGCGGCCCATGACCAGCCTTTTTGAGCCCGAACGTTCCCGGCCGATCTGGCTGGTCCTCGACAGCGGACGCATGATGGCGGGTGGCTCTGGGACCTCGACAAAGTTGGACAGCGCCCTCTCAGCCGCTCTGCTGCTGGCCTGGGTGGCCCTCTTTCGAGGGGACCGTGTGGGAGCGGTTACCGTCAGCGGTGAGCGAGCCGCCGTGGTGCCCATGCGGGCCGGCCGCAGCCACTACGCTCGCATCTTGGACGGCCTGTTCTCGATCAGCCCTGAGCTGGTCGACCCTGACTGGGCGCTCCTGGTCGCCCAGCTCAAGAGGCGCCAGGGTCCCCGCGCCCTGGTCGTCGTCTTCACCGATCTCGCGGACCCGAGGGTTGCCGAGGAACTCGCCGAGGCCGTCGCCGCGCTCAGGCCGCGCCACCTTCCGGTGGTGGTGACCCAGCGCGATCCCGCTCTGGAAGCCGCCCGCGGCCAGGCTCCCACCGACGACCGGGCGCTCTTCCGCAAAGCCGCCGCGCTCAGGATCCTGGCAGAGCGGGACACCGCCATCATGCGCCTCAGCGCGCTTGGGATCCTCAGTGTGGACAGTGGCCCCAACGGCATCGGGCCAGCTCTTCTGAATCGCTACCTCGAGATCAAGGGACGGGGACTTCTGTAGCGGAACTCCTGTCGGATGCTCCCATTGCCTCCAGGGTCTGTATGACCCGTCTGGTTATGGGAGAAGGCGTGGAGGCGCCCGACGTGACCCCCACCCTCTCCACCCCCTCGAACCACTCGGGGCGGAGGTCCTCCGCCGTGTCCACCAGGTAGGCCGGGCGGTGAGCCAGGTCCCTGACCACCTGCACCAACCTCAGGGTGTTGCTGCTCCGAGAGCTTCCAACCACCACCACCGCATCACAGGAGGCCGCCACCTCCACGGCCGCTTGCTGGCGCTCCTGGGTAGCATTGCAGATCTCGTTGTGAACCTCGATGGTCGGGAATCGTTCCCTGAGTCGCGCGATGATGGCCTGGGTGTCCCACACAGACAGGGTCGTCTGGGTGGTGACCGCCAGCCTGTCGGAGGCCGGCTCGAGACGGTCCACATCCTCCACCGTCTCCACCAGATGCAGCGCTTTAGGCGCCTCGCCCATGACGCCCTCAGGCTCGGGGTGGCCAGCACGGCCAATGTATACGATCTCGTACCCCTCGGCGCTGAGGCGCCGGACCAGGTCGTGGGTCCGGATCACATCGGTGCAGGTGGCATCGACGACGTTCAGCCCCTTGGCCAGAGCCCGCTCCTTCACCTCCGGCGACACGCCATGAGCGGTCAGTACCACGGTTCCGCTGTTCACCAGGTCGAGGGCCTCAAGGCGTGATGGTGCATCCACCAGGCGCACTCCTCGGTCGGCGAACTCCCGGGTCACATGCTCGTTGTGAACCAGGTAGCCCAGCATCGCCACCGGCTCGTCCGGGTGCTCTTCGGCGGCGATCCTCAGCGCGCGGATCGCCTCCACCACCCCGTGGCAGTAGCCCCGAGGGGTGATTTTCACCACCTCCATCAATCTGATCGTACCAGTCCCCGGAAGGTGGCCCCGCGCTCCCCTATCAGATCGTTGCCGCGCGCGGGCCCGCCGCGTCCTCCGAGCAGGAGCCAGGAGTATAGAGCGACCCCGGTCACCAGCCCCACCAGCAGCTTGACCTGCGGGGGAATTCCAGAGGGGGTGACGAATCCCTCGATGAGCCCGGCCACCACCAGGAGGCAGGCCGCGCCTAAAGCCAGTTCCACCGCGGGCCTCGCCGCCGCGATCACCGAGGTGCTTCTTGACTGGAGCCCCGGCCTGAGGACGGCGTCGCCGAGGCTCAGCCCAGCCCCTGCGGCGGTGCAGATCACGGTCAGCTCGATGACCCCATGGGGGACTATCAGCGCCCAAAACTGGAGGTCGAGGCCGGCGCTGTGGCTGGCGCTGGCGAGAACTCCCAACATGAAGCCGTTCTCCAGGAGCAGGGCCACGGTCGGGACTCCCAGCAACAGGCCCAGCACGCAGGCCAGAGCCGCCACCCGGATGTTGTTTTGAATGATGAACGCCGACAGTTGGGACCCAAACTGGCCGCTCAGCGCCAGCGGGTTGCCGAGGTGCCGCGATGCCAAGCTGGCCTGGTAGCCAGCCGGTAAGAGTCCCACCAGATTCGGCCGCAGCGCGACGGCCGCCCAGCCCGCCGCCGCTCCGGTGAGCAAGCACAGGCCGGCCGCGGCTGTGTAGGGTCCCAGTTGGCGGAAGCGCCGGGGGAGGCCGCGGGAAAAGAACTGAGGCAGGCCCTTAAGGCCAGGGCTGGAGCGGCGGTAGAGCAGAGGCTGGGCGCTGGTCAGCAGTGACTGCAGGTGTTGCGGCAGATCCGACTGCGGATAGTCTCGCCGCGCGGTGGCGAGGTCGCCGCTCACCTCCCGAATCAGGCTGGTCAGCCGGTCGATCTCCTCAGCCGACGCCGCTTGTGCCCGACGCCCTCTGAGCCTTCGACTCAACCCTACGAGCTCATCCCAGCTACTCTTCTGGCCCTCGACGAACTGTTCCAGTGACTTCAACCAGGGCACGCCTTCTTTGCTCGGTCGCCAACACGACTAACATCCCGATCCAGGGTGCAACAGGAGTTCGGATACAGGACCCCGGAGAGCATGATCCTCTCCCAACCGGTGGCCGGCATCGGATCCCGCGGGCTGGCTGCGCTGGTGGACTCAATCATCATCGTAATCATCGTGCTTGCCCTGGTCTTCGGGGCCCTGGCGCTCAATGCCGTCTCCCCGGGGGCCGGCGCCGTTGGCCCCCTCCTCATCCTGGTCGTTGTCGTAGCCTCCGTCACCCCGGTCGTCTATTACGTGGCGTTCGAGGTCGCGACCGCTGGGAGGTCGGCCGGCAAGATCATCTTCGGTCTGCGGGTAGTCGACCTCAGCGGTGTCCCCGTCGGCCTCGGAGACTCCCTGGTCCGCAACCTGGTGCGAATCCTCGACTTCCTGCCGCTTCTCTACGGGGTTGGCGTGGTATCGATGTTTCTGGGCCGCCAGCCGCGCCGTCTCGGGGATCTTGCCGCCGGCACCGTGGTGGTCCACGATCACGGACTTGGGCGTCTCAGCCCTTTCGAGGTCTCGCCCCTGGTGGGGGTGGTCAGTACGGCTGGCAACCCGGGCCCACCCATCATGGCCCTGGAACGCGGCGGCCGGTTCGAATTGGACCTGATGCAGGAGTTCCTTAGTCGCCGCGGCCTGTCGAATGAGACCAGGCGAAGGGTGGCGTCCGACCTGGTGGCGGCGCTCAGCGTTCGGCTTGGCGCTCCTTTGCGCGACGAGCAAACCAACGAGGACCCGGTGCGACTCCTGGAACGCGCCTACCTGCAACTTCGGCAGCGCCTTGCCGGCCCGTGATCGGGAGCCGGGGAGCTCCCTCGTGGATTTCGGGCGGTGACGCGACCCGGAAGCGCCTTGGCGATGGTGATCCGCGTCGCCCCGCTTCAGGGGCGTCAAGGGCCGGCTCTTCACGGTCCCGGGTCCGCTGAGGCTCTCGCCTGGGTTCGGAGGCGAGGTTGCGCCGCACCGTGGCGGGCCGTCTCGAGGCCTCCACGACCGACTCCATGAACGCCCACCCCCTGTAGGCGGCGTACCCTGCCAGAGCCAGCAGGGTGAGCGAGCCGATGGCGTTGAGCAGGCCTGTCAGGGGTGGAGCCACGATCGAGAGCGCTGCACAGCCGCCGACCAGCGCCAACCCCGTCTTGAATCTCTGCTTGAACACCAACTCTTCCAGTCCCTCGGAACGGCAGTGCAGGGTCGGCTACGATCTCTGGATGCTGAACGCCATCACTCGACCCGATCACGGGACCGGGCCACATCCAAACCGCACCTGGCTCCACCTGCTGGCCGCGGACCCTGGATTTCTGCCTTCGAGGGCCGCACAGCTGTCAGCCAGGGCCGTTCTGCTTCACCACGGTCTGGCCCGGGAAACCGCAGCTGGCGGTCTCGGCCCCGGGCCGGAATTCTCCAGGCACCTCATGCGTCGGCAACTCGGCCGAGTTCCCCTGATAACAGCCGCATCCCGGGGGGAGGTGCGGGTGGAAGCCGGCATCTGGCGCTGCTACCCGGATCCGGGGCCGCAGGGCTTCCAGTCTGACCCGGTCACCGGCTACGCAGCCCAGTGTCCCGGCTGTGGTGGTGGGGTCGAGTTCTTCCGCTTGAGGTTTCCCGGCCTCGACCCTCACCAGGCGGTCTGTCCGCACTGTGGGTTTGAGTTCAGCGTGCTGGAGCTCAACTGGAGCCCAGACCTGCCCCGAGGGCAGATGGAGGTGACGTTTGGTGACCTTGATCAAAGGTCGAGCCTGCGTGACCACCCCGCCTTTGAGGAGTTGGAAGCGGCCCTGCAGACGCCACTCAAGGAGGTCCACGTCACCCTGTGACCCAAGAGGAGGGTGCCTGAGGCCGCGTCAGGCCGCGTCTATCCCCAGATGCCTGAGGGCTCTGCTCCAGCGACGTCCCATAGTCTCGAAGCTTGCCTCGTAGTGGGCGGCGACGTTGAGCGCTCCCGGTACCCGCAGCATCAGGTAGAGGCAGGCAAAGGCGAACAGCATCCCCGCCAGGCCACCGCCCTTGGCAAAGGCCAGCGTCGTGGCGACGCGCAGCACCAGGAGCTGCCCGAACTGCATGAATAGCGAGACCGTCAACAGCCGGCTCCACTGCCTTGAGAACCCCCGGGTCTCGGGCAGGATCCAGGCGATGGCGGCCAGCGGGGCGCTGGCGCACAGGACCGCCAACAACGTATACCGCACGACATAGGCCAGCGCGAGTATGACCAAACCCACCACCAGCGCCGCGGCGAACGCCAGCAAGAACAGGTTGTTGGACGCGGAGGCTACCGACGACCCGCTGAGAGGGCTGCTCCAGGGGAGCGCCCCGAGATTGAGCGCGGCGCCCCCGACCACCACCGCGCAGAGAGCGTTGTTGAGGTCGATCATCTGCTGGATCAGTGGCAGCGAGAAGATCCCCATCGCCAGGCCCACCATCGCGCGCGGAAGAACCACCTGAAGGTGATGATGGGGGCCGCCACCCGCTGCGCTAACCGTGCGCAAAGAGCTGTACAGCAGGACGGCCAGCACCAGTGAGGCGGCCGCAAGCGCGAGCAGGTGATTCATGGGCGCCACGCCGGGGGTGTCCGTGAACGGCCGGCTGGCGCCGCCCCCCGCCACGTCATGGGTGGAGAACAGGTATTGGCCAAGATCAGTGTCGAGCCCGGCCCTTGCCGTCTGCACAAACTGCCCCAGGGCTGAACTGAACAGAGACTCCAGGAGCTGGAGCGGGTTCAACTGAAAGCTGGGCGGAGTAAGCAGCGCCCCCGCCAAGCCGATCAGCCCAGGGCGTGGGGGACTGCGGAGAGGAGTACGTGGGTCAGCACACCGGCGAGCTCGACGCCCAAGGTGCCGATTGCGATACGACCCAACCAGCGCTGGGCCTCCATCGCGCTGTGAGGGCTGGGGGCCACGACGCGCCATACGAACGCGCACACGAACGCCAGGGTGCCCAGGCTGCCGATGAGCTCCTGCCCCAGGACAACCCAGGAGTTTAGAAGCGAGTTCAGCTCAGCCACAAATGCCCCTTCTGCTGGCCCGGGCTCCGGCTCGGACGCTGCCGCTCGGGCTGGGTTGGAGTCCCCGCGAGGTCCGGTCCCGAGCCTCACCGAGCAGCGAATGGCAGCTCCGGGGGAGCCGCCCGATTCTCCGGGCTCGGCCGGAGGGTGAGTCAACTTTCAGACAGGATTTGGTCAAGAGCACGGCACCCCCTTTGTCCGCTCGGGGGGGGCTCGCGGTGCGCCGCGAAGCCATCGGGGACTCTGGGTCGGGCGAGGTGTCGTGCTGGTCCGCGCGCCGGCTCAGCCGCAGGCAGCCTCCCAGGGCGGCTCGTCCAAACTGGCGACGATGGTCACCGGGCCGTCATTGGTTGCCTCAACGAGCATGTGCGCTCCGAAGCTTCCCTCCCTCACGCACTCGACGCCGAGAGAGCGTAGCTCCTTGGCAAACGATCCACAGAGAGACCGCCCCGGCTCGGGGCTTGCGGCGGAGACGAAGGAGGGGCGATGGCCCCTCCTAAGATCGCCGAAGAGGGTGAACTGACTGACGACCAGAGCCGCTCCGCCGACCTCCAGCAGGGAGCGGTTCATCCGGCGCCCCTCGTCCGGGAATATCCGCATGCTGGCCACCCGAGAGGCGAATCTTCGGGCCGTGCCCACCTGGTCTTGCGGCGCGATGCCGAGGTAGATCAGAAGTCCGGAGCCAATCTCGGCAATCGGTTGGTCGGACACCGTGACCCGGGCTTGAAGGACCAGCTGGATGACGGCTCGCAAGGCTCAGCCGATCGCCTGCAGTCCGCGATATATCCTCATCGCCTCGGCCTCAGCCTCCAGGAATCCGCTGGCCTCGGCCTGCAGCCCCTGCAGGGAGAACCGCCACCGCCCGGGTGGGCCTGACGGACCGGGCATGGTGCGCGCCTGGTAACGGGGTGGGTAGAAGGTGATCGTAGCCGCCGGAAGGCGCTTGAAAATGGGCCCGGACACCATGACCTCGTCGATCGAGCGGGTTCCTGTGACCCTCCCTTCGATGAGCTCCAAGACCCTCTGTTTGTGAATGGGGTTCTCGGGATCAGTCAGGACCACCTTGCCACCCAGTTCGGCGGTCATGTGGAGCAGGCTGAAGGAGACGGCGAGCGCATCCGTCTCATCGCCCGCAAGCTTCACGAAGCCGGCTCCGACCAATGGGGCCGCGCTCTCCCGTCGAAGATGCCTCAGGTACTCGGACTCAAAGATGCCCTTGGAGCTGTCGGTTGCGAGCCACATCGGCTCACATCGCCAGCTGCGAGAGGAGGCCATGGTGGCCACGCCTTCCCTCCAGTCATCAGCGCTGGCACGTCCGGCGTTGAGCAGCCGGTAGAAGACGACCCGGGCCATCCGACGATTCTAAGCCCGATCGCGGCTTGACAGAAATCATGAACCAACCCCCCCAGGGGCCGAGGCGGCCGTCACACCGACCCACTGCTCCCGGTCCGGTCCGGTCCCGCAACCCCGGCCGAGAAGGCGCGTTCGGACAGTGCGGCGCGCCTGCCGTCACCGGGGCGGGTCGGTGGCCGCGAGCCATGCCTGGTACTCTGGCGGAGCTTCAACGCAGAGTGGGGTTCTTCTGGTTCCGCTGACCATGAGGAAGTCACCGCGTCCGGCCTGTTGAAGCCATAGCCGATCCCGCTCATCGAGGCCGAATGCCTGTTGCAGTCGGCGCGCACCGACCTCATGCTGGCTTCCCAGCAAGACCGTGGCCGCGTTGACCGCCACTACCTCGCCGAAGGCGCTCTGCGTGAGGTCCGATCCGGTCTGGGTCAGCAGCATCAACGATAGA